>JAKQOD010000816.1 GCA_029565465.1 Deltaproteobacteria bacterium
CGATGGTGAGGCGATGCGGCCCCGGCGCCGGCGCCGCGATCAGCAGTTGGGTTGCATGTGCAACTTCGTTGCGGCGCAACGCGGTATCGTAGTTGCGCCATTGCCCATCGTCGATCCGATAGCGCAGCTTGGCGCCATCAGCGTGATCCCAGAGGTGCACCACGAACCGACTTACTTGTTTGCCAGTTGTACAGTCGCGGCACGTTTCGACCCACATCTTAGCCGCACCTTGTCGCGCTTCGAGGCGAATACCACCGATGCCAAGTGGCTCACCATCGCCTTTGCGGCCGCCGACAAATGCCGTCCATTTGCCTTCGCGGCCATATTGTACATCGCGCTGATAATAGTGCTTCATCGGCGGCTTGCCCATGGCAACGTAGCCACGACCTGCATCGCCAAAACGTGACGTCAGCGCGTTCCGCACGTAGCCCGTCAAGGCATCGCCAGCGGTGTGGGAGTCGCCCCAAAAAAGCACGACGGCGCGCGCATGAGGCGCGTGATTTTCGACGGCCTGCAAACTGGCGTAAAACGGATCGAGGGCTTGCGCCGGCACCTGCAGCACTGGCTCCGCGGTCGGCGCCGGCGCGTCGACCGGCGTCGTTGGACCAGCGTCCTTCGACGACATTGCGTCAAGCAACCCAACCCTTGGCGCTTGTGGGCCCGGCCCGCTCGGCGCAAATCCACCGTCGCAGCTCGCCACCGAGCATACGCCGAGCACGAGGCATGGCAGGACGCGGCGCAACACTAGCGCACTCGCGTTGGCGTGATGATCGCGCGAAATAACGCGTCGGCAAGTTTGCTTGCGCCTTTACGGGAGAGATGCTGAAAGTCGCTGCCGATGTAGCCCTTTTTGAGCCATTGCGCAGCCGAGCCTTTCCCCCCCATCCAGTTGTAGGTGCTGAAGAATGCGCAGCCTGCGGCCTTGGCTGCATTGCGCTGCGCATCGATTAGGTACGGCATGACCGGTCGCGATGCGTAGCCGTCACCGACGACATACGCTTGGTCGGTCGGCGAAACCACCATGCAACTCGCGTTGGGCGTGATCGTTTTAATTGGCGCCAGCAGCGCGGCAAAGCGGGCTTGATAGTCTTTGGTATCTTGATCCCCTGGGCCCAACCACTGGGCTTCGTTGGCGCCGATCATCACCACCACTAAATCAGCGCCACGATCAGCCAATTGCGACGCAAAATGCGCGGCTTGATTGAATGCGAAGTTCTTTGCGTTAACACTCACGACGCCCAGGTTATCCACCACGGCACCGGTTTCATTTTCTAATTCAACGCCAAACACTCGCACGTTGCCGTTTGCCGCCAAGCTGACGTTGGTAAATCCATCCGGCACCGCAAAGCTTTTTGCCATTGCGGCTTTGGTCGTTGCCTTAGTATCAACAAGGCCGACGTCGCCGTGTTCTGTGCGCAGCACGGCCTGCCCGCCTTCGGGCTGCGCCACGTAGTGCAGCTTGAGTTTGTGCACGGGCCCGTCTTTGACCGTGATCGTAGCGCCACCATTTTGCGATTCGGCGCTGCTGTTACCGGCGCCAAACCACCGATCGGGCACAAGCGTGGTCGACACCGCGTGCACGTGCCAGGTCCCGCTCGATGCGCGTTTGATCGCTTCGTTGCTGCAAAAACGATGGGGCGGAACAACATACACAAACCCAGGACCACCGTTGCCAAACTCTTGCCACATCAGTTGCCGCAGCGCCGATGGAATCAAATCGGAAGCAACCACCGAATCGCCATAGAATGAAACCCGCAAGGCGCGGCCCAAGGTTTTATTCCGTGCTGCTTTCGCATTCGCAAAAAACGCATCAAGCGCAGCGCGCTTGCATGGCGCGTCGCTGCCATCGAGGCAAGGGTTGGTCAATGCCGCATCAAGCGTGGCGCCGCTGGCGCTGCCACCACCCACAACCGCGGCCGGATCGTGCGAGGCCCCCGGCCCCACCGGATAAGCGTCCGGTTCATCATCGGCTGCGGCGACATGGCTGACGCCCCCAACCACTGGTGCAGCACCTTGGGTGCGCGGCGCGGTCAACCGGTCAGCAAGTGCGTTGATCGATCCGTCAAGCAAGAGCAGCGCGACAACGCCGGTGAGTGCAAACCAACCAAATACATTAGCCACCGACCATGTTGCTGATGGCACCGGCGCAACGGCCACGCGGGTTACAGCTGGCGAGGCGTTGGCCTTTTTGCTGCGAGCGGACGTGCGACGGCCTCGCTGTCGCGCCTCGGCGCGGCCCTTTGATCGGCTCCTAGCGTGCGAGTTTTTCGCCATCGCGCCGAAGGTATGCGAAGGCCGTTCGAAGTCAAGCTGGCCCACTTGATTGCGGACGCTGCGCGAGCCATGCATAGTCGGTCTGTGATCGGGACCGTGATTGCTAACAAGTACCGCTGTGATGCCGAACTCGGTGCGGGTTCGATGGGCGTGGTGTATCGGGCCCGCCAGCTCGACCTCGGCCGCGACGTCGCGATAAAGCTGTTGCACCAGGGCGCCGCCACCCGGCCGAAAGCACGCTTGCGCTTCGTCCGCGAAGCCAAAGTGGCGACCCGCCTGGTCCACCCCGCCGCTGTCCAGATTCTCGATTTTGGCGAAACCGACGATCAGCCATATTTGGTGATGGAGCTGCTCGACGGCGAATCGCTGCGAGACCGGCTTGATCGCGGCCCATTACCGTTGGCCGACGTACTGCGCTTGTGCCGTGACGTCGCCAGCGCGCTGGCGGCAGCCCACGATGTTCGCCTGATTCATCGCGACATCAAACCCGAAAACATCTTCCTGCAAAAAATCGCAGGCACCGATGGAGCAACCCCATGGCGGGTCCGGGTTGTCGACTTTGGGCTAGCTTTTGTCGCGGACTCTGAAGACCTGTCAGTTGGGCGCATGACCCAAGAAGGCGTGGTTGGGGGCACCCCTGCGTACATGTCACCGGAACAAGTGCACGGCCGCGGGATCGGCCCAGCGAGCGACGTGTACGGCTTGGGTTGTGTGATGTTCGAATTGTTGGCCCACCGGCCGGTGTTCGAAGGTTCACTCGGCGATGTCTTGACACGCCAAGCCTACTCACCGCCGCCGGAGCTGTTGCGCGTCGCGCCAACCTGCGGGGCACCGGCTGAAATCATTTCGCTGTTGGGCAAAATGCTGGCTAAGACGGGGCCATTGCGACCATCGCCAAGCCACATTGTGCGAGTGCTTGACGACGCCCTGGTGCACTTGACCACCACGCCAAGCAGCCGCGGAGCGCCCTTGCCGCCGCGCAGCGAGCGGGGCTTCGCACTCAAACCACGGGCCGCAACCCCGGTTGAACTCGATGGCAATGTACGTGTGTATTGTTACGCGAAGCTTGATGAAGCGGTCGAAATGAGCCTCATCAGCGCAGGCGCGCGGGTCGAACTTTGGCCAACGCAAGGCCTTGCCGCCGTGCCGCATGACAATACGATCATTTGGGCCCCCGGCATCGACGAGGCCACGCTGCGCATGCTGTGTGCATCCGGCATTCCCACGATCACCGACCTCGACGCACCGACGATGGACGGAATTATTGTAGCGTTGCGAGCCGGTGCCGCCGACGTCGTGCCCGTGCCGTATGGTGGGGATCAAGTGGCGCGCCGCGTAATGCGCTTAACCGCGAGGACGAGATGAAAACGCCTCGCCTCAAGCTTGCTAGCGCGCGTGGTCGCTACCGCGCCAAACTCACTGCCGGCGCCTTGCTGCTTGTGGTGGTGCCGCTCGCCGTGGTCAGCTGGCTCGCCTTGCGTTCATTTCGCTTGTCCCTCGAAGACCAAGTCAAAGAACGCCTGTACTCGTCGATCGATGAAGTCGCGCAATTAGGTGACCGCGAACTCGCCACCGGGCAAAGCCAACTTGAAGTCGTTGGCGATTTGCTCAGCGATAGCAAAATCGCTCCCGCAAATCGGACCGAGCGCGCACGCGCATCGATTGCCGGCAGCCCAACGATTGCATCGATTGTTGTCTACGATGCCACCGGCGAAACCGTAGATATCCTGCGCAAACCCGGCGACCTCGCGCAGTATCCAGCGAAACTAAGCAGTGAGCTGGCGAATGCAGTTGGGCAACGGGTCGGAGCACCTGTCATCACCAACGACGGCGCGCGCCTACCGTTGGCCTGGTCCTTCGTCGTCGATGAAACCTCGCACGAGCGCTGGACGTTGGTGGCCCAGCTACGGCTTGATGCCATGGCCGATCGGTTGGCCGAACTGGCCGAACGGCGCTTTGACGGCCATCCCGATGCGTTGTGGGTGCTCACCCGCAATCTTGAAGTCGTTGCGAATGCCGACCCTGAACTGTTGGGCCGCACCACCGATCTAGCGCAGACCTCGCTGTTCAGCGGCAATGCCCGCACGGCGTTGGGCGACTTGGCGAGTGGCGGCGAAGCTGTCCAAACGCTTTCGGTTAGCGAATACCAAGGCCCCCAAGGCACCATGGTCGCGGGCGTGCGCACCTTGCAGTCTGCGCCCCTGCTCTTGGTTGCGCAGCTGTCGCATCGCCAAGCATTTGCGCCGGTTGAACGCATGCGCCGCGCCGTGTTTGTTGTGGTTGGCGTTGCCGCAGGGCTCAGCGTGTTAGCCGGCTTTTTGCTTGCTCGTCGGATGTCCGCACCCGTCGCGCAATTGGTAGGCTTTGCCGACCAACTCGCAGCTCGCAATTTTGACGCCAAACTCGATGTCCACACCGGCGATGAACTCGAAGTGCTTGGCGATGCGCTGCGAGGTGCCGCCGACGGCATCGTCGCAGGGGAGCGCAAGCTGCTCGACGAGCAGCAGATCCGTGGCGATTTAGGTCGGTACCTACCAGCGCAATTGGTCGACCGTGTCGTCGCGCGCCAACACAAGCTACAGCTCGGCGGGGTGCGCCAAGATGTAACTGTGATATTCGCCGACGTCGCCGCCTTTACCGCATTGGTTGAGCAGCATCCGCCGGAAGTCGTCGTCACGGTCCTCAATCAAATGTTCACGTTGCTGACCGAATTGATCTTTCGCCATGGCGGCACAGTCGACAAATTCATGGGTGACTGTGTGATGGCGTTTTGGAATGCTCCGGATGCGCAAGCCGACCATGTCGAACGCGCCGTGCGATGCGCGAAAGACATGCTGCGTTGGCTCGAAGCTGCCAACGCGGTGTGGGAAACCGAGCATGGCCTGACGGTCCACCTCGCCATCGGCGTGCACACCGGCGAAGCCGTCGTGGGCAATTTTGGCTCACAAACACGAATGGAATACACCTGCGTTGGCGACACCGTAAACGTCGCCGCGCGGCTCGAACATTTGGCACGACCACAACAAATCCTTGCGTCTGCCCAAGTTCGCAACGCAGCACCGAACGCCGCAGACTATTTCGATTTGGGCAAAACCTCGGTGCCAGGCCGCCAGCAACCCATCGAAGTTATTGAGATCGACTAACCAATATTGATGGCGCGCGGTTTGTCAAACCGTTGATTCTGGCCGATACTCGGAGCGATGGCGCCGAAATACCTTCTGATTTCCGCAGCCTTGCTAGCCAGCACAACGTCTGCGCTGGCGCAGCCTGCTACCACTGATTACGTGGTGCAACCTGGCGATTCGTGCATCTCGATTGCAGCATCGCAACTAGCATCGGGCAAACGTTACAAAGAAATTCACCAGCTTAATCCCAACCTGGGACCTGAGCCGCACAAGCTGGTTCCAGGCACGCACTTGTTGTTGCCCAAAGCGACCAACGCACCGGACGCCAACTTGGCCCAAACCCGTGGCGTCGTGCAGTTCCGCAAACCAACCACCGACGCCTGGTCTGCGGCCCTTCGCGGCATGGATTTGTTTCGCGCCTGGCGCGTTGGCTCCCTCGATAAGTCGTCGGCCGACGTCAAGTTTGTCGATTCGACCGCAATGCACATGCGGGAAAATACCGTTGTGATCATCTACGGGCCAACCGTAGCCCGAGCCAAAACGTTTGCAGCCGTGGCCGAACTCGAAAAAGGCACGCTCGAAACACGCTTGGCACAACTCGGCACCAAAAGCGCGCCGCAGCGAGTGCTGACACCGAGCTCAGTGGCAGCGTTGGATCGTGGCGATGCGCTCATCGTCGTCGATGATGCCGGCACCAGTTGG
>JAKQOD010000817.1 GCA_029565465.1 Deltaproteobacteria bacterium
CGGCAGCGAATACGCCATCGCCGGTTTTGCCTGCGGCATGAAAAATGATGTCGACGCCTTCGCTGAATTGGGCCGACGCCAATTCTTGACCCAATGGTGCGTCCGCAAACGCTTTGGGCTCACTGCCAGCATAGGCCGACAACACATCACATGTTGGGCACTCATGGTGCACTCCTGCGATAAAGCCGGCTTCGAATTTGCGAATGAGTGGAATTCGCATGCCGCCGACGAAGCCCAGTTTGTGGGTTTCCGATAACCGGGCCGCGATCGCGCCGACAACGAAGCTGCCTTCATGCTCTCGGAAACGTAGGCCCAAGAGATTGGCTGGCGGTCCATGTTCGCTCGTGGGCATGTAGTCAACGCCTGCAAACTTAACAGCAGGGAACTGGGCCGCGACCCGTTCGAGATCGGACGAAAAAATGAACCCCACCCCGATGACTAAATCTAAATGTTTGGCCGCCAGCGTGCGCAAGGCCGTTTCTCGGTCGGCGCCGCCGCTGGGCTCCACAAACTCGATGGCAACGCCAAGCTCAGCGCGTGCACGCTCCAGGCCACGCCATGCCGATTCGTTGAACGACTTGTCGTTCTTGCCGCCGACATCGAAGACCAAGCCGATCCGAATGCCCGTAGCCGCCGGCGCCGCAGGGGGCCGGCCAACAACCGCGCCTAACGCCAGTAGCACAACGTTCACGATTACCAACCCAAAGGTAAGCGAGCGCACACTCATGTGGCCGTTACTCGTGCCTGGGGGGCGTGGGGTGCATGGCGCGCCACGGCCTGTCGGCGAGGCACAAAAGTCTTCCATTTCGGTGCCATTTGCGTTACGAACCTGACTCCTAGGGACGTTCTACGTCGTTTTCATTGCGCGGAGCATAGTATGGCACAAGTTTTGGCATCGCTGAAAAGTCTGGCATTGGGCTCGTTTTGTGGGTTAGCGCTGGTCGCGGCCTGTGGCCCAGAGTCCCGTACCAACAACAACGGCAACGTCGATGCCCCGGACAATAGTGTGGTCGATGCGCCTCCTGGTGGCCCTTGTGTGCCAAGCCCAGAAGCTGCCGCTTGTGGCGACATGGTGGATAACGACTGCGACGGTATCAAGGATTGTGCTGACCCCGATTGTTCTGGCGTCGGTGCGTGTCCAGTGTGCGGTGTGGTTACCCGTCCAATCGGGATGCCATTCGCATTGCCAGATGGCGACGGTACCTCGTATCAATCAAGCCTGACGTTTACTGGCTTTGGTGCCAACCAAACCATGACCTCCGCTGGCGATCTGCTCTACGTCTGCGCCAAGATGGAGCACTCCTGGATTCGTGACTTGCAAATCGACCTGCTTGCGCCCGATGGCCAAAAAGTCGAACTCAACAAGTTCCTCGGACAAACCGGTTCGGAAGTTTTCTTGGGTGAACCCAACGAATCCGACGAAACCGGCGCGCCGATCCCCGGTGTGGGCTACCGCTACTGCTGGACCATGGATGCAACCCGCCCACCAATGCTGGAATTCGCCAACGCAAACGCAGGGATTAAGACGTTGCCTGCCACCAGCTACAAGCCAGCAACGCCATTTACTGACCTCATCGGGACCAAGTTAAATGGCGCGTGGAACATCAAAGTCACCGACTTGTGGGGCGCCGACAACGGCTTTATTTTCGAATGGACGATCGCATTCAACCCAGCGTTGCTGACCGAATGCCCACCGCCAATTGAGTAACCACCTCCATTTCTGAATTTGTGTGGTACGGTTTGCTCCGTACCAGGCCGGCCTGGTTATCCAGCCGGCATTTTTCGTTTTAAGGAGCGACCATGGGAATTCTCGATTTTGTTAAAGGTGGCGTTAAAGAACTCGCGATTGCGCGGCCTGACTCGGCCAAGAATTTCTGGGTTTATAAGCATCCCGATCAAACCATCCCGATGAAAGCGCAACTCACCGTCGACTCCGACGAAGTGGCGTTGTTCTTCAAAAATGGCCAATACGTCGGTACGTTGTCGGCTGGGCGCCATACGCTTGACGGCTCCAACATTCCGTTCTTGGGCCAATTGGTCGACAAGTTCACCGGCGGCAACATTTTTATTTGCGAAGTTTTCTTCGTCACCACCCGCGAAATGCCGTCACTCAAGTTCGGCACCAGCATCGGCGACGTGCAAGATCCGCAAACCAAGATGCGCGTCCGCATGATGGTGTACGGCGAATTCTCCGCCAAAGTGATCGACCCGACCAAGCTGGTCATCGGCTTGGTGGGGCAACAAGCCGTCAGCGACAACGAAGCCTTTGTTGGATGGTTTAAGAGCCAAGTGCAAAAGACGATGAAGGACGGCATCGCCGAACTGATCGTCAAACAAGACTGGCCAATGCTCAAAGTAACGTCGGGTGCTTACACCGACGAAATCGAAGCTGCAACGCTGCAAGGCGTGCGCAAGAACATCGAATCGTACGGCGTCGAAGTGATTCGCTTCGGTGACTTTTCGATCTCGATGGATCAAGCCGACAAAGAACGTCTCGACAAGCTGGTCGATCGGATGGCGTACCAAAATGCCGCGGCATCTGGCCCCGGTGGCATGGCCGGTATGGCGCAGTACGCTCAAGTCGAAATGATGATGGGCGCTGCGGAAGGCATGAAGAACGGCGGCGGCGCTGGCTTGCCGATGGCAGGCGCGGCGTTGGGCATGGGCTTTGGGATGGCGCAAATGGCACCACAAATGATGGCGCCACAAGCTGCGGCAGCAGCGCCTGCAGCCGCACCACCAGCGGAAACCCGCGAGCAAATCATGAACACCCTCAAACAATTGGGGGATCTCAAAGCCGCTGGCATTTTGACCAACGACGAATTCGACGCGAAGAAAAAAGAACTGCTCGCTAAGCTGTAGGGCGTCGGCCTTGCGTGTGGCGTGGCCATTCCACGCATTGCTACGCTGTGCTACTAAGCGAGCCCTATGGCACGCTTAGACAATCGCACTTACTACGACGATTTCGCTGGCTGGTACGAGCGCGAGCGGCATGAGCCATATCATCGTATGCTCGACGAGCTCGAAGTCGGCATCGTCGAGCGCTACGGCGCTGGCCGCGATGTGCTGGAAGTCCGCTGTGGCACCGGCCTGGTGCTTGAAAAAGTCGCGCAGTTCGCACGCACTGCATCAGGCATCGATTTGTCGGCGGGCATGCTAGCGAAGGCAGCCGCACGCGGTTTGCCGGTCGCACAAGCATCTGCAACGGCACTGCCGATCGCAAGTGCGTCGGTCGACGTTGCCTACTCATTCAAAGTGTTGGCGCACATCCCCGATATCAAAACCGCGTTAGCCGAAATGGCGCGGGTGGTGCGCCCAGGCGGCTGGGTGTTGGCCGAGTTCTACAACGCGCGGTCGCTGCGTCGCTTGGTCAAAGCGCTCAAGCCAGCCTCGGCGGTCAGCGAGCAGACCAACGACGAAGCTGTCTACACCCGCTACGATGACGCTGCAGCGATTCGTAGTTATCTGCCACCGGAACTTACGTGGGTGACGTCGCGCGGCATTCGCGTCATTACCCCGGTCGCTGCTGCACACAAGATTCCGTTCGTCGGCACGGCGCTGCGTGCAGTCGAAGATCGGCTCGCCGATTTGCCACTGACTCGCGAACTCGGTGGCTTTTTGGTCGTGTGCGCACAGAAGAAATCGTGATTGCAGGTACACTGCAACCATGGGCACAGTCCTGGTTGTCGACGACGAACAATCGATGCGCGAGTTTCTC
>JAKQOD010000101.1 GCA_029565465.1 Deltaproteobacteria bacterium
CAAGCCGCAAGCCGCCAGCAAGTGCCGACGCGCCCAACCGCAAAGCGTCGAGTTATTGCGCTTGCCGTCGGAGTCACCGCCGTCGTTGCGGCTGCAGGGTATTGGGCGCTGCAGCCCAACGCTAAGACGCCACCCTTGTCGGCGCCCACAAGCGGGTCGGCGAGCGTTAGCGTTGACCAGCGGCCCACGGCGGCGCCGCCGGTTCGAACAGACGCCGCCAGCGTGCCGTTGGTGCAGCCAGCGCCCGTGGATGTGCCGTCGGTGCAGCCAGCGCCAACTGCGAAAACCAAGCCAGCAGCGCTGCCCAAAACGCCAACCCCTACCGTCGCAAAACCCGCCACCGATAATCGCGACAAAGATTCCTACGAAGATCCGTACGGCTCAACTGCTCCCTAAAGAGGCAACATGAAACCTTCAATGATGCTCTGGCTATCGTTTGCATTGTGCGTCGGCTGCGGCGATTACAACGCGGTCGCGACTGGCGTCTGTGGCAACTTGGTCACCGAGCCAGGCGAACAGTGCGACGGCCAAGCCGATTGCATTGCCGACGGTGCATTTGCCTGCCGGTTGCGTTGTGAAGCTGGCGTGGTCGACTGCCCAGGGGCGCTCGGCTGCTCTGCGGATGGCGCGTGTATCGCACCGACCGGCGCTTTCATCGACGTAGCGGCGGCGCAGCGTTTTGAAATGCCAGCTGATAGCATCGTTGTTGGCGACGTTGATGGCGACCGCAGAGATGATGTCATCGGCGTTGGCGAATCTATCCGCGTGCGCTTTGGCGCGGTGCGTGATCCGCTAACAACCAGCTATGAAAAGCGAATTCGTCCGCCAACCGGACCGGCCGCGATCGGCCAGATCGACGGTGTGGGGGGGCTTGACGTTGTTTTTCCGACGGCGGAAGGCATTTTTACCTTGGTGTCCAATGGCCGTGCGTTGGAGTCGATTCCATATACGAGTGCGGCAACGTTGCCAAGCGACGCGGCACGCGAGTGCGCGGCGACCGCTGGCTGGGCGATGTGTAGAGCGATTGACCTTAATCGCGATGGGCGGATCGACCGGATCGGGTTTCGAACCGGCTTTGATAATGTCGAGATTGAACTGGGGCGCACCAACTTGCCGCCGTTGCCGTTCGTGATTGATACCGTCGACATTGTCACCGATGTCACCGTCGGTGATTTTGACGGAGACGGCTTTGGCGATCTGGCATATGCAACGCGCTCCGCCACGGTCGGCGGCGCTGCTGGCGTGCACGTGGTGTACGGTGCGCCGCAGCCGGATGCCTTTGTGGCATCGGAACTCGTTACCTCTGACGAGGTGGCGGGCATCGCTGCAACCGACATGAGCCAACCGGCAGATGGCATTGATGACATTGCGGTGTCGAAGCGGCGAGGCGAGACCACCGGTGTCGCGGTGTATCTTGGCGATTCCGCACGCGACTTGTCGGCACCGTTTGCGCTCGACGGCGGCCGCGGCAAACTCGATGTTCCATATGCGTTGGTTGCTGGCGAGTTCGTTGGTGGCCAAAACTCCGGCGTAGACGTGATGGCCTACGCACGCAATCCGGCGCAGCCTGGCAAGTCGTTCTTTTGGTGGTTGCGTGGTACCAACGACGCGCAACTTTCGGTTGGTGCGGTTGACGAAGTTGACAATAGCAAACTCGACTTTATCAACGATGCCTGGCAAGTCGGCGACCTCGTGACCGACTTGTCGGTAGGTAACAACGGGCCCGACGAAGTGATCGGGTTATCGCCGGTGGCGGAAGGCTGCACGGGGCCGGCGTTGACGGTTGCGGTCCCAAGCGCGCGGTTCACCGCCACGGCGTTGATACGCAGCGCGTGCCTCGCGGTGCCCGGCAGCAGCTGGCAACCCACAAAGGTTGGGCTGGTTCGCGGCAGTTCGGAACGGGCCATCAGCATCGCTCAGCGTGGCACGTCGTGGTGGCTTGGCCAAGCGGCTCGCCTCGACGAAGCGACGGCCAACAAAACGCTCACCGGCGTCGAACTTGAGCTACCCGCCGGTTGTCGCGCACCCCAAATTTGGCAACAGAGCCCCAACGCTGGCACTGCGGTGTCGTGGAGTTGTGATAGCGCGACCAACACCCAAATCTTGGTCGCGCGCTACAGCACCAATGCCACGGGTGGTGCAAAGCCCGCCGAGCAAACTGTCATTGCAACGGTAAGTCGAGGAGCGCAACACCTCACTGGCGACTTTAATGGCGATGGCCTCGTCGATGTTGCGGTTCGCCAAGGGCGCGAGTTGACCGTGCTTTTGCAGTGTTCTGAAGATATGGTAGGCACCACGCCAGGCTGCTGATGCGCTACTCAATTGCCACCACAACTCTCAGTACTGCCAGCTTGCTGGTTGCGGCGACTGCGCATGCGCAGGCTGTTGATGTCGCGGCTGCGCAGGCGGCGTTTCGCGTTGGCGCGCAAGCGTTTAAAGCGAACCAGTTCGACGTTGCTGCAAAATCATTTGAGCAAGCGTATGAATTTGACCCGCGGCCGGAAACCGCTTTTTCGATCGCGCAAGCGAATCGTCGTCAGTATTACTTCGACAAACAGCCATGGCGGCTAGCGCGCGCAGTGCAACTGTATCAAGCGTATCTCACCAAGTTGCCCAAAGGCCCACGTGCCAACGACGCCATCGATCGGCTCGGTGAAATTGAACCACTGCTGCGCGAACTTAAAGCGCGCGGCGAGCTGCAACCCTACTCACCGCCAATCAAAACTGAGCTTGTGGTTGGTGCTGAAGTTGAAAAGGCGGATGTCACGGTTGACGGTGCAGCCGTTCAGTTGTGGGATCCGGTAAGTGTTACGCCAGGTGCGCACGAAATCACCTTGGCTGCGCCAGGCTATGAACTTGAACGCCGCCGAGTCGTGATTGCTGAAGGGCGATTTGTGCCGATCGACATGGCGCTACGCCCCAAACCAGCGCGGCTCGATGTTCATACCGAAGCCGGTGCAACCCTGTTTATCGACGGGCGACGCATTGGTGGCTTGCCACGGCCGCAAATGAGCGTGGTCGCGGGCAACCACTATGTCAGCGTGACCCGGCGTGGGCGCGAGCCGTTTAATCAAGAGATCAATTTGCAGCGTGACCAAGCGTTTCGGCTCGACGCGCCGCTGCAGGTAACCGCTCAGCGCCGCGCTGCGCAGTATGTGTTGTTGGGCGCCGCCACCGTCGGGCTTGGCAGCATTGGCTTTGCAACCGCAGCATGGGTTGCACACGACGATGCAAAATCCTTGGATGCCAAACGCCAACGCGGCGAGGCGAGTGCTGCGGATTTACAAGCCTACAATCAGCGCGTCGCGGATATTGATCGCCGCACCAATATTGCGATCGGCGTCGGTGTTTCGGCCGCGGTGATTGGCGCGATTGGAGTTGGGCTCTATTGGTTCGACGAATCATCGCCAGGGCTAAGCCCGAAAGTTGTGAGCCCGGTAATTGGTTCAGAAAGTGTTGGCGTCAGCTTCAGCGGCGGTTTCTAACGCTACTCACTAACGACAATCACGTGCGAGCGATCGGATACCACCGCGCCGGCGGCGGCTTCGAGCGTAACCATAAATTGCCGCGCGTCGCTGACTTTCACGCGTGGTGAAAAGGGCACCACGGTGTTGCCGCTGCTGGCATCAAACAGCCCCGCGTCGACGGGGAATTTGTCGTCGCGTTGCCGATCAAAGATCCAAAGTTGGTAGCGTTGATTGCCTGCTTCATTGGCAGGCAGCCCGCGTAGTTCGAGCACGCCTTGTTGCGCTTTGCCATTCCAGCGCACGCTGCCGGCGACGCCGGCTGCGCCGGGTGTGTTCGTTGCCATCGGGATCGTTTGCGCATCTGGATTGTTTGGCGCAACAGCGGCTTGATTGGCTTGGGCGCTGGCTTGCCCAGCGGCGCGGTTTGGCCCACTTGCAAACGCCCAGACCGCAATGCCTGCCGCCGCCGCTGCAGTTGCCCAACCACCGACCAGCCACGCGGTGCGGGTAGGCAACGTTTTGCGAGGTGAACGTGCCGCGCGCGCTGCAAGGTCGTTCGCGGTAACGGCTTGCAGTACTGGCGCCGTAAGCACGGCAGCTACCGCAGGCACCGCAGGCGCCGTCGCGGAAGCATTGTAGGTAGGGCTTTTGGCAACCGCGGCTGCAAAGATCTTGTCGGCTAAATCTGTTGGCAATTCGTCGTCATGTTTGGTCGCTAGCTCAATCATTACACCGGCGGTGTCGAATGATTCATTGTCGGCGACACCAAGCGCGGCAAGTTCGTCGGCTTCCGCAGCAGTGAGGCCTTGGCTGGCGCGCATGATTAACAGTTCTTGCGCTCGCATCGTTTCAAAATCGGTGAGCTTCACGATGGCTCCTGTTCCACGGTGGCGGAGGTTGCTGCTTGCACCGCAAGCAAGCCTCGGCGCGCGTGGGCTTTCACCGTGCCCAATGGCATCGCGAGCTTATCCGCGATCTCTTGATGTGAGAGCCCGTAACAAATCGAAAGTAATAGTACGTCGCGCTGTCCCGGTGTTAGTTGTTCAATTGCGCGGGCGGCAGCATTGGCTTGGACCGCGACATCAGGTGGCGCGTTCGCGCCGTCGACCAGTAGCAGCAATTCATCATCGCTGTCGCACACGGGTTGGGTCTGCAACCGTCGTCGGCGGTCGATCAAGCGGCGGCGTGCAATCATCATGACGAACGTCGTTTCTTTGCCAACCTTGCTGTCAAAGCGGCCCGCACTTTTCCACAAGTCGATGAAGATTTCTTGCACGGCATCTTCGGCGGTAGCGCGTTCAAACCGGCGAGCCATCGACCAAATGAGGCGGCCGTAACGCGCAATAACTTGTTTGATGGCTTCAGCATCGCCATTGGCAACATGCGGCAAAAGCGCAATTTGAACGGTCGTATCCGCAGCCGCAGCCATAACGTGCGCCGAGTCTATCGCACCCTGGTTGGCGAAGACCATCCTGGCGGCAGTCGCAGTTGCAGGCATAAGAGGGCTTTCGCATAAACCGCGCAAATGGATGCAGCTGCGCGCGTTTTTCGCTAGGACCGCCGCCGCTGCCCTTGAATGGGTCGCCGGGCCGCCGTTCGGACCTTTGCGCCGGCTCGCCGCGTCAGAGGCCAGGTGTGCGAATCGCGCGCGGGCCGCGGACCGAGACGCCTGTTTTGTCGATCCAGACATCGATGTAGTTGCCAACGAGGCCATCGACCTCAACATGCGGAACCGAAAATGTCTCGGCGTCAGCGTGGCCTAGGTCTTCGTCGCGCACTTCAACGGTGTGTTCGCCTTGGCTGACCACGAACTGCCCTCCGTCTTGGCTGGCCGGAGGCGTTCGAACAATGATTTGGTTGGTGGCGCTAGCGCAGGGCCATTGGACCTTACGTGCGATGTTGCCATCGATGACCACGGACAAATGGCGCTGTCCTTTGGCGCACGCATCACTTGAGTCGTGGATGCTGACGTGGATTGTTCGGACGTCATCGCCAAGCGTCTGCAAGCGCTCCGCAAGTGATGCGCAGGCACCGTTGTTGGCTGGCGTGGCCGCGTGTTGCGCTGGATGCTGGCAGCCCGCCGCGAGCACCACGAGTCCAAGCCCAATTTCTACCGATGCTCTGATGTGCACAGCGCGATGCTACGCCACCTTGTCGAAAACTTCATTCGTTGCGCGCCGCAGGTTGCAGCGCTGTACGTGGTGCCCACCGCTGCTTAGTTTTTAGGTCAATGAGTAACTCACGCGGCTCGACGCCGTGCTGGGTGCAGCCTTCCGGGCTACACTGGCGCCATGGCAACTGATGTACAGCGTGCCGGGCTACGCAACGAGCGAGTCCGCGCGTCGAAGCAATTTCGCGACGGCCATTTTGTAAATACGTCGGGCGTGGGCACGCAGTTACAAGGCTCGAAGCTCGCTGTGATGGGCGAGTTTTTCTTTCGCAAAGGTCAACGCGTGCCGTCGCTGCCGTTGCCCATCGAAAAGCCGCACGAACATTGGGCCAGCGCGCCGAATCGCACGTTGCGCACCACGTGGCTTGGCCACAGCACCGTGTTGCTTGAACAAGATGGCAAACGCATTTTGACGGATCCAGTATTTGGTAAGCGCGCTTCGCCGCTGTCGTTCGCAGGGCCCAAGCGATTTCATCCGGTACCTGCAACCCTTGCCGAACTGCCAAAGCTCGACGTCGTAGTCCTGTCGCATGATCACTTCGATCACTTGTGTAGCGAGTCAATTACAACGCTAGCCCGCATGAACGTGCCGATCGTGACCTCGCTTGGCGTCGGTGCCGACCTTGAAAAGTTTGGCTTTAACCCAGCGTTGGTGCATGAGCTCGATTGGCATCAGAGCATTGAAGTCAACGGCGTCAAAATCACTGCAACACCGTCGCAGCATTTTTCAGGCCGTGGTCCGCTGCGCAATCGCACGTTGTGGTCATCGTGGGTGATGCAAACCGAAACCCGCAAAACCTTTTTCTCCGGCGACACGGGGCTGACTGACGAGTTTGTCGAGGTCGGCAGAACCTACGGACCGTTTGATCTTGTGATGCTTGAAGTTGGTGCGTTTCATCCGTCGTGGGGCAGCATTCATCTGGGGCCAGCCAACGCGCTCAAAGCTTTTGAGATGCTTGGCGGTGGCACCTTGCTGCCGGTGCATTGGGGTACGTTCAATCTTGGCTTACACGATTGGAACGAGCCGGCGGAAACATTGCTGACGCTTGCTGCGATAAGCGGTCAACGCATCGTCACACCGCGGCTCGGGCAAGTCTTTGAACCTGAGCTTGTCGACGGCGCGACGCCATGGTGGCGGTTCTAGCTGCCGCATGTTCTCATCTTGCAAGTGTTAGAAGATCTTTGCGCAGCGTGGCACGTTATGATCGGCCTATGAGAATCTTCGGCAACCGCGGGCAGCAAGCAGCCGCCGCAATCATGTTGGCCTTGAGTGCCTGTGCAACGACGCACGCACGCGGGCCCAATGGCGCAAATGCTCCGACTGCATCACAACCCGTGATCTTGACGACGGCAGCGCTCACAAAAGTGCCGATCCGATGGCACGCTGAACTCGCAAGCCAGCCGCCGACCATTGGTGTGCCGTCGGCGTGGCATCTGCACGGCCCGGGACCGCTCAACGAAGTAATGTTGGCGCGCATCAAACAGTTGACGCACGCCGTAGTGCAGGTTGAATCAGAGGATATGTCGCAAGATGTATCGGCAGCGGAAGTTGCCGACGAGGGCTGGTGGTTGGATTTGCAGTTTGATTCGGCAGTCCTTCCATATGTACTTGCGATGCCGCAAATTACCTTGGCAATTCCCGCGCATTCCTACTGGCCATTTGACCCGTGCCAAACGAGCCCAGGGGTCACGAAGTGCAAGGGCGGCTACACGGATAGCGTGTTGCGCGAAGCGCTTGCGGTTGGCGCCAGCCCCATTGTTCGTGGTCTAGCGAAGATCGAAGGTTGCATGGACCCGGGCCGAACCGAAACGCTGGCTCGGCTCGGCGTGCTGGTGTCGTCGGTAATTGCCGGAAAGCAGTGCGGCTACACGATCCTCGGCGTCGGCATGCCCGTACGTTGGATCACCGATTTTGTTGCGTTGCCGTGGGTGACATCATTTGAAATGTCGCCGCCAAAGCAGCTAGATGGCCAAGCGGCTGCGCACGATTCAGAATAGGCCGCGATGCGTTGGGGACTTCGTGGTTACGGTGAATTTTGCTAATACCTGACATATGGATGTCAAAAGCACGTGTTAACCACTTGAACATGAAGCTTTACTCATTCCCCATGTCATCCAACGCTCGTCGCGCCATGTTGGTGGTGCATCACCTCGAACTGCCGGTTGAAGTCGTGGTGGTCGACCTCGTGAAAGGCGGGCACAAAACCCCAGATTACGTCGCGTTGAATCCAAGCGGCAAAGTGCCAACGCTGGTCGACGGCGATTTTGTGCTCACCGAATCATGGGCGATCATGGCGTATCTGGCTGATCAGAAGCCGGGGCCGCTATATCCGAGCGAACCCAAAGCGCGCGGCCATGTTCAACAGTGGATGTTCTGGGCGGCGAGCCACGTGATGCCTCAGATCTCGGCGTTGAACTTTGAAAACATGCTCAAAGCATTTTTTAAGCTGGGGCCGACGGATCCGGCGCGGGTTGCGTTGGCAGAAAAAGAGTTGCGCACTGCGGCTGCCGTGCTTGATGCGGAACTCGGCAAACATACGTGGGTTGCCGGCGACACCTTGACCATCGCTGATTTTGCGATTGCTGCGCCGCTTATGGCAACCGAACGCGCCAAGTTGCCAGTGACCGATTTTGTAAATCTGCAGCGCTGGTTCTCTGCCATCAAAGCGCTGCCAGCGTGGCAGGCTACGGAACCTACGATGGCATTGCCGACGTAACCGACGCCTCCGATCGCACGCGCACTCGTTTCGACTACGGTAATTAGTTTTGACGCTGCTCTCGCAAGTAGAGCAGGCGCGCCAGCATGGCAAGAAATCCAATCGAGCCAGTGCCTGCAACGACGGGCAACCACAACAACGGGCGCATGCCTGCGGCCGTTGCTTGCGGAACGATGAGTGCCCAGCCAATGCTGGTGCTCAGCAACAAGTCGAACCAAATCTGATTGCCCCAAAGATCGCGGGTATGATCGATCCAAAAGCCGGTGGGGCCCTCGACGACAACGGCGCTCACGCTGAATGCAAAGAACAATGCTGCAGCGCAGGCCGGCACGAGCCACGCATGTCGCATGATCGCGGGCCGCGTATTGGCCAGTGCAAAACCTACGAACAAGATTCCAGCGAATATGGGGAGCACGGCGACGAGCTGCATATGGCCTGGGGTACGGCACTTCGTCGGTTGATGCCATGACCTGGCAGGTCATGACTTTCAGCATGACCGACGCTACAATCGGGCATGGACGCCTTCCCGTTTCTGCTCAAGCGTTGGCGCGCGTTGCGTCGACTGACGCAAGAGCAACTGGCGTTCGAAGCGCAGACCTCAACACGCCATTTGAGTTGTTTGGAAAACGGCAAGTCGAATCCAAGTCGTCCGATGGTATTGAGCTTAGCGCGTGCGCTGGAACTCACCTTGCGTGAACGCAATACGTTACTTGGCAGTGCCGGCTTTGCACCTGAATTTCCAGCCAGCGAGTTAGCGAGCCCGTTGCTTGCGCCGGTGAATCGCGCGGTCGATCTGTTGTTGGCTCAACAAGAACCCTTTGGTGCTGTGTTGCTCGACCGCGCCTGGAATGTGTTGCGTGCAAACCGCGGCGCTGGTCATCTTTTGGAAGCATTTCTCGACGGGGAAGGACGCGAACCGCACATCGCAACCAATCTGGTCAGGGCAACGCTGCACCCGGCTGGCTTACGGCCGTGGATTGTCAATTGGCCTGCTGTTGCAGCGCTTGCGATGGATCGGCTTGAGCGCGAGTTGGCGCACTTTCCACTCGACGCGGAGCGCGCTGCACTGCTTGCCGAAGTCAAAATGTACCCTGATGTTGGGGCGTTACCGAGCGCTGCACCATCGCCCGATGCGTCGATCGCGCAGGTCCACCTTCGGCGCGGCCAGGCCGACCTGCGCGTTTTTTCGTTACTCTCGACGATTGGCACGCCCCTCGACGTCACGGCGCAGGAGCTGTCCGTCGAGCTATTCTTTCCTGTCGATGACGCAACGACACAATGGTTTGTTAGCAAGCGCGCGAGCGACGCCGAGGGCAGCTCGAAGGCTTAAGGTTTGGGCAGTTGGCGAAAGTTCTTTTTGCCGAAGCAAATTGGCTCCGCCATGTTGCGCAGTTTCGTGCACAGCGCGTCCTTCTGTTTTTGCACGCTTTCAGCTGATAACTGTAAGCGACCTTTACCAGCGATCGTACCCGCAGGGCTGCCATCAGGCCACGTGAATACACCCCACGCTTCATACGGTGGCTCTTCAACGTCCTGTCGGCCGTGGCCATATCGTGATGTTAGCGAACCAATTCCGCCTCTATAGGGCGTGGCGACTGTTGGCAAGCTAACGCGCAACGTGACACAGCGCAGGCTTACCTCCGCGGTGCGAACGCCATCTAGCTCCCGTGGTAGTTGGCCATATTGAAGCAAAGTTGTGTGATGGGAATCGACCCCGCCAACCTGAAGCACCGTTGGCAGTGCGCAATACTCTGGATAATCAACGAACGAGCCTTGCGTTGCCCAGCCACCAGGGCTGCAGCGGTCATCGGACGACAAGATATCGGCAAAAGCTTCCACTGCCGCCTCGTCAGACAACGGAGCCTTGTTAGTATTTTTGCGCCGCTTTGGCGCCGTCGCTGCCGCTGCCGTCGCTGCGGCCTTGCGTTGGCATTCTTCCATACGCAGCTTTTCCTCTTGCTTGCGTTGTTGCTCTGCTTGTGCCTCGGTTATCACTCCGTTGTGGCTGCAAACCAATGGTTGTCCTTCGGCCGGCAAGGCTGGCACTTTGCCGCTTGGCACGATGCCGAGCGTCACGGCAGCGCTGTCAAACAGTGGCGGCGGCAGTGCATCGAGCCCCATCACCGCGAACCCACCTTTCACGGGTAACATCGGTGCGCCCGCTGTCAACGCGAAGCCCGTGTGATCAGGAAACGTGCGAACTTGAGGTTGGCGCAGCCGGGGCAATACGTCGCGTTTCGCAACAAACACCCGAACAATAAGCTGTGGCGTGTAACCACCCAAGCTGTAGCCAGGTATGCACTCGTTGGGGTCACCGACGGTGCGCACTTCAAGCACATCGCCATGGTCGGCGACAACTTCGAGGCTCATCGTTTGGTCGTTAGGTTGTGGCACGCTAGGCGTTGCACCCGTCGCTGCAGCTTTGGTCGCAAACAACACTTGGTTTTGTCGAACCACGACTCGTGTCCCTGGCGCCACTGTCTCTGCCGCTCCACGGGCGACTTGCAACATCATTATAGTTACGCTGGCGATGGCCACGGATCGCAAACTCAATGTTGACATGGGCGTCATATAGCACCTTGGCGCCCCCACTTACATGGCCGATCCACAGCACCTCAAGTTACATTTGCGGTTGGCAGGTTGCTCGCTTATGCTGAGGGATGCCGTCGAGAACGCGAACGATTACTACGCTCTTGTTAGCGCTCGGCGTTGCAGGAACGCTGCCCGCGCAGGCCGAACGAGCACCGCAGTCGCGGCCTAAGCCGGCCGTTGCAGCTGCGGTCACTGACACCAAGTTGAAGCCGATGGACATCACACCTTACAAGCTCCCCGATGATACGTTTTGGACCTCTCCCCAGCGCGGCGCGGATCCGCTAGCTACCGAGCTTGTTGGTCACTATGAAGGCCTCTTGATCGATGCGCCTCGCCGGGTCTTGCTCGACCGGCGCACCACGTTGCCGGCTGGCGTGTACCAGATTGGCAAGATTCGCGATGTATCATCGCTGCATTTCAAAGACGCCGGGATGGTGGTCGCCATGGATGTGACGGCAAACCGCATGATGCTAGCCACCAGCCGGAGCCTTGATCCTGATGAAGATCCGGTGCCACCGTCGGCCAAGCATCCGACGCAAATGCCCGAAGGCAACATGGCATCAACTGAAACGCTTGAGCTACGCAATGCGTTTGGCCTCGCGTGGAAACCTGGCCGCTTATTATTGACTGCAGTATTGCGCAATCAAGTATCAAATCGGGTTGCCGTTGAGTTGTGTCAGTCGCCAGCGTGCCCGAGTGTTCCGCCAAGCATCGCAGCCAAAGCCACACCCGTGGTGAGTCCGACACCACTGCCGAATTATCAACCACTGGCTGACTCGTTGCCTGTGCCAGCGCAGCCCGGGCTGGTTATCGATGGCGCACGCGACCAAGCTAACGATCTTGGGTGGCAGTTGCGCGGCGCGTTTCGGTTGCGGCCTGCGGCCCATGAATGGGTGAAAGCTGGCGACAAGACCAAGCCGGTTGCAGTCGTTGCCGTTTGGTTGCTGCTGGTTGGAGCCACCGACGGCAGCGTGCATACCTTGGCATTGCAAGTGCCGAGCTTGAGTCGCAAGGGCGATGTCTGCACCGGCCAATTTAGCATCGAGCTCGGCGGCATGCCGACAGCGCCGCGCGTCGCGCAGAACTACATTGTCTACGCGTTTTCGGGTGAAAGCATGGCTGGCCCACTCGCAATGACCCGGCGCGTTGCACTTTAACTCGGGAACTGGTCACGCTCGTTACGCAACCGGTATGATGGCGGCATGAAACGCAAGATTGATGAGGCAAGCGTGCTGCGGCGTGTGCCCGAAGGCGCGGTGCTGCCAGCGAAATTTGCAGGGTTTGTGGCGGCGGCGGGCGCGCAAGATCCGAATGTGCACGGCTGGTTTGAGCTGCGTTGGCGAGCACCACAGGACTTTGAATTGACCAAAGCTGCGGCAACGACGCTCGTTCCGTTTATGCGGCTTGGCGATGGTGGCGTGGTGGCCTTTTGGTTTGCTACCGCACGTGTCCCGGCGGTAGTGCACTTTGATTCAGAAGGTGGGCGGCGGGTGGTGGCCGCGAATTTTGATGATTTTTTGCGCCGCTGCGCGCAACACAAAACGAAAGTTGATGATCTCGACGAAGCCGATCAGCCAGCGTGGTCGCGCCGTGGCGGAGGGCGGGCATTGCCTTCGCTCACCACGCTGCAAAAACAATTTGGCGTGTGGTGTGCCGCGCACTCAGCGCTGCAGCCCGCAACGGTTTCAGCGTCGAGCGAACGCTTGCGCAAACAATTGCATGCGGTCGCACGCACGATGATCCGCGACGGGCTGTCAAAAGTTCATACGCCGCGTAGCTATTGGTCGATGTCCTACGCGTTCAAGCGCACTGCGACGGAAGTCGCCGTTACGTATCTCGACTACGGCAAATACTATCCGGTGCCGAGCACGTACACGCTTGCGCCGCTCGTCGGTGCAATGCTTGCACTTTGCAAGAATCGCAAACTGCAGCGCGGTGAATTTGAGATCACCAAAGACGGCTTGGTTTCCGTCGAGCGTGATCGGCAGTTGCTGCTAGAGCCGGCAACGTAGGCCAGCTCGCTGCTTAGACGACTTTGAGAATGCCGAGGCGGTACAAAAGCAACAACGTGCCGCAAACCAAACCTGCAATGCCTAGGATGGTTTGGAACGGTGCGAGTTTCTTCGCCATGGATTCGGCTTTTTCTTCAGCTGGCGAATCGCCTGGGATCCACTTGGCAATCAATGGCATGCCGAAGAAGAAGCCCAACGCGATCGCAACCAAGCACGATCCGTAGAACGCGATTGCGAAGAGTTTTGCAAACTTGAAGAGCGTGGACATCAAGCTCAGCGTCCGCAGTAGGTTCCAAACCCCCAAGGCCAACAAGCCAACACCGATACCGGCTTGATACGGCACCAATTTGTTGAGCAGTTCTTTGGCGTCAGGCTTTTTCGAAATGATAAGGCCCGATGCACCGAGCAAGCCGCCTGCAATCAGTAACAACGCTAGTCCGTATTCCATGATGTCTCCGTCGAGGAAAAAGTGGACGTCAAGGGCAAATGCCGCGGCCGCCGAGCGCAACCGATGGGCGGACTGTTAGCGACGAAAATTTCGCAAGGAAAACCGCCGCGGCTACGAAAAAGTGAGAGCTTGAGGGAAGGTTTTGCGCCTGCGCCCTGCCTGCGTTGCCTGCAGGCTCCGCCTTTGCCTGTTGACCTGGGCTACAATAGCGTTATGAAGTTGGGCCATCTGTTGTTGCCTGGGCTGCTGGTTGGGGGAGCCACCGGCTGTAATCTGTTTTTTTCGGCAAGCGAAGACCCATCAAAAGACGCAAGACTGGAGCAGGACAGCCCAAATGCTGTGCCAATGAGCCATATCGCTCGGGCCTTTGTGCGTGCGACTCCGACTGCACCATTCGTTACAACAACTTGGCAGAATCTTGGTTCAGCAGATGTTGATATCACCATCAACCGTGGCCAAGGTTTTGTGCCGGTGAAGTGGCCGACAGCGGATGGCTTTATCTTAGAAGTAGATGGCAGTACACCGTATCGGCTGCGCGTCGTGGAACACGCGGACCTTTGGAATCGCGCGCCGCAGACGACCGACTACGATAGCACTGAGCCGATGCTGGAACTCAAAGTTGCTGCTGCGCTTGGGCGCGCCGACCAGATCAATGCAGCATCGCAGGTACCGGTGTTGGTAAGTGGCGCTCCGGTGCCAGTAACCGCAAATGTAAACAATGTATACCTTGCATCAACCGGTATTTGGACGTTTACCCTTGTGACGCCAGTATTGAATGGCGCTGGCTACGAGGCGCAGCCCGCTCAAAAATGGCAAACGCCTGATACGCAGATGGAAGCCGGCCATCTCGCGCCACCCTTGGGGTTAATCGAAACGAGCAAAGGCGACACCTTGCTGCTGGAAAAATGGGCAACGGTCCCGGCGGGCACCAACCCAAATACGCCGGCGATGTATCGGATGGAAGGGTTTCAAGCTGTGCAGCCCGTCGATATGCCGACCGCGCCACCGCCGAGCTTCGGCACTGTGTTTACAGATCCGATGACTATCGAACCCAACTGCATTATCGCAACGTACCCAGCGTACAAGGATGCGCAGAAGTTGGCGGGCACCACGCCCGTCCAGGCGGTTGCGAGCGAAAGAATTTTCAGTGCATGGAGCATCAATGCGACGCCCGCGCCCGAGATCGGTGGTGATGGTGGCTTGGCACTGGTGAACGGCTATACCGAGGACCTTAACGCAGCGCAGATCGCGTTCGGCAACCCACACAAGGGGCATCGCCCGTTGTTAGCGTTGGCATCGGTGCGTGGCTACAACGATCCCGAGGGCGTCAACAACCTGCTGCTGTTCAATGACTATCGATACTATGATCTGTTGCCAACCTCCGGCACGTGCATTCCGCGCACGGTGCCGCCGCTGCCCGCCAGCGTTGAGGAGCCAATCATTGGGACGACTGAAGTGGATGCGAAGGCTGCGTTGACCGTGCGAACGATCAGTGCAGGCGGCGCGCCGTCGGTGCGGCTTCACTGGACTAGCGCGGCAACGCCAAGCCTGTCGGTCGTTGATGTCTTCCGTCGCGTGAATGTTGACGGTATAGAACTTGTGCATCGCATCGTGACGCGCAACAGCGAAGTGTCGCTTGATGTTGGTTGGTTTGCCGGAGGCGGCAAGTACATTGCGCGAATCACCCGCTTGGAAGGCGTAAATACTGGCGGCGACTTTCGCTCAATCAACTACCCGTTTGGCCAAAATGTTCGTTGGACCGCGACATTCAAGATCAATCAGTAGGCTATTGCGACAAAATCACTGCGCTGTACGCGCCGACGCCAATCGTGCCATGAAACCCAAGGCCGTCGCGGTTGCCTGCTTGCGCAGTGACGTCGTTGGCCGCGGTACCGTCGAATCCGGCGTCGTAACGTTTTGACGCTGAGTTGAAACGCACTTTCCAAATGCCGCTGCGTGGCAGCCCGATGTCGTATTGGGTAAACGCGCGGTTGCTGAAGTTTAGAATCACGATGACGTCGTCGCCAGCGCCGCCTTGCGCCCAACGATGGAAGGCGATCAGTTTGTTTTGGTTGTTCACGTGGAAGACGTTGACGTTGTTGCCTTGCAATCCACGGGTACTGCCGCCTGCGTTTTTACGCAGCGCGATCAAGTCGCGGTAGAGCGCTACGATGCCAGCGAATTTGGTGGTTTTGCTCCAATCAAGCGGAACGTCGTCGCGGAACCAGCCTGATTCAAGAAACTCTTGGCCTTGAAATAGCATTGGAATGCCTGGCGCAGTAAACACCAGTGCCGCACCGAGGGTAGAGCGCTGCTTCGACGGTGTGCTGGCTGGATTGCCGGGCCAGATCATTTCGGGAATACGTTGTTTGCCGTTGGCAACTTCGTCGTGCGACTCAGTATAGATGACGCGTGCCGATGCGCGGCCAGCATAGCGGTTTTCAATCGCGCCCTTGATTGCAAACATGTTGCGGCCAGCGTCGTTTTGTTGGATGAGCGTGTCGTCGACGGGATGGAAGAAGCCAGCGTCCCACTGCGATCCAAAACCGGCACCACCAGCGCCCACGTCTTTGACCAACCACTCGTTGCCTTGCAAATCTTCGGCGATCATAAGCTTGTACGGCTGGAATTTGCGCACCCATTCATTGGCGCGTTGCATGGTGCGCCACCCGTCGGCGTTGTTGCGGCCAGCAGCGGTGCGGATATTGACGGTGGAATCCCAGCGAAGCCCGTCGGCTCGGTATTCTTCAAGCCACATGCGTGCACTATCAACGATGAAGTCGCGAACTTCTTGGCGTCCGAAGTCCGGACGTGGGCCCCAGCCGCTTTCGAGCCGATCGTCGGTGTAGAAATAGCTGCCACCAGCGCCGTAACATTGCGAGTCGAAGCACCACATTGGCAGGTCAGTTGGCCCATAGTGGTTGTGCACCACGTCGATGAGCACGCCGATGCCACGCGCGTGCGCTTCGTCGATAAAGCGCTTCATTTCGTCGGGTGTGCCATACGCACTTTCGGGTGCAAATGGATACGATGCGTTGTAGCCCCACGAGAAATCGCCTGCGAATTCCGACGGTGGCATCAACTCGATCATGTTGATGCCTAGATTCTTGAGGTAGTCGAGTTTGGCAGTGGCGCTTTGCCACGTGCCCGGCTTGCCACCTGGTTCGTCGGCGAAGGAGCCAAGATGCAGTTCGTAGACGACGGCACTATTGAAAGTAGGCGTTTGATAGTTGGTCGTTCTCCAAATGTACGCAGCAGAATCGGTAATGACGCTATTGCCGACGGAGTTGGTCATGCGCGTTGCGCGTGGATCGGCGCGTTTGACTATGGTTGCGCCGCGATGAATGACGTAACGGTATTCGTCCCCGGCTTTCGCTCCGCGAACATCGCCCGTGAAAACGCCTCCGGCGCCTTTGGTTAGTTCGTTGGCGCTGTCGTTCCATTGGTTGAATGAACCTGTGACGAATACATGATCCGCGTTGGGAGCCCAGACACTAAAGGTTGTGCCGTTAGGGCCGACCTGCGATCCCAAGCGCGAGGCTGGTTCGCCATTCGTCGGGCCAGGCTCGCCAAGATCTTCGTCATCTGGTGCTGGTGTGCTCGATATCCCGCAACTCGCGGCTGTAGCGAGCGCGGTGGTGAAGAAGGCAACAAGCGGTGTTTGAAATGTTGATCGCATCATGCCAACACAAATTGCAAACAGAAGGCCAAGCTCATCGTTCGCAACACTGCATGCGCTCAAAACCGACCAATTGAATGAATGCGCTGATGCGCAAGGAAACCGCCGTGCGAAGTTGTCGCGAGTTTTCTCTTGAGTGATGCTCACAGTTTGCAGTTCGTCGACGGTAACGTACAGTTCGCGCACGTGCATCGCACAGCATTGTTACATGCTAGGCGGCGAACACCCCAACGTGTTGAAAAACGCAACAGTGGTTCATCGCAGCTGGCCCGACGAACGGCGAGCGCGGTAGTATTGCAAAATGACCCTTGCTGAAATCGAGGCGGCGTTGCGCCAAGGCGATGTGGATCAATTAATCGCGATGGTTGAGCGTGATGCGGGAGTGGGCCGGCAACTCGCACGTGCGTTGCGTCGAGCTGCATATACTTTGCAAAACCGGCCCGAACTTGCGTTGCCCGCGTTGCAACGGGTGTGCATGGGAACACCGGAGCTTACGCCACTGCTTGCAGCGTGGGCGACCGAGTGGGCGTCTTGGCAGCGTGGCGCGTGGTTCAAAGCGCTGACTGCGCCCCTCTACGAGTTGGAGTCGGCGTTGTTGTCGGAGTATCCCGACCCTGAACCCATCGCGGCAATGGTGCGCCCGCTATTACGCGTCGACAACATCAATCAGCCGACTGGGTTCTTCGCTGTTATCGACGATGAGCGGAACGAGCGATGGCTTTTTCCGAAATCTGGTGACGACTCGTTCGATGCGATCGTGCGATTGAATGCAAACGAAGTGATCGTAGCTGGTTGGTTTTGCGACTACGACGGTGTTGTTGCTCGACTCGATCTTGCAGCACAGCGAATCGTTTGGCGTCGTGAACTGGGGCGAGTGATGTGGAGCGTTCAGGTGCAGAATGATGGCCGGGTATTGGTGCTCGATAGTTTGCGTGGCTATTTTCTTGATCCTGCTGATGGCCAAACGCTGGCATCTTTTCCCGCGCCCAAAGGGAAGTGCACGTTGTCGCTCGACGGAACAGCGCTTAATGTGAAGAACGATGGCGTGTGTCGAGAATTCTTGGTGGAACAATTGTGCCAAAGCACAGGCAATGGGGTTCCGCGGTCGCGCAGTGGCTTTATAAGCGCAGAATTCTCCATCGATGGATCTTTGCTTGTGACGGGCTTGGAGATGTGGAACGCGCACACCGGTGCGCACATCGCATCGTTAGATGGTGACAGCGGCGGCTATCTGGAAGGCGGACCACCTAAGCGCGGGCGCCGCGTAGTGCCACGTGGATTCATTGAAACTAGTATGCGAGGTACGCATCGCTGGGGCGCGAACGGCCAGCCCTTGCATCGCAATGACGCTCGCTTTGTGCATTGGCATGAATTGACGTTTTCCGACGACGGTACGTGGATGGCGATCAAAGACCGCAGCGGAAAGCTGGAGATCCGTGATGTTGACAGCCAAGCTGTCAAGGTGGCGTCGGCCGTCATGCCCTCGAAGCACTTCATCTGGGTCGGCGACAGCGATGCGGTCGCGTATATCTCGGAGCCGGCCAAAGCAGCGGAGGCCGAGGCTCGCACGGTTCGATTGCTACACCTCGATGGCCGCGATGAGCTGGTGTCGACACTGCCAGACGCGTGTGCACTGCGGGTGAGTTGCGACGGCGAGACGCTCGCCGTTGTTGGGGTAACCACCGTCGAGCTTTGGCATTTAGCGAGCCTGTCGTCGTTGCTAGCAGAGGCCAGCGGACCGACGTCGGCTGGCGTCGTCGCATTGCCAGCCGAGCTGCAAAGCAACGCTAAAACGCGAGATCGTGCAACCCGCGCGCTCGATGCACTCGACGAACTGTTGCATCAACAGCACGGATATCGCGTGCGTGCGCATCCTTGGATCGGCAGTTATGCAAACGGCATGTTCACAATCACCGACGAGCGCACCTGCGCCGTGGTCGCCGAAGTGCCGTGCGATGGACCATTGTTGCCTGACCCGACAGGGACGCGCTGGGCCAGCCGGACCGAGCTGTTTGCGTTGGTTGGAGCAGAATAACTACAGATCGTAGATGCGGATCGTGTTGGAGCTGACCGCGAAATGCCGTTTGTCGTCGGATAGCGAAAATGCATGCGCGCGATCCGGCGGGTGGCTATAGCGATGCAAGATCTGCTTGCTAGCGATGTCGATGAGCTGAGTTTCGGTAGTTGTGTCACAAGCGAGCCACGTGCCGTCTGTTGAGAATTCGAATTGGTTGTAATACGCGGGGCCGCAAGCGAACTCTCCGAGTTTACGGCTCGTCTTGACGTCGAAAATCGCAGTCGCAGCCAAGCCATCGCTGAATGCCGCCAAGCTTCCGTTTTCTGAAACCAGGACCTGCAATGGCAGACGATCAACCGTGATGGTCGATAGCAGTTTGTCGTCGGCGACGGTGCGGACGTCAAATTTCCATGGATTGGCAGTAACGTTTGACCAAACCAGGACAATGGAACCATCGCCCGACGGATGCACCGATCCTCGCACTGTGCGCACCTGCATCGTTGTGAGATTGATGATCGATGCTTGGCCATCTAAGCGGCCGCCTAAGAAGAGCCACTTGCCGTCATTTGAAACGGTGTAAGCACTGCCTTTCACATTCGGCAGCTTGATGGCGGCCTGCACTTTTTGCCGCAGCGTCGGGTCGCGCGCTATTAAGGCAAGGGTGTGTGCAGAGCTCGCTAATGGCGGGATATCTACGTGTGCCGAAACGAACGCGCCCGTTTGAGCGTTGAACCGGTCGATGCGGTCCGTTCCTATATGGGTTAGCAAGTCGTTGCCATCAAAGCCAACAGTGGACGGCGTTGCGGCGCAAAGCTGCACGCCTGGTAACAGCGCGCCGGTTTTGCGATCGATTCGATCGGTGCATTCGTGGTTTAGTAAAACGATATCGTTGCTACGTTCAACTAGATCCGTTGCTGCGCCAGATTCACTCACAAATGTGCGGCTACCGTCGACAATGGCGACCTTGACCAAACTTGCTCGGGATGTTCGATTCGAATATATCGTAACCCAAGCGTGGGTAAACGGCGGGGGCAGCAGCCATCCGGTTACAACATCGCCCTTCGGCGTTTTGTCAGTGTCGGCTGACGTGGCAAGCACGCGGCCCGTGGTTTCGCCCGCGCGCCACGTAACGACAGTGGCATGGCCGTTTCCGTTAGGAAAGCCGGCGACCCAGCTTTTGCCATCAGGCAGAAAACGCAGCTTGTCAGGCCAGCCTTTTTGCGGCGCCGTTGCGATAGCCTGGTGCGTCGCCACCTCGTAGATACGAGTGGTGTTGTCGTCGTCGAGCGCGATCTGTTTGCCGTCGAGGGACACCGCAATCGCGGAAGTTTGGTGCGGGTAAAATATTTGGGTAAGGCCGGCGCGGTCCACGACAAGAGTATCTTTGTTGCGCAGCGCAACCACGCGACCGTCGCTGAGTGCTTGTAACGCAAAGACGCCGTCGGCTTCGACTTCAACCTCGGTGGCGAGCGATGGTACAGCAAGCCGGCGCAACCGCTGCTCCATCCGTGAAAACACCCAAAGATGCGCGCCATCGGTAGAGAATGTTGCGAACCCTTTGCACGCACCGACAAAGCCTGGCTCTGGTTCGATACACGCAAGGTCCTGGCGCCAGGCAACGCCTGCGCCGGTATCGACGCTGATCAGCTGCACGCCGCCCGCGCCACCGGCCAATGCAAGCAACCGACCGTTTGGCGAGAGCGCACTGCGTTCATTGCCATCGAGATTCATACTGACCATCGCGCGCGCCCCGTCGGTGCGGCGGGCTGGGACGTTGACGCCTTTGCTGGCAGCCGCCGGGCCTGGCGTTATGGGTCGCGGTGTTTGGTCCGCAACAACGGCAGGGCTCACTGGCTGCACGCTTGGCGTATTCATGGTCGGTTTCGGTTTGCTGCAGCCGACTGCCAAGCCGGCAATCAGGACGAGCGCAATGCGAGATGCCGACTTGAATGCGAACAACATGCCTGCTCGTATCTACTGTGAAAACTACAGCGTCGCTAGTGTTTGTAGGCCCTTTGCTCTCCGAGGCGTTGTAGTGTGCCGTCGCTGCTCTACGGAAAGCTACTGCCATGATAGTCACGCCTGCGGCCGAACGTTTAACACGCACTGTACTGGCCAGCGCATGCGCGGTTGCAATCGCATGTCACGCGCCGAAACCTATTGTCACAGCAGCCAATGAAGCGCCGCGCGCCATCGCTTTGGATGCGCCTGCGGCAGCACCGTTGCTTGGCAGCGACGCACCGGCGCTCGCCGTGAGTGCGCCACCGGGCTTCGCTGACAAACACTCATTAGCCTCGGGCCAGCGCTATTCGTGCGCGGTCACGAGCGATCATGGTGTTGCTTGTTGGGGCGACGCATCAGTGGGGCCGCTGCAGGCCGCATCAGTGGTGCGAATTGCTGGCCTCGATAATATCGTTGGTGTCAACGTCGGTATGAAAGTAGCCTATGCATGGCGCGCCAACGGCAAAGCACTGCATTGGAGCTTCCATGGCAACATCGCTGCACCGCAAGTTGTGGCAACGCTCACCGACGTGGTCGACATTGCGATTGATAGCGTTGCAGCGTGCGCGCTTCGAAGCAACGGCACCGTCGCTTGCACTATGCCGCGCGTCGATGGCGTAACCGATCAGCCGCTTGCAACGTTTGTTGACGTGCCTGGCCTCAACGGTGTCGCCGAAATCGTTGTAGCGAACAATCAAGCATGTGCGCGCGCAGCGAGCGGAGCCGTGAGTTGTTGGGACATTTCCAACCCAGCCTCGTTGCATGAGGTGCGAGCAGCGGCCAATGCTGTGAGCCTTGCCGGCGCATCGGTGCGCACGCTTGGTGGCAAGCGTAGCGAACGTTTTGCAGCGGTGTTGGCCGACGGCACGTTGCTTGGGTGGCGCAGCGACGCCACCCAATGGCGGTTACCAAAGCTCGCCACCGGAGCGACACGGTTGGTGCTTGGTACCGAGCGTGCTTGTGCGCTCATTGCCGATGGCGCGTATTGTTGGAACTTTGAAAATGATCTGAGCGTTGAAAGTGCACCTTCATTGCTTGCGACCCAAGGTGCCATTCGCGACATCGACCTCGGTGCTGGCGTCGGCTGTGTGCGCAATGATGCAGGCGTTGTGTGGTGCTGGGGTGATGTTGAACTGCTTGGCGATGGCCGTGCCCGCGAACAAGCCGAACCAACGCCTGTGCTGCAACTTGCCGACGCCGCCGAGCTGATTGCCACCGACGACATCACGTGTGCGCGGCGCGCAACCGGCACCGTTGCATGTTGGCGCGACGCAGCGCCAGTAGATATCGCTGGTGTTGCTGGTGCAACCGCACTCACCACCATGACAAGCCGAAAGACTGCAACGATTAGCCCTAGTGTCTGTGCTTTAGGCGCACGCGGCATGTGTTGGAGCGTGGACTGGCAAGGGCAACCGTGGCCGCCTCGCGCAATTGCACGTCACGTAGCGCGCGCGGCGCCGCCGTCATCGTGGAATGGCAGTGAGCATCGTAATACTTGGTTCTGTCAGCGGGTCGGTAAACTCGTTGATTGTTCCCATTCATTCTTTGACCGCCCGGACAACACGGAAGAAGATGTTCCCGAGCCGGCGCTGAGTGCGGCTATTAATAAGGTGGGGCCGGTACGTTCATTGTTGTTTCAAGACTGGACGTTGTACGTTGTCAGCAACGACGATCGCCTCACTGCGATTTCGCTTGAAGGCAACGCCACTGTTCCGCTCGCCAGCGACGCTGTGACGGTGTTGCCGGGGCCAAACCGCGACGGCATGCGACAAGAAGATTGTATGTTGCATCACAGTGGTACCGTCGAATGTTGGCACCGCGACGACTTCAGTGGCCGCCGCACCATGGCAGGCCTTGTTGATGCTACCGCGCTCGTCGGTGGCGACTATCACTTGTGTGCGTTGCGCAAAACCGGCGCCGTGATGTGCTGGGGCAACCGCGACTACCTCGGCACTGGCGACGGCAACTACGTGGCCGTGCCGGTGCGCGTCGGTCCGTAAGGTTTGTCTCAGCGCTTGCCGTTGCAAGCCACGAAGCCGAGCGGAAGCGGCACGATGCCACCGACGCCTTCATAATATGACTGATGGTCGGCAATGCCGATGACGCCAATGCAAGCACCATCAGGTGACGTGGTTTGGGCTGTGAGCCGTGCCGCGAAAACGCCCATGGCACGACCGCCATCGTCTTGGCTTGGTGCAAACAGCACAATTGGTTTGGCATTGTTCGGTGTTGTAATGCTAGCGCCCTTTTTGTACGCCATCTTGGCGTTCACTTTCGTGAGGCTGCCGTCGGTGAGGCCGCCGAGTGCCGCTTGATTTGCGCGCGCCGTTGCAAGGATGGTTGCCTCGGAAATCGCGGCTTCGCCTAGCGTCGTCGATGCATCGTTAGAACAGGTGGGCTCTGGCTTGGTAGTGCCATCGAAGGGGGCCACCGTGCATGTGCTCATTTCGCACCACGGGCCGCGACCGCCCAGTGGATCTTCCGAGCATATCGCTACCCGAAACGCGAGCCGGTTGGCGCTGGCCCAGCCCAACAGCGTTGCATGTGCAAACGGTTTGGGCGAGCCGCTTTTGCTTTGTGCTGCGATCGCCGCCGCATCTTTTGCGAGCGCTTGGTCGGCTGCGCTAGGGCTTAGCGTGCGTGGGCCATCGGCAGCGAGTGCGATTGCGGGGGTGGCAAGTGACAAGATTGCAGTGAGCAGAAGGGAAGTACGCATGTGTGTGGTGTAACGCGCGTGGCGGTGCAGGTATTCCGAATTGGTGCGTTGGCGCATGTGGCGCCCGGCTGGCATACTATTGAGCGTGTATCGCGGTATTCGCTTAGAAGCGCAGACGTGGCTGTTGGTGAGGCGTGATGGCAATGTGCTGGCGGTTGAGCTACCTCAGCTAGGCGTACCCGAAAGTGCACCCACGCAAGCAAGCGAGCCTCATATCGGCGTCGCATATGTCGCCGATCTACTGCACCGACGCGTTTGCGTGTTTTACGGCGGTCCAAGTCGCCACCTTGATGCCGCAACCGTCGATGCCTGCGTCGCAAGTCTGCGCGCAGCCACCGGGCTGTTGGTTGTTTACCTGATTTCAGATCAAGTAGGGGTTGCCGATGCTGTGTGCTTTCCTGCCGCCGACGCTGTGCAACCAACGGAATTTGCCGATGCAGCATGCGCCGTATGGGTGCTCAAATCCCTCGGCGGCTGGGACGAATCACCGATCATGCACGTGACCATCAATAACCGCCCCGTCGACATTCATGCTGATTTGCCGACACCGCAGCAGGGCTGGCAGTTGGAATTGAAGTGGCGATAGCCGCGGTCTTGCGACACACCGCGGCACTCTGGGATTAGTATGCCGCATGACGGAACCCCAACTGGCCACGCCACCGGTAGACGCTCGCAATTTTGAGCTCTGGTTGCAGCACGCTGCAGGCTGGATTTTTTTCGCGATGCACGCGACTTTGCACGTCAACGCTTTGTCAAACCATCGCATATGAAGCGAGCGATCATGCACTGTATGGCGTGATGATCGCGAAGGCGCCCCGTCGCCAACAGCCGAAAATATGTACGGCAACGGCGCTAGCCGGTGCGCGCTGACCTCAGCGTTGTGGCAGCATGGCGACATGAAAGCTGGCTGTGTGTTTGCTGCGTTCTCGTCGGTGGCCTTGGCGGTGCAAGCCGGGTGCGGCGGTCCCGTGCAGGTGCAACATCCAACGCCGCCACCAGGCGCGAACAAAGCATGTGCCGCGCTGGAGCTGCAGGTGCCAGGCTACGAAAATGCGCCGATTGCATCGGAGTTTGCAGCGACGTGGCAACGGCTCGGACCACGCGGAGAACGGCGCAACATCGTTGCAGGGCAGGTGTATCAACGCGTGCGCGTGCAGCAGTTTGGTGGCTTGCGCGATCCTGAGCCGCCACAGCCGACGCTGATTTCGTTCGAGTTTGTCGACGGCACGAATCAGTTGAAAGGGCAATACTGTGTGGTGCAAGCAAAGCGTCGCAAGGCTGCTGAACCCGTCGTCCACGGCCATTATCCGGTTTCGTTTGCACCGCTCAAAGGGGTGCAAGTTGCGCCAGCGCACGCATTCTTCGTCGATGCCCGCTTGCGTGATAGTCAGTTTGAGATTGGCTTCGATGGCGATGCCGCCAACGTTACGATCTACGTAGAACAGGATGATGCGACGATTGTTGAAACGTATGCTGCTGTGCCGATCGCGAAGTAATGTGTAGTGTCTTAGTCGGCGCGCGGCGCCAAAACTTGCCCGCTTTGGCCCGGTGACCGTCACGGGCTTGCTACATTGTTGCCATGCCCGACATTGGCACTGTTGCTGATTCGCTTGCTGCTTGGTTCAAGCCGCTGGTGCGTCGCGCTTTCATAACGTTTGCCCAAACCGCGTTTGGGTTGTCACTGCTTTCGATTGGGATTGCGGTTGGTGGCTACGTGATCGCGTCGCCACCGTCGGTGTTGCGTGGCGTGTTGGCGGTGTTGGTTGCGTTTGGATGCTTCGTCGCGTTTGGTGTGCCTTTGATGATCAAACGTGCGATCGGCGCAGTGGTGCGTGAAGGCATCGTAAAGCTAGGACTCGGTGCGAAAGTTTCGCAAGTGCTGTTCAAACGCATGAGCGAACCCGGCGTTGACAGCGCAGCCGGGGGTAGCGCCGCCGCGGCTGCCCCAGTGCCATTGTCACAAGCCGCATCACAATTGCAACGCGCGATCGAAACGGTGCAACGCCTAAGTAACGATGAACGGCTTGGCTTCTTTCGCGGCAGAATCCAAGCGGTGTTGCTCGCGTTGGTTGGCAAAGTCACCAATGCGCGGTTTCGCGAAGCTGCTTCGAAGCTGGGCACCGTCGATGTTGCTGCCGTGAAACAACAATTGTCTGGTGACATTGATCAGCGCATTGTTGCGCTCGTCAACAAGACGCTTTGGCGCACCACCGCGATGGCGCTGCTGTTGTGCTGCGGCGTTCCGCTCGTCTTCGCGCTGCTGATGCGCGCGTTGTAATGTCAGTCGCCGAAGCTGGTGTACAACGCAGCGCCGACTTCGGCCGTCGAGACGTTCGTCGTGTTGTCGCGTAGCACTGCCCGCGCGTCGATGCGGAGGCCAGCGTGTGACGCAAGTTGCCATCGAAGTGATGCACCGGCCACGCCTTCGATGTGGCTGTGGTCATGCGGCACTGCGCTTGCGCCGAAGCCAATCAGCGCGCGTAGTGTGAGTGCGGAGGTGAGTCGCCACACGTCGGCGTTGAAGTTCAGATGCGCGGTTGTCCGGGTCTCGTCGACGGTAGCGGGCGAGGTGCGATGGCGTTGTAACTGGGCATCAAGTTCAAGCCAAAAGCGTTGGCTTCGGGGGATGCGAAAGCCAAAGCGCAATGCAGCGCCGGCTTCACCACGCAGCGTTGTGGTTGTGCCAAGGGCGAGCTCAAAGCGTGGTAGTGGTGGTGGCGGTACAACTGCTTGAAACGTGTGGCACGGCGTACTGCGAAGTTCGCACGAGTTCATTGAACGCTGAAACAAGGACCAAGCGCGGCCTTCGGTACCGGCGATGCCTGCTTCGACGCGTAGCACTGGCAGGATCTTGACTGTTGCTAGCGCAATGCTGCCTTCGAGCATCACCGCAAGCTGCGTCGAGCCTGCGTTATCGCGCATGCGAATGTTTGCACTGATGCTGCGTTGCAGAGTTTTAGCATGCACCGGTCTGAAGTTGATGCAGTCAGTCGTGTCGGTTCGAAAGCCGGTATCACCATCGCCGTACGATTGACTCAGTACCTCGACGGCGTCGTTGCCAACCAGCTGCGCGGCGCCGACAATTGGGCCGGTGAGATCGATTCGAATGCATTCCGCCTTCGTCAAAGAATAGATATTGAGAGGCGTAACCTCGACGGCTGGAACCGTGAATCGCAGCGTCTGCTCACCACAGCGCAACAGATGTTCGCCGACTTCCGAGACGAGCCAGGTGCGTCCACCACCGCTGCCCACGGTCGGAGCCCAATTGGCGTCTGCAAACATCGGTTCATTGCCGTTGGTCGTCGTTTCCGTTTTGACGAGCACTTCGCATGCAAGCGTTGGCAACTTGATGCGGGCGCCGACGGGCAGGCGCGCCGCTCGCTGTTGTGATCCCTCGCGTTGCAGCCATGGCGCATCGATACGTGACACCGTGGTGCTAATCGGCGGTGTTGGCAGCGACTCAAGATGCTTCGGCGAAAACGTTGAGACAGCAGCCAGGTAACGGCCGGGTTGTAACATCAGACTCGTCGACGCTTGGTTGGCGCGCATATCCACCACGGTTTCAGCGCCGGTCTCGGGTGCGGTCAGCTGCAGCAAGTAGCCACCATATTCGGTGGCATTGCGACCCCAGGCGAATTGCACCGGTGCGCCGTCGTCGTCGCCAAGCACCACGCGGTCTTGGTATCCCCACGTGCTTGGCGCTGGCAGGCGCTCAACCTGCGGTCGCGCTCCACCTACAACCGTGCCTGCGTAAACGCCAAAACCAGGCTTAACCACCAGCGGTGTTGCTTGGCGAAACTGTTCAGCCAGCAATTCAACGGCGATAGCAGAAATGCCGTGATTACTGATTGCAGTGCCTTCGTTGCCAACGACGACGAGGCCGCTGCCAGTGACGCGCGCCCACTTGCTGGCAACGACAAATACTGCGCCGCGAGCAGCGGATGCAGTGAGCCGACCACGTTCAATGTAGACACCCTTTGCAGCGGCGCTGATACGAACCGTAGTGTTGGCGCCAATGCGAAACGTGGCGCCACGGCCCGCGCCATATTGAAATACTACGCTGCCTTGGTTGCCTGTTGTCACCACCGTGCCCGCTGCGATCGTAACTGTGTCGGCGCCGGGCTGCGCTGCTGTGTCGAGCGGCGATTGCACCGTGACTTCGCCAACGACATCGCGCAGCTTGCCAACGACGCTCGGCGCGTCGGGCAAATGCAGTATGTCACCAACCTGGAGCTGATGGGGTTCAGGCCCCAGTTGTGGGTTGCTGCGGTGCAGGGCGCCCACGTAGCGTCGCGCGCCGAGTTGGTGCTCGGCGATCGTACTGCAGTCGTCGCCTATGACAACGCGATAGTTGCTCTCGGCGAACGCAGTCGCCGGGGCCACGCACAGCACCAAGAGCAGCATGCGCAGCGGGGTGGATTGCCAGGCTTGTTCAGGGAGCATAGATCCATCTAAGCGTTAGGCGTAGGGCCTCGCTAGGGTTTGCGCCTAACAGCCAATGGTTTGGCCTGGGAACAATGCGAGTCGCAGGCAGGCGAAGTGTCGCAGGTCGACGAATCCGCCGCTGACGCTGAATCCTTTTGTTGCAAACCGGCACGTACCTTGCGGAGGCGCGATGCGCAAAAACGTGAAGAAACAGGCTCAATATCTAGCTGCCGCGACGCTGTTGCTGTCCGCATGCGCAACGCAGTCGACCACGCCAATTGTTCCGGTGACGCCACCTGGCACAACGACGATGACGGCCGTGGTCGAAGAAGTTACAGTGGCCAATCTGCCTGCGGTGCAGTCGTATGTCTTGGGCGAAGCCAACGGCAAGTGGCTAGTGATCGGTGGCCGCAAAGATGGGTTGCACAAACGGCGGCCGTTCGAAGCCTTTGTCGCTGCTGGTAACAATACATCGCTTTACGTAATCGACGTTGCTGCCGCGCAGGTGTGGTCAGCTCCGCTTGCGGGCGTGTCACCGGCGATCGCCGAGCAATTGCAATCCACCAACATGGAGTCACATCAGCGTGGCGACACGTTGTACGTCATCGGTGGCTACGGATATTCCGCAACCGCGGGTGATCACATCACGCACGCGGCGCTCACCGCGATTAAGGTGCCTGCCATGATCGATGCTGTCATTGGCAATGCTGCGATTGCACCGCACATTCGGCAGGTAACGGACGAGCGCCTGGCCGTAACCGGTGGTTATCTTGGCGAACTCGATGGAACGTTTTATCTAGCTGGCGGGCAGCGTTTTACTGGCCGCTATAATCCGATGGGCCCAAATCATGGCCCAGGTTTCGTGCAGGAGTATACCAATGAGATCCGCCGATTCAAGATTAACGACGACGGTGCCGCGCTGGCGATAGCGGAATACACCGCGTGGCATGACGACGCCAACCTGCATCGCCGTGACTACAACATGGTGCCGCAAATCTTCGCCGATGGTAGCCGCGGCTTTACGATGTTTACGGGTGTGTTTCAGTATGATCGCGACGTGCCTTGGCTAAATACCGTCGACATCCGAGCGACTGGGCACACCGTGGTGCCTGGCTTTCAGCAGTTGCTGAGCCAGTACCACAATGCGCATGTGCCACTGTACGACCCGCAGCAAAAGGCGATGCATACGCTGTTTTTTGGCGGCATGGCCCAGTTCTACTACGATGCTGCGGGCGCACTCAAAGAGGATACCGCGGTGCCATTTGTGCGGACTATCAGCATGGTGACCCGCGCGGCCGACGGCAGCTTGAAGGAGTATGCGATTGGCCAAATGCCGGCGCTGCTTGGCGCCAGCGCTGAGTTTATTGCGAATCCCGCCGTGCCAACTGCTGCCGACGGTGTGTTGCGGCTTGATGCCTTGCCTGCAACCGGGGTTGCGTTGGGCTACATCTTGGGTGGCATCGAAAGCACTGCGCCGAACGTGTTTTTCAACGATGGCGTCGCAACCAGTGCAGCGTCGGCCCGCCTGTTTCGTGTAACGTTGATGCCGGCGTCAAAATAGCAGCGCTCACGCATTGGCCCTGCTAGGGTCGCGCGCATGATCACACATACGACGACCGGCGCGGTAGACGGCTTTTCGATTCATACATTTAGTGCTGACGCGCACGGCTTGTGTGGCAACTCGCACGTCATCAGCGGGCCAACCGAGAGTTTGATGATTGATAGCCAGTTTTTGCTTGCCGATGCTGCTGCGATGACAGCGTTGATTAAGCAACACTGCGCACCATTGAAGCACATCTTCGTGACCCATGCGCACCCTGATCACTACTTTGGCTTGCAGGCCGTGCTCGACGCATGTCCCGGCGCGCAGGTGGTGGCTACCGCTGCGGTTGTTACCGATATCGTTGCGACGTTCGCAGCTAAACGCGCATTTTGGTTGGCGAAGTACGGCGCTGAATTGCCAACCGCCCCAGTGTTGCCTTCGGCGCTTCACACCGATCATCTGTTGCTCGACGGTGCTCGCGTCGATGTTCACGCGTTCGGCCCAGCCGAAGGACTCAACGATTGTGTTGCTTGGTTTGCGCCAGCGCATGCGCTGTTTGTTGGCGATCTTGCTTACAACCGCGAACATGCTTGGATGGGCGAAATGCAGCTCGGCTTGTGGCAACAAGCCATCGTTGCCTGTCAGCAACGCTTTGCGTCGGCGCAGCATTTGTATCCTGGCCATGGTGCGCCCGCCGGTCCGGAACTATTCGCCGAGACCGCGCATTATCTTGCATCTTTCGCTGCTGCGGTCGCGCAAGGCGGCGCGCCAGCCGCGATCGCAGCGCGTATCTTTGAACAGTTCCCCGACTACGGCATCCCCGAGTTTGTGCACTTCGGCGTAGCGAAATGGTTGCAGTAGCACCTAGCTAGAGCCACGGCCGCACGCGAAGCAGGCCGTACGCAGCGCTTGCAGTGTAGGCGAACAGCAGCAACGGCACCCAAATCGACAAGACCAACCCAGCCACCCAACGCTTGGGTGCCGCGGTTGCTTCCGGCACCATTGCGCGGCGGCGACGGCGTTGCGCAACAACATTGCTGAGCACAATCAGAACCAAGGTAATCACTAGCGGCCCGTACATCGCCCAGCCCAGCCAGCGCGCAAGCCACCAATTGGGCTCGACGACATACGCGCGACGTTCACTCATGCTGTCGAAGCGCAAGTGATCCCAGATGCTGGAATGATCGACACGCGCCAGCTTTGCGTCCAATGTTGCGTAACCGCCTTGTCCATCTGAAATATAGAAACCGCCCTGGCCACTAGGTTGCAAGCTTAGGTTTGGTTCCTCTTTATCGCGCACGATTGCGATGGGCCTTGGGTTGCCAGGGCTGCTCACTTCAAGGTAGCCACGCGCGTTCGTACGATACGTCAGGTCGATGTTTTTGCCGTCGATGGTGAAGCGCATCGTATTGTTGCCAAGAAACTGTGTGATTTGTGGGCGCAATTCCGCGCCTTGCCAGACAACTGCATCGATGCGCCAATTGTTGCCGCTGTCGCTACGCGTCGGTGGCGTAAGTCCATCCCATCCCAGATCGCGGATGTAGCTGCCAAAAAGCTGTCGTAAGTGGCCTGCTTGCAATGGTACCCACTGCATACTGTGAGTGATTGGTGTACTGGTTTCGAGACAGTGAAGTTCGTCGTCGCGCCATGGGTCGGCGGGCGCCGTGCCCCAACACGGCCGGTCATCGTGATGATCGAGCAGTACCCACCATCGCTTGTCGTGAAGGATAACTTTGTTCTCGCAGTTTGCGTCATACGATCGACACGTTCGCAGCCGGGGCGCTGGCAACGTACGTACGGCGCCATCAGCACGAAGCGCTACTATTGATCCGTTCGCGACGTTGCCATGCGCGCCGCTGCGAAAAGCCTGTAGTTCATCGTTGACCCAACCCAACCCAATGACGCGCGCATCCTCGTCGGATAGCTTAGCCTCGGCTATCCAGCCGTTCGGTCCACCGATCTTGAGCACATCGTCGTCAATAATCCCGAATTGCTCACCGGCGCTTGGGGCGAACAGCTGGATGAATGGCCCAGCGGGATTCCGCAACGTCGCGACACCAGTTGCATAGTTTACATTCCAAAGGCCGTAGCGCCGTTCGAGATCGATATGGCATGAATAAAAAAGCGCCTCGGTGCCGTGGAGGATCGGTGGCCTCGAACAGGAAGGCAAAGCGTCGGCAATGGGCGTTGGCTTGCTCGATTGCGACCCCGGAAGCTCCCACCGCACAAAGCGCAATTCAGTGGCGCCCTGCCACGTTAGGTAGCGAAACCACGCGTATCCAGCGGTGGCCAGCGCAATGACTAGCAGTAGCAAGGAGATGAAACGAAGGCGCACGGCAGAGCTATACGACATGGATTGTCGCCGTGCAGGAAAAATTCTTATATGAGCGGCGCGCGGCCTTTGGGCTTGACCCCGCACCGCGATGCACGCATCCTGGCGCCGCATGTTTATTCGTTTTTCCTAAGCAATCGAAGCGTTGAGGTTTGGCTGCGCCCGTAAAGAGCGCGGTTCCTGCTGCTTTTGCTTTGGAGTTACGTATGAATGTTCGACGTTTTGGTCGGCACACCCGCACGTGTGTCGACGCTGCTGTGCATGGAATTTTTCAAGATACGCTCGGCGCGCCCGAGCAAACAGCGTTTTTGCAGCAACTGTTAGCTGTGTTGCGGCAGCGCTCGGATCTGATGCGTTTGCCGCCGACGGCAACTGGCGCATTGTTACAAGCAACGCTGATTCGCAACTTGTTGCCGTATAGCAGCGATGTTATGCGCGATCCAATGGCGTGGCAGGGAGCTACAGGCCATCCGCTGCATGTCGCAGCGTCGCTGACGGGCCATTTGTTTGCCGCGTATCCGACGCCGAAGTTTTTAGCTGCTGCATGGTTTGGTAATGATGAACTGCACCGCCGTTGGGCGGTTGCGTTAGGGCAAGGGCAAAGCGTGCGAAGCCTGGTTCTGCCGTTGCCGCTGACTCGCCGCATGCAGCACTTGTTCTTGCAAACGCCCGACCATGTACCGATAACGCATGGGTTGCGCCGCGCCGAGGTGATTGGCCTCGGCGGGAGCGCTGGCTTGGTGGAGCAGTTGTTGGCGACTCGCCTCGTCGAGCATTTCGACGACCCTGAACGTTGGCGAGTGGCGCTGCAGTGGCTGGTCAATTGTGGCGACAGTGTCGAGCTGTTGCATGTGCGGCCGCTAATCGATTTTCTCCATGCCAACATCACGATGCTGGACCTGCGTGGCCGCACCTTTGCGTCAGTGATGCGGTTAGTGCAAGCATGGCACGGCGCGCTTGGGCGAGCGCGGGCCCATCATTCGACGTGGGCATCGTCGAATTTGCCAGGGTTAGTGGTGCCAGTAGCACCAACGGTGGAGCGCCCGCGTCCGGCTCAGTGGCTGATGACTGAATTGCTGGACGACCAGCAGCTTGCCCACGAGAGCGCGGTGATGCGGCACTGTGTGGCGAGTTATGCTTGGCGTTGCCAAGCGGGCCGCTCGTCGATTTGGTCGTTGCGCCACCGTTGGCTTGATGATTTCTCCACCCGATCAGTGCTGACCGTCGAAGTTCACCTCAAGAGCAAAACCGTGGTGCAGGTCCGCGGCAAAGCCAACGCGTCACCTGCAGCCTGGTCGATGCAATTGGTGCGGCGCTGGGCCCGCGACGCCGGCTTGCGAATCGATGCATCAGCGTAGGCGTGAGTTGTCAGGAACCGATCGGTCGCCCGACGTTTGGTCCGACGTTTGGTCCGGCGTTCGGACACTCTGAGAATAGTCACATGTAGAAATTGCGATGGCGCGCGACCAGGAATCGTGCGTTGTCGACGCAGTGTGCGCACACGCTCGGGTTAAGAAGAATCATAATCTTCGACGGAGAAATGACGTTGCTGCGCTGATGCACCACATGGCGCATGCAACAAGCGTCGCTATGCTTGTTGGAACCACGGAGGTCACATGGCTGATATGAGTGCGCTGATGTTCCATCCCAAAATTGTTCACGTGCCGATCGCCCTCGGCTTGTTGATGCCGCTCATCGCAGGAGGCCTGTTGCTAGCCTGGTGGCGCAAGTGGTTGCCACCACGCGCGTGGGCAATCGTCGCGCTACTGCAAGCAGCGTTGGTTGTTTCAGGCTTTGTTGCGATGCAAACCGGCGAAGCCGATGAAGATCGAGTCGAACGCGTCGTCGCTGAAAAATACATCGAAGCCCACGAAGAAGCGGCGGAAGGTTTCGTGTGGGCAAGCGTCGCTGTATTGGTCGTGATGGTTGGTGCTACCGTTTTCGCCAAGCGTAAACTTGGCGCGGGCCTCGCAATGGCTGCCACCGTCGGCACGCTCGTGGTCCTTGTGCTGGGCTATCGAGTTGGCCACGCTGGCGGTGCGCTCGTCTACGAACATGGCGCTGCACAGGTGTATGTTGGCAGCAGCGCCGCGGCCCTGCCGGGTGCGCCCACTGGCAAACACGATGACGATGACTAGCTGTCCGCGTCGTTGTGCTCGATGAATTGCGATCGTGGCCTATGGCGTAGGCGTTTTGTCGGCAGCTTTCGCAACGACTGGGGCGCTTAACGGCGAGCGGCGGCCGAAGGCATCTACCCACGCAAATGCCACGCGTTCGTTCGCTGCGGGTGGCCGCGCGCCTGGCTGCAGCACGCCGCAATAGCCCGCGTCTCTAAAGACTTGCACTTCTTTGATCTGGTCATGAGAGTCCGGAATCCGGACGAATGAGATGGCAACCGGTGCGGTCGTCGCAGCGGCGCCTTTCGCTGTGGCTGATTTGGCTTGTACCGGTGCTTGATAAACGATCACGGCAACCGCTTCTGGAGGCGCTGCATCTTTGAAAGTAGCTAAGACGTGGCGATTGTTACCGCGCCGACTTGGCGTTTCCGATAACGCAACGCTTAGTGCCACCGGCGCAACCATCGCATTTGCAGCAGCTTTTGGATCGAGCGTAAACGTGCCCAGCGCCGTACCTTTGCCATCAGCAAGCGTTAGCGTGCCGGGCGCGGGAGCTGGTTGATACACGCTCAAGCCAGGCGCCAAACTCACACGCTTGAGCTTGAGGTTGGCGTTTGCTTTGCCGTTACTGATCGTCCAGGTCGGCTGATCCGAAGCGTCGCCCGAAGCGGGTGTGGTGGCGTGCGCGTCGTACTTCCAGCCAACCAGAATGCCACCGTCCGCCGGCAGCTTCGTCACCCGGGTGGTAAGGACATCGCCAGCATATGCAGGCATCGCGCAATCCGCCACAGCTTGGCTTTGCCATGCTGCAATCACAACCGTAGGCGCCACTAACATCACGAGCGAGTTACGAATCATGCATAGATCGTAGCAGCGCGCAGCCGCGCATGCTCAAACTATTCATCGCGCTTGCGCTATTTCGCCGCTCCGCGACGATACGCCAGCCAATACACGATAGCCACCAGCACCGTACCGCCAAGCAGGTTGCCTGCCGTCACCGCGGCGAGATTTTGCGCAGCTGCGCTCCACGAAATGGTGCCGAGGGTGGCGGCGTACGGCAAGAAGAACCAATTGGCGATCGAGTGTTCAAGGCCCATTGCGACAAAGGCTGTGATCGGAAAAATGATCGCAACGATCTTGTCGGTTACCGAGCGCCCGCCGAGGGTTAGCCAAACCGCGAGGCACACCAATGCGTTGCACAATACGCCGCGGGCAAAAGCTTCGCTTAGCGGCAGTGCCATTTTGCTGTTGGCCACCGCTAGTGCGGTTTTGCCAACGCCACCACCGCCGAGGCTTGCAACATTGGCCATGGCTACCAATGCTACCGTGCCCAAACATCCGACGACGTTGCCAACATACGCGAGCGCCCAATTGCGCAACACGGCGCGCGTACCGACGAGCCGGCTGGCCCATGCCATCGCGATCAAGTTGTTGCCAGTGAAAAGTTCAGCGCCGGCGACCACCACTAGAATCAAACCTAGACTAAATGCCACGCCGCCCAATACGCGCGTTGGCCCAAAGCCCAACTCGGTATTGGTAATTGCGACGAGGTAAAACAAGCCGCTCATCGAGATGAACGCACCGGCTAGCACGGCCAGCGTCAACAACGTCACCGTCGGCATATTTGCCTTGGCAACGCCTAGCGTTTCAACGGCCTCGGCAATTTCGCGCGGCCTGTGAGCGTCGTTGCCATCGCTTGGCGTCATCGGCACTAGTAACGCACGTCGGCGCCGGGCCGCCAAGTGCTACGGGCAATCGTGATACGTAAACCGTGCAGTGCTATCTGCGGTGGTGACAAATGAGTCGGGCGACACGTTGAACACAGCAGTATCGCGCGTCTGACCGCAGCCGAACGTTGCGCGTGCGGCACTGGCGCCAAGAGTGTTGCCGTTGACGACGATGGGGTTTGCCGCAGTGCCCGCGCCTTCGGCGATCATTTGCATCTTGGCGCCAACCACGGTGTTGCCGGTGACCGTGCCACCCTCGATATTGGGCGATTGGTACCAGGCATGCGGGCCCAGCACGATACCGAAGTCACAAAGCTGGTTGCCGCAGCTGACGTTGTTGTTGCGCAGCAGCGTGCCTTGAAACTGGCCGGGCGTGCTGCTGTTGAAATTATCCAGCATCAGGCCGCCGAACGTACCTTGCACAGCATGCAGCACCACGTTGTTTTCCAACAATGCGTTGGTTGCGCCGCCGCAGATAAAGTCGATGTCGCTGTTGTCGTAGAATTGATTGTTGCGCACCTGCGCACTGTTCGAGCGCAGCAGCGTCAAGCCGTCGGCCCACATGTAACTCGCGTTGTGGTCGCCGTTTTGATAGAACACATTGTCCTCGATAATGGCGTTGTCGCCGGTCCATTCCCAACCGGTGCCGCACAATGCACGTGCCGAGATGCCTCGGCGAAACGAACAATCGGCGCAGTTGTCGCTGTGGGCATTGAAGCCGGCGCCGGTGTTGGTAGCCGCGCAACTTGCCGCTGCGGTGCTGGCCAGCCGTACGTTGCGATTGCCGTCGATCACGATGCGATCAAGGTGCACGCCCGATGCCGCGCTCATAAACACAAAACCGCGCGGCGTGACGAGATTGGCATCGGCGCGCAATACTGCGCACGGTGGGCTACCAAGTGCCCAACAATTCGGCGACGTCGCCGTCGAGCCAGCGGTGGTGACGGTAATCGGATTGGCAAACCGTAGGCCTTTGTCGACTCGATACACACCGCCGGGCAGCGCAAGCGTGCCACCGCTTGGCGTTGCGTCGATGCAACTTTGCAAGGCATCGCTTGCCGGCTGCGTGCCGCCGACGTCGGCGGTGACGCCTGGGCAGATTGTCGCTACTTGCGACGTCGCTTGTACATTGATCACGTGCTGCGGCGATTCGGCTGGCAACCACGCCACGCCTTCGGTGACGAGCCCAAACCGCAACGTGTGCGCGCCTGTCAGCGGTGGTGCCCGCAAGGTCATCGCGATCGTTACCGTCGACGCGTTAGGCACATCGGCGGGAAAAGCTGCGCGCTTGATACCGAACGTGTCGTAATCGCGCGGTGCACTAAAGCCAAGCTTAGTGCCGGTGGCTGCGCTGGCGTCCACGCGCGCCACGGTTGCACCGGTGCAATTGCGGAACGTCACCGACATTGTGAATTGTTGATAAGGTGCGAGCGTCGTCGGTGGCGCGACTTCCGACACAAACGCCCACGGCGGTGCGCCTGCGACGCAGGCACCTGGTGTTACTGCTGGTGCGCAAACGTTACTTACGCACGCCAGCCCTGAATCACACATTTGGTTGGCGCAGCAAACCTCCGTGTCGCCGCCACACATACTGTTGCTGCCATCGGGCACAACGCTCGCGTCGATGTTGTTGTTCGACTTCGATGGTTGGCAGGCTAGCAGCGTAAGCGAACCAACGATCGCTGCATAGATTCGGAACGCACCAGAAAAATCCATGCCGCAATGTAACGCTTCGGTCCATGCTTGTCTGGGTGGCTATCTGCGCTTTGAGCAGAGGTCGTGCTCCAAGGCGTCACATGGCATCCGATTAATTCGCAGGCGCGTCGGTTTTGCTAACGATGTCCGGACATCGGACGCTTGACGCCTGCAACTAACGCGTCGCTGCTTGCTGCAATGGCTGATAGCTGCCGTCGAGGCCAGTTACGGTCCGTCGAAGTTGGGCCACCAAGTCACCCTTGCGCACGGTCAGATCGAGTAAGCCACTTGCGTTGGTCTGCCATTGGCCCAAGGAGTTCATTTGGCCCGGAACGTTGGCGACAATCTCCACGTCCGTCGTGCTGCTGTGGAGCACTTGTGTGCCTGCCATGATCGAAAACGTCAGCCAGACGGGACTACGCATGATGGGGCTGTCGCATGGAACGCGGTTGCTAGGGCTGCCCGATGCACAACCAATCTCAATGCGATCGGCAGCGGCGATGTTGATCGTTCGCGACGACACGGTTGATCCGTAGGGGCCGTTCACGGTTAGCTTGATAGGAAAATCGCCAGCGTGTGGAAAGCGCACACGGGTGCCGTGTAGCGTCACCGCGGGTTCGAACCAAACTGCATGCACTGGTAAGGTTTGACCGTTAACTTCGCAAGCTGCGTCCGGACACTCAATCTTCAACATGTAACCTTGGGGCAGGCATTCGTAGCGCCACAAGTCGCGGCACTCACCATGATACGAAGTTAGAATGACTAGCTCACTGCCAGGTTCGTGGGTGGTTGAACAATCAACGCACGATAGAAACGGTTTGGGCGGCGAAGTGACGGTTTCGACGTAGGCTTCGGACGTCGAGGTTTCGGAATCGCCAGGGTCTGCAACGCAGCCAGCGGCGACAACTGCGGTTACCAACGCAACGTGAGCAATCTGCGATTTCATGGGGTTGGCTAAAGCAAAGGTCGGACCAATAACGCATGAGCTTTGGCGATGGCGTAAGTTGCTAATAATATTGGAAATATGTAATGCGTCCAACCGCCCATGGGTAAGGATTAACCTTGGAGTGTCAGGTTGTTACCCAACCCACACTGGATGCACAACGCAGCATCGGCTGGCGGCGCCACCGGCCAGCTAGTACCCGTGTTCGGCGCTGACAATGTTGCAATCTGGTGAGAACGAGTCGGTGCTTGGCTGACGCGTTTATGATGCTCGTTAATTTGTCCGGGAAACGGACGAGGTCTGGGTGTCAGAATATCAGACGAATGCAATATGTCCGAAAAGCGGACAGTTCTTATTTTTATTCGGTATTCCTCTTAGGCTGCGCAATACTTCAGAGAGTAATTGACATTTGAAAGTTGCTAGGTCAGCATCTGCTCAATGAAGAAAATGGGTGTGTGGTTAGTTGCAGCCAGCTTGATCGCCGGTTGCGGAGATGAACTATCGTCGCAAGAAGTTTCGGGGGGGGGGGGGCGAACGCCAAAACCTCTGACGCAACAACAAGCGACCGAGCGTGCGCATAAAGCGTTGCGGGCGAACGAGCTCACAAGCAACGTCACAGGCGTGATAGCTCGGCCCGCGCTTGGCGTGGGACAAAACGTGGTTGAAGTTGTCTTGACCGCGAATAACCAAACGGACGCGTTTATCGTCGACGAAGATGGTAACCGTGAGCCTACCGAAGTGTTCTGGGCTAAGGAGCGCGCTGCGCAGTTGGCGCGCTTCGGCAAGCTGTCACCGGAGCTGTTTGCGTTCAAGCAAACGTTGCCGGCCGAACAATTGGTGGACGTCATGATCAGCATCAACGCTGATTTGAGTCAGCCGCAATTGCCATCGGTGAACGGAAACGAGCAAGTGCCATTGGAACGGTACGAAGCGTGGACCATTGCGAATGTTGCAGCGCAGCGCGGCAAGGTGATTGCAGCGAAACGTCGGATGCGCGGATTTTTGGCCAGCAAAAGCGTCGAGGTCGTTGCGGATCCAGACGAGCTTCCATTTATGCATGTTCGAATGCCTGCGGGGTTGCTGGATGCCCCTGAGTCAAACGGCGAAGACGTGATCGGAATTGAAAAGTCTGAAAAATTCATTCCGCGCCTACAGGGTGACGTGGCGGGTATGGGCTCAATGAAACACAGCGCGTTGGTTGGCGGCGTTTGCGGTACGGCGCCATGCGACGGTGGCGGACTAACGGTAGGCGTGTGGGAATGGGACGATAGTTCCCAGACGCATACTCCGAAAATCGTTGGTGCAGTCTCCTCAAACAATACGCACATCTACCGCGGTAGTGGCGCCATCGTTCACCAGCTTCCACCGACTACTTGTACAACACAGGCTGATTGCAATTTCTTTGGTGCCCAATCGCCGCATTGGTGCGGCCCTCTAGTCACTGGTGGGTCAAAAGTGTGCATCATGGGCCATACTTCTTGGGTGGCGGGCGCTGTCGGGAGCTTCTTGGCTGCGCCGTATGCTTACAACTCGCTTATTACAGGTGGGGCTGATGCTTCGCCAAACGTACCAGCGGGAACATCATTTGGATCCGCTGGCGCGTGGAACACGAAACTGCGAATTGCCAATGATCGGCAAATGAACGTAGCCGCTCAGATGCAATTCATGGTGGCACCCGCAAGCGGAACACCAGCTACATATGTGAATCGAAGTATGTCTGGCTTGCCAAGCGCGGCAAACTGGCTTGGTCGGTACTACAACACTTTTGTTACGGCCGCATCCGGGAATGATGGCAATGGTGCACCTGCTCTGTGTACGGAGTTGGCGAACGGTCTTTGCGTTGGTATGTACGACTACAAAACCTGGAATGATCTTTCTACCCATGTCGTAAATAGCAACAGTAGTGCTGGTAATTTGAACGGCCTGGAACGACCTCACTTGCTTGGTCCAGGATCGCACATTGGAACTGGGAGCGGCCTTCACGTCCCCAACCCGGCTGTCGCACCTGGAAGTTCAGGCATGATGCACAGCTATGTTGATACTCTTGGGAATAGTCAGCAGGTTACTGGTACCAGCTTTGCCGCGCCCTCCGTACTTGCTGTTGCCATTGAGGCCCACCAATACGAAGGCTTCTTCAGCGCTTTGGCGTATCCAGTGGTTAATAAAGCTGTGCTGCTGGCCGCCACACAAGATGCCAATAATGATGGGACTGTCGGAAAGGGTAATTCGTGGTCGGCGCAGCCCAGCGATGCCGTCGACGGCGCGGGCCAAATCAACATGTTGAGGCTCAAGACAATCTTAGACAACAACCAATATACGTATCAAGACCTAACAGATACCAGCTTCACCTCGTGTGGCACAAACTGTCGCCAGAAGTTATTGGCAACAGTTGCTGCTCCAACTTATTACGTGCCTCGCGTCGCGCTTACTTATCAAAAATGTATGGCGAATAGCGGTAGCATCCCCGTGCTGCAAAACGACTTGGACTTGGTTGTCACGTCATCCGGCAGTCAGTTCACTTGCAGCACGTTTTTTACTTCGAATACAACCAACAGCGAAACGGAGATGCTTGAATTTGGTACATGTCCTCAAGCCCGTACATACTCCATCTATGTACGGATCAAAAATGGTGCAACACTTCAACCATGTTCTGTATCTGACTCAAAGGAACGTGTAGCTGTTGCGTGGAACCTTATCTACAAGGGCGTTTCGTTCGTGCAGCCATGAAGATAGTTGTTTGCTCTATTCTAGCCCTGGCGTTCGGGTGTTCGTCGCCCGCGGAAGGTTTTACTAGATGTCCGTCAACTGACGGCACGTATGGCGAGTTGACCTGCAGTCCGGCAACCTCTTTCGCTAGCAGAGCATCAACTACGCTGTTGATAGAAGAAGGCGAGTTTCATAAGTACTATGACTTGTTTTTGCGAGCTGTGGCGACCGAACCGTTACTCGGGCAAACTAGGGTGCGGTTACCCTATGGTTTGTATGGCCGAATGCGAACGCGCAACGAATCAATTGGTCAAGCGTGGGCCAAGGGAAGCTTTCGAACAGCAGTGGCCGATTTTAATGAACTTGTCTCCACACTGAAAATCGAACCATACGTTGAAACGTTCGAAATGCAGCTCGAAGGAAACGTCCAATATTTCACGATCTATCCTGAGCTATCTGCGGCAACGCGGATGTATTCTAACAAGTTAGTCGGCGAAGCGTTCGAAGCAGTAGGCGTATTTTTGCAACGTGACGAAGGCAACGCATTTCCCGGTGATAGTACGTGGACGTGGATCGCGGATGACCAAGCCACCATTGACGCGGCCACGTTGGTTGGTAACTGCTTTGACGGCAACGGTTGCGGAACGCACTATTTTCAAGTCGATGTCTCCCTGTTGAGTGTCACGGTGCGTGACAAGGGCGGCTTTGTGCCGCTCAACGGCTTGCAGCTAGCGCCTGGCACAATTCCGCTGCCAAACTGAGGCACGTGCAGTCGGTGCAGCTTGGCTTGCTCGAAGAGATCGATGTGATGCCATACATGTCGACGCTTGGTGCGCGTTCGCCCCACGGGCGCGCGGGTGGTGGCCTTGCGCCGCCGTCGCAAATTGGACCTAAGCGTTCGCTACCCACGCGTTAACGTTCGCCCATTGCGCGAACAACCATTGCGCAAGATCGCCGCCAGCTGCGGTGCCCGACGGTGCTGGCACGCGACGCATGCGGATGCGCAATGTCGCATGCACGAGGCCGCCGCGGAAAAATTCGCCGAAGCTGCGCGCGCCTTCGAAACCTTGATGTTCAAGAAACAAAACATCGACGGTTGGCAGCGCTTCGAGCAACGCCATCGGTCCGCCAAGCTTGGGTGGCAAGACGTGGGTGAACTTGCTTGCGAGCTCGTACAATCCATCATTGCGCTCACGCAGTTTTTCCAGGGCGCGCACGCGCTGTGACTCGGAAAAGCGCGTGCCTTCGGGATAGATCAACACACCGTCGCGTGCACTCAAAACTTGCGCCAGATTGCGCACGGCTGCGATCTCCGCATCACTGCGCGAGCCCGAGCGATCAGCGAAAACATTGGGCAAACGCCGACCAACGATATCGAGGCATGGATCCCACAGTAGTTCGCGCTTAAGCACGTAGCGCAGCCGAGGCCCGTTGACCGTCGCAACCAACGCGCCGGCGATCACCGTATCTGCCGTCGAAGCGTGGCGCATCATGACTAACACTGGGCCTTCGCCAGGCTCACCGGTTTGTTCAACTTTGATCGAAAAGATGCGAACAGCGCCGCGGAAAATCGACCCAGTAAACCAACGCTGCAACGCAAAGTTGGTTTCTTCGAACTCGCCCGCTGCTCGCTTCGACACAACTGCTCGCAACCACACCCACAGCGATGCAACGATGCCGATCGTTTCACACGACAAGTACAACAAGAAGAACAGCAATGCGCGCGTGCGTGGCAAGCGCTTGAGATCAACCAGATCCGAAACCAGCGCCAAAATTAGCAGCACTGGCGACGCTGCCCATCCAATGCAAAACGTCGTCATAATCAGCGGAACCGAAATCGCGCGCCGGCTCCACACCGCGAATGTGGTTTCGCCGCGCAGTCGCAGGGCCTTCATGACCGACCTACCATGGCGTATTCATAGCACTTGTTTCGCTGCCGGAAAGGCACCGGCGCCTAGGTGGTATTCGTCGCTGAAATTGCCAAAGTTTCGTTCAACCTAGCCGTTTCAGGTCGCATCGGGTTGTATACCTGGCCGCATGGAAGTGACTGGGATCTTGGAATTGCAATGTTTGGGCTCGCTGGGCTCATGGGCGCCACTCACGCTCAATATTTTTGTGAATCCAAAAGTTGAAATTGACGGCCAACGGGTAAATGCCAAATGGGGCATGAATCGTTTTCCGCTGCCGCCGGGCCGGCACTTCGTTGATGTTGCCTATCCATGGATCGTGCAACCCAGGTGCAATCGCGCCACCATCGAAATTGATGTTGAGCACCAACGCAACGTGTTGGTGCGCTACCGCACCAACTTCTTGACGTTTCTTCCCGGCCGCATCGCGATCATTGATCAGGTAGCGTTGGCGAAAGTGCACAAGGGGTAAGCTGGCCTTGCCAACGGCGGCAACGCGAACGATTCGTACAGCCCGACACCGTGAACGAACACGCTACGCTGGGTCACACACCGCCAAATAAATGGCGGATCGTTGTCCAGAACTCTCCGTACTTGCCGAGATTCAACTCGAGATACTTGGCAGCGAATTCTCGAACTTCGTCGTTGGTTAATGAGGGATCGTTAAAAGGCGTGATCGCGTGCTTTCGTAGATCGCTGAGTTTGCGGATATCCAAGCCTAGCTTCTTGATTGTGATGTTTGCGGCATGATCTTCCGAGTTGGCCACGCGGATTTGTCCATCACCTGAATAGGCAAAGCGACTTTCGCATCGCTCGCTCAATGGCGAAACTAGCGAATGTTCATCGAACCAATCATCCTTGAGGTTGCCGCAATGACGAGGGTCGCCCCTGGCAATCTGTTGTTGGCATGAGCAAAGCAGATTGCCGTAGTCGAGTGGATCGCACTGTAGGTCGCTTTGGGGGCGCAAATGCTCGATGTGAGAATCTTCATCGGTCAATCGGCGCTCGCAATAGCAGCAAAGAAATCCCTGTTCGCTCATCAGTGACTTTTTGACCATCTCTTTTTCGGCTCCTCGCAGAGCCGCGTAAGAAGGCTGCCAAGCAGCATTGCCTTGTCCCTTCCAGTCGAGCAACGCTTGTGGCTCGCGCTGTTTGATGATGCGCTTCATTTGCCCAGGATTTCCTTGCGACGGATCAAAACCTCCGCGCGCACCAAGTCAGGGTCATCACCAATTGATTTTCTGAGTGCATCGATCTGCGACCGCGCCGAATGCAACGCGCCTTCGTCGATTGAGAGAAACAGGCGCTTCAAGTCTGCTTCAACGGAATCTGGCCGCGTCGTTTCCAGGCCCATCAAATCCTCCAGTACTCGGTCAGCATTTTTGCCAAAAGACTCAAGAGGGTGCTCGGCCAGCATATTTTGGGGCATATCTTGAGGCGTTTGCCGCAACACGTACAGCGACAACGGGTGGACGTGCGTAATGACATGCGCTGAATGGGTGGAAACGATGAACTGGCACTCTGGGAAGACTTCCTGCAATTTGGGAACCACGAGGCGCTGCCACTTTGGATGCAAATGGAGATCAATTTCATCGATCATCACTATCCCTTGGCCCGACAAGGGGTTGTTCAAGGTTGGATTTGCGATCGATAACCGACGCGCCATATCGCCAATCAATGCGATCATGCACTTCTCGCCGTCGGACAATTGCTGCACCGATAGTCGCCGTCCCTGCTTTTCAACTTCCATGCGCAGAGGGTTGCGCCGAACAGTCAGATTCGTAAATTCGGGCAAAAAGCTGCTCAACGCGCTGCGAACTGCCTCGAGCTGACGATCAGGAAAGCTGAAGCCATCAGGTTTACGCTCATCGTTGATGTATTTGCGGTTCTCGTTCTCAAGATCTTCGCGTTCGCGGAACCACTCAAAGAAAGTACGAAAATTGGCGCCCGCCGTTAGCGCGTCGTCGTAAGCCGTGAGCAAGGTGAATTTGTGCTTGTCTCGGATTCGCAACGGAATATCCAGCACTGCTCGATTGACCGGGTAGTACGCGAACAGCGGGATGTTGACATTCTCAGATGTTTCGCTGAGCTGGTTCTGGACAGATCTTGCGTAGTCAGAGAGCTGATGAAAGGAGCTCTTATCTTCGGCCGCATGGCCGGCTCTACTCTTTGATAGTTTCCAATCAACCGGGCCGGATTTTATTTGGCAGCGCAGTTCGATAACGGCGGTGGATTTACCGTTGGTAATGTCGGATTCATCAATCGGCCGGCCTGAAGAGCCCAAGTGGCGAATGCGATTGGTAGCCCACGACAACGCCAACGCAAGTGCATCAAGGACCGTTGATTTCCCTGCGCCGTTTACGCCGTAGAAAACATTGAGTTGGCTATCAAGCTTGAGTGACAGGTCGACTGCGCCGCGAAAACACGTCAGTTTCAGTTCGTCAATTCTCATCTGCTTCTTTCCAACGGCCATTTTTCGATGTTCGAAAAATGCTGATTCCAGGCCGGTTTCCTTCGAGTATTTGAATGGCTGCCGGCCTTGTCGCGCAAGCGGTAACGACCAAAAGCTAGGGCATCCAAACACGAAAATCAACGTGGTGGATGGGCGAAGTACTGCGACGGAGAAATTGGGTGGTATTGTAGGAACAACCTACCAAGAAGTGTAACAACCGTCATCACTCGGCGGTGGGTAGCGCTACGCTTGCGTTGGCCGGCGAACGGGTTGTACCGCGCGGCCCAAACAGTACACAACGTACATCGCAGCGCCGGCGCCAAAGTCGATGCAAACGGGGTCAACGCAGTCGGACTTTTCGAACAAGCACGGCAATCCGTCGACGACAAAACGATAGTGTTTGTCGGTTTCCTCGGAGATTAACAATTTTGCGCGACAGCTCACCGTGCCTGCGGCATCGACGACCGCAAACTCGGCATTGGCGTAGAACTGCATCACGCGCGCCGGCGGCAGGCCCGCGACTTCGACGAGCCCTGTTGTCGCAGTGATGCAATAGCTGTTGGTTGCACGCAAAATCGAAAGGCTCACTGTGGCGCCAACTGGGCCAAGCATGTCGGCGTTGCCGTTGGGCGCGTAGACAATCGACAATTGGCGGTTTAGCCAACGCTGTTGCGCAACAAATGGCACGGGCCGCGCGGCGGCGGCTGCTTGTTGTGCTGCTTGTTGCGACTGTTCGGCTCGCACGATCAGCGTTTGTTCGTCGCTGACTGCTGTGCCTTTAGCGCGCAACACCGGGCTCGACGCACGTGCGAAGACTCCACCCAACGGTTCCAGCGGTGCGCCATTGGCGATCCGCAGACCCAACGAAAAATCGACGACGGATTGATATCGTTCAGCTGGAGCGTAGGCCAGCGCTTTGCAAAATACCGGCCATAGGGTATCGGGTAGTGGCCCAATGTCGCGCGCTCGCAGCAAGGCGTCGCCGATCAACGTGCGTGCCGATTTACGACGAAGCAGGGCCGCGGCGAGGTCGAGGCTAGCGTCGCTAGTGTCGCCTGCAAACAGGGCTTCGCCAGTTAACAAGAACAGCGCCACCGCTGCCAGCGAATACACATCCGTTGCTGCACTGGTGGCGCGCCCTTCGAGCTGTTCGGGCGGTGCCCACGTCGGCGAATACATTGCCCGCGGCCCCAACGTGCGTGCGCGCCGCTGCGCTTGCATCGCAACCACCGCGTCACTGGTGTCCCATTTGGCGATGCCAAAATCAGCCAGCTTCACTTGCAGCGTCAACGCGTTTTGCGTGAACAGAATATTCTGCGGTTTGATATCGCGATGAATGATCCCGAGGCTGTGCGCTTCGGCGAGCGCGCCGCACAGCGACTCAACGATCGGCCAAACCTCGCTCCAGGTTAATGCCCCGTGTTCGCGTACCAACTGCGAAAGCGTGCCGCCATTAACGTATTCGTACACTTGCACTGGCGTGCCGGCTTCGCGCATTGCCATTTCCAATGCACCATCTAGATCATTGAACGCGGCCGGCGCGTTGCGCGCAGCATCTTCGACGTGGCCAAAATCGTAAATGCGCAACGTGCTCGGATGCGTCAGCCGCGAAAGTGCAAACGCTTCTTGGACGAAATGGTCGTAAACCGCGCCGCGGTCAGCGGTTACGCCATCCGAAAAGGCGAACACTTTGATGCAAACCGGTCGCGCCAAACGTTCGTCATGCGCCAAGTACACAACGCTAGCGCCGCCAGCGGCGAGCTCACGCTGCACGCGATAGCGCCGCATCACCAATTCGCCGAGTTTTACCGCACCCATGCCACAACCCCCCAGCGTTGGCCACGCCATACGCCAGCGCATCGGCCTAGTGCCAATGCGAACCTCATGGCAACCTTGCCGACGTTCCTCACGGCTGCTCGCAAAAGCAAGCTTCGCGCCAAAACGTGGCTACATTGCGCCGTTGCACAGTAGCGCTACGAGTTTCGCGTAGGTGCTTGTCACTACGCGACCAACACCGTCGACGATCAGGCTGTTCGTCGTTGATCGCGGCCGCTAACGAACATTTCATCACGGTTGGATTGCACGCTGCCGTACAACTTTCTTGACCGTTATAGTGCGAACTGCGAGTTGCTGTGGCGAGTGGGCTAGCCTCTACTACTGTTGGCAGTGCGCTGACATTCATTCGGCGGCGTGGCTGGCGTAGTTGCCACTGCCAACAGTTGGTTGCGCAGGACAGCTGTGCCTAATCCGGCTGCACAGCTTGTCCAGGCAATGCCATGGCCATGCGGGTAAACGCCTGCTCGTCGGAAGGCCGGCTTTCAGGCATGCGGTGGGCCCAACGCAGGCCGCTGTTAACCGCGTCAAGCGCAAACACGTGTGCTGCGATTCCAACGAATAGTGTGCCGCTGTTGAGCAGCAAGGTCACGTTGGTTGCGTTGCCAAGCGGGAGTGCAATCGGCAACCTTGTACGCGCTAGCACCTGACCGGTTTGCAGGTGGATCGAAATAATTTCAGGCGTAACGTTCTGCGAAAAGAAGCCCATCGGCTCCTCGGCAATGGCCAACACAAACGCTTGCGAGTCGCTCACACAAACGCGCGCTTGGCCCCACTTGTAATTGGCCGAGTTGAGTTCGAACGTCCATCGTAACGTGCCCGTTGCTACGTCGAGGGCCTGCACGGTTGCACCTTGCACAATAACTAGCGTGTCGCCGTGCGCTGGGGTTCGGTAGGTCATGGAAGCTCCTGCAAAACTTGTAACACGAACGTGCCGCAGCACTGGTCGGATGAAACGGTTTGCGCGGCGCTGTACATCTATTCCATATAGAACACCGGCTGATGCGTTCGAAACGGCAAGCCGCGACCAGGCGGCAATAAGAACGCATGGTCGCGCGTGATAGCCAGGTCGGCTTCGCACATGCCGTCGGTGACAACCAAGATCGAGCACGTTTTGGGAAAGTCGGGCCGCGATTCGAGCAACTGCACAGCGCGTTGCAACACGGTGCCGCCGCGGCCACGCACGCGCACGCGATGCGCTAACGTTTCAATATCGACGAAGCCTTCGTCGTAGGCCTCGCCGTCGCAGTACACCAGCCGCACGGCGCGAACTTTTTGTTGCCGTGCATACGATACAATTGCACCGAGTGCGTTGCCTAAGTCGTCGCGTTCCATCGAGCCGCTGGTGTCGAGGATGACGCCAAAGGTGTGGGTCGCAACCTGATCTTCAGGTTCGTAAAAGCGTGGCCGCGGGATATCCGGCGTCGCCGATTGTCGGCGCGAAGGCTTAGCGTACGTGCGGTGGCGTTCGGGCAGCGGCACCCGTTCGCGAATCCATTCGGCCAACTGCGCTTGCCAAGGAATCGGTGGTTGCGCCAAGGTGCGAATCGCTTCTTCCAAGCCGGCTGGCACCAAGCCGCGGCCATAGGCTTGGTGAAAGTCCAACCCTTGCGCGAGCGCTCGACGGTAAAACTCTTCACGGTCGGTAAACCCGCCATCGCGATTGCCGACGCGTTCATCGAGCATGTCGACGTCATCACCGCGCATCGTACACAGGCGACGGCGCAACCGTAGATCGCTAGCGATGTGCAGATAGATTTCTTCGGCCGATTGGCCGCGCCAACCTTCGTTGAACAACAAGCCGAGATGCGCTGGCGGTTGGCCTAGGTTCAGCTGCACCAGCCAATCATTGATCACAAAATCGCATGCCACGTTCCACAGATACGGATCGCGGCCGCGTCGACGAGCTGCATGCGCAAGGCCAGCGTGTAACACTTCATGGGCAAGCACAAATTTGGCTTGTTCCAACGGTAACGCGCGTGCTGGATTGACGTAGATCTCGCCCAAGTACGTCGAGATGGCCGCGATACTGATGTCCATCCGGCGGCACATTTCGAGGTCTTCAATGATTTCAAACTGCGCAAGCAACGAGCCAAGCAATGGCACGTGGGTGATGAGCCAGCGCTTGGCTTGATTGACAATGCTGTCCGGGTGCACGCCAACGCGTGTTGTCGTCGGCGTGCCGCGTTGCAACGCAAGCGCGCGCTTGGCAGCATCGGCCAGCGCGTTGGCAAATACGGTGCGCACAGGGCTCAGCGGTTGGTACGAATGCTGGGTTTCGCGAACCGCGATCATTGGAATGGTGGGGCTGCCCGATAACAGCCAATTCGCGTTGAGTTTTTGTGCCAGCGGCTCGTTGCGCAAACGGGTGATGATGTCAGGCAAAGGTAGCCGGCCCCAGGCCAACACGTCGTCGGGCACATCAATATCCTCGGGCAGTTCGCCGATTTTCCACGCGCGCCACCAATGCAAAGCTGCAAGTTGCGCTGCGGCGTCACAGTAGTGGTTAGGCACATCAGCTTGTTCACCGCCACCCACTGCAAGCACCAGCGTTGCAAGCGCAAATACCCCAAGCCATTGTTGCTGCGTGAGCGACAACGCTTGGTTGTATATGACCAAGCGGCTTTCGATGCGGCAATACGTGCAGCGTTCAAAAAAACGATTGGTTTCCGATACAGGACGGAAGCTCAATGCATCTGCGACTTTTCCGAGCAGCGGATGCTCGTGCAGCACGCGCAAGGCCATATCGTATGGCTTGAGCTTGTCGCTGCCGCCGCTGCGGCGCTTACTTTTTGCCATTGCTGGTGCCTAGCCCCGCCATCAACCGCGGCAACTCTTTGGCGATATCGAGCACAAACCAATCGGGCACACGTACGCCAGCATCGTTCTCCGTGATTACAAGCTGCGCTAGTTCGCCGTCGATACGCGCCAAGGCTTTGAGCGCGTTGCGCGCTTGTTGTGCAAGTTCACGCGTTTCGCGCGACAACGCCGATTCGGCCGCAGGCAGCTCCTTCGCTAACATATCGCGCAGGCTCTGCGTCAAAAAATACGTCAAGTCGCGGTCTTCCGGCGCCGCTGGCCAAGGTTCATCACCTTTGAGAATTTTGTGCACGCTGAAGCGATTGCGGATCTGCTTAATGAAAGCTTTAAAGCCAATGGCGTGGTCGCGAGTCACGCTGCCGAACAACAGTGCATCGAGATGATGCGGCGCAATGTCGTCGCCAAATGCACGCAAGCCATCGCTAACGCTGTGCCAGCTGCGCGGGGTCGAAAACGGTTCTTCTTTGGCAGGCGGTACCTCGGTGGCCAGCTGCGTTGGCCGCGCGCGAATGTAGTCGACCACCCACGGGTGGATATTGTTAGCGTCGGCCCACGCCAACCAATCGCGTGGCGCCGCACGCAGATGCACGTGCACCATGCGATTGATCAGCGCGCTTGGCATCTGTTTCGCCATCGCGGAGTCCTGCGCACGGTTGCCTGCGCCGATAATGACGGAGCCCGGCGGCAAGCGATATTCGCCGATGCGCTTTTCAAGGATCAAACTGTAAAATGCTTTTTGAATTTCGCTGCTGGCAACGTTGAGTTCATCGATGAACAGCACAAACTCGCGCTCGCGCACGATCAGCGCAGGCGGATAGAACCGGCTGACATTGCCGTCGCCGTCGCCGACAGGCGACAACAGCGAATGCCGGGGATGCCAATTAGATCTTCGGGGGCGAGTTGTGAACCGAGCAGCGTGACGCACTCCATGCTGAGCTGCTTGGCGAACTGCTCGACCAACGAGCTTTTGCCAATACCGGGCGCGCCCCAGATGAACACCGGCCGCGTGGTGGCAACGTTGAGCAGGAACTCTTGAATTTGCGGAATCGATAACGAAATTGCAGCTTGCATGCGAACCTAGCGGGCACCATCGACGCCTGTCGTCGCGGCGGCCCAACCCTCAAGCCATTATACGGTGGGCGGTGCGCGGCGTGGGTAAAACATTGTGCAGCTTTGTCGCCGCGTGGTTACAGCTGGGTGCCACCAGCGACGCAGGCTGCGGACAACATGTTGCACGGGGTCGGTAGACCTGCCTTGTTGCAGTCGCACTGCCAGCGCGCGCAGTGCGATATGCGTGTTGCAAACCTACGGTTGCAAACGATGGCTTGGCTCCCATGTGGTTTCGGGTTTGCACCGCCGAAAATCCGCTCAGCGACGCAAAAAAGCGGGTTTTCGAGTTGCTGCGACCGTGGTTGGAGCTTGGCACGGCAGTGGCAATAGGAGTTGCCAGGGGGAATCTGATATGAAGCGTTTTCGTAATGTTGTTGCTGTCTCGATCGTTGCCATGTGTACCGGCCTTACTGGTTGGTTAGGTTGTGTTGGTAGCGCACCAGGGGGCCATGCTGGTGGTCAAGCCATTACCTGCCGCAGTACGCCAAATGGTTTTGTGTGTTCACCATCCGGCCGCAATGGCGGCAGTGGCAGCGACGACCAAGGCCAACAAGATTGCCAAGACGTTGATCAAGACGGCGACGGTTCGCCACAGGACGAAGGCGATCAAGACTGCGACGGTGACGGTCAAGCCAACGCGTTCGATAACGACGACGATGACGACGGCTCGATGGACCAACAAGACCAGGACGACGATGGCGATGGGGTGCCGGATAGCCTCGATTGCGACCAGCAAGGCGGCGGCTCGTGCGACCCAAACACGGATCCAAATTGCCAACAGTGCGATCCGAACGATCCAAACTGCCAACAGTGCGACCCGAA
>JAKQOD010000145.1 GCA_029565465.1 Deltaproteobacteria bacterium
TCCTCCGGCTGGAGGTGTGTGTATGTCTTCATCAGTGAAATCTTTCAGTCGTCGAATAACCGAAAGACTAACCGCCGAAGCTTCCACTCCTCTAGCCTTTCCTAAACACCGGAATCAGTGCACTTCGTTTAGGATTCCGCCTTTCATGAAAAGTCGAGTTTGTTCGTTTTATCCGTTTAGCCCTATAGGACATGGGCAATTCTGCGAAAAGCTGATACGGTTAGAGGTGCTGAGTACAGCGCGATATTGCCTGTAACAAGCCGTCCCGTTTCCGCCGCTGGGAGCGACACGATAGGTATTTCCAAAAGTCCCGTCATTGATTTCAGCGATGACAAGCTCAATCCCACGGCGAATTGACTGAAAGTTCTTCAGCCGCTCGGGCCACAGGAACTACGTGTTGTAGGTGCTGTGCGGATCGGATCGCCAGCGCTCAATCAATACTTGAGTGGTTGCGGCGCTCACCGCTTGGCGGTTCCCTTCGCCAGCAGCACGCGAATGTTTGATGCCGCGTCGCCCTTGTTCGTCCACATCCAGCAATAGTCTTCTTTGCTCGGTGCAATGAGAGTTCCCTGCCGCTCAGACACACCGTCCTGCTTTTCCGGGAAGGAGACTTCTTTGCCCTGATGAAAGTGAACATTGAAATTCAATGGGGCTGATGCCTTGAATTCCCACGTCACGACGCTGTCTTTTGCGAGGTTTTCACAAATCTCCACGAACTTGCCCGCTGCAACGGATTGCACGCGCTCGAACTTGCCAGCAGTGTCCCATTTCACATCAACGATTTCGGCGTTTGATATGGCGCTGAGCGTCGATACGCTCAATCCTATGATCATCGCCGTCTTTGTGATCGCGTGTTGTCGCAACATCATTTGTTTCCTCTTAAACGTAAAGCATTAGTGATAACGGACGCAGAACTCAAGCTCATCGCCAGCGCTGCGATCATGGGTGACAGCAGCCACCCGGTGAGCGGGAACAGCACACCCGCCGCGAGCGGCACACCCAAAGCGTTGTAGACGAAAGCGAAGCCCAGATTCTGCTTCATATTGGTGATCGTATCCTGTGACAGTTTGCGGGCTACCGAGATGCCGCGTAAGTCGCCTTTGACCAGCGTTACTTGAGCGCTATTCATCGCAACGTCGGTACCCGTGCCCATCGCAATTCCAATATCTGCCTTAGCCAGCGCTGGCGCATCGTTGATGCCGTCGCCTGCCATTGCGACCACTCGGCCTGCTTTCTGAAAGCGCTCGACCAGCGCGAGCTTGTCAGCGGGTTTGACTTCGCCGTAGACCTCATCAATGCCCAGTTTTGCGGCCACAGCTTTCGCGGTGGTTAAACCGTCACCTGTAGCCATTACCACATGCATGCCACTAGCACGAAGCGTGGCGAGCGCCTCTGGCGTGCTGGCCTTGATTGGGTCAGACACTGCAATGAGCCCCGCGAGTTTTTGGTTTACGGCCAGATACATCACACTGGCACCTTGCTGTCGCAATGTTTCGGCCTGCTCGGTAACACTCTCCACCATCACACCCAGATCGTGCATCAACGCAGTATTGCCCAGCGCCATCGGTTGCTGATCAATCACGCCACGTACACCGATACCCGTGCTCGATTCAAATGTATCGACGCGACTCAACGCCAGCGCCTGTTCACGCGCGGCGCGCACGATTGCGTCGGCCAGCGGATGCTCGCTTCCTTGATCAAGGCTAGCTGCCAGACGCAATACCTCGATCTCTGTGTAACCATCGAATGCAATCGCGCGATCAAAGCTTGGTTTTCCTTCAGTCAATGTGCCCGTCTTGTCGACGATCAAGGTATCCACCTTGCGGAAGTTCTCGATGGCGGCTGCATCACGAAACAGCACGCCCTGTGTGGCGGCACGACCGGTAGCAACCATGATCGACATCGGCGTGGCGAGGCCCAAGGCACAAGGGCAAGCAATGATCAGCACCGAAACGGCAGCAATCAGGCCGTAAACCCAACTCGGCTCCGGGCCAAACCAGCCCCAGACGAAGAAGGTGACGATTGCGATGGCAACCACCGTGACGACAAAGTACGACGCCACTGAATCGGCCATGCGTTGCATCGGGGCGCGCGAACGCTGCGCGAGCGCCACCATCTGAACGATTTGCGCGAGCATGGTTTGTGCGCCCACCTTCTGCGACTCAATGATCAATGCTCCCGATCCATTCATCGTCGCACCGATGACGCTGTCACCCACGCGCTTGGACACGGGAATCGGCTCGCCCGTGAGCATAGACTCGTCAACAGGACTTTCTCCGTCAACGACCACGCCGTCTACCGGCACTTTTTCACCCGGACGAACGCGCAGCTTGTCGCCGACGTGAACGTGATTGAGCGGGATGTCTTCTTCGCTGCCGTCGCTGTTGATGCGTCGCGCTGTTTTGGGCGCGAGTCCGAGCAAGGATTTGATCGCGGCTGAGGTTTGCGAACGTGCCTTCAGTTCAAGAATCTGGCCTAGCAAGGTGAGTGAAATGATCACCGCCGCTGCTTCGAAATACACCGCGACGCGCCCCATCGATTGAAACGCCGCAGGAAACACATTCGGCGCGACGGTTGCGACCACGCTGTAGACGAAGGCCGCACCGGTGCCAATGGAGATCAGCGTCCACATGTTCGGACTGCGATTTATGATGGACTGCGCTCCGCGCACGAAGAAGGGCCAACCCGCCCACAGCACAACCGGCACCGTTAGCACCAACTCAATCCAACTTTGCGTTGCCATCGCAAACCATCCCAACTGGTGGCCGAACATGGCGAAGACCGTCACAACCACCGTGAGCGGCAGCGTCCACCAGAATCGCCGCGTAAAGTCCACCAGCTCCGGGTTGTCATCCTCCTCCAGGCTGGGCATTTCTGGCTCCAGCGCCATGCCGCATTTCGGGCAGGTGCCCGGATGATCCTGGCGTATCTCTGGATGCATGGGGCAGGTGTACATTGCGGCAATTGACGCGGCGGCACCCACAATAGGCATGGCTGGTTTCGGTGCCAGATATTTGACGGGATTAGCCGCAAATTTAGTCTTGCAGCCGGCGCTGCAAAAGTAAAACATCGTTGTTGCATGTTCATGTTGATGCGCGGACTGGTTGGTCACGGTCATGCCGCACACTGGATCTTTGAGTGCTGCACTTGCAGGCACCGAAGCTGCTGGCGCGTGACCGCCACCACAGCAGGAGCCTGCGTGTGCGTCAGGTTTGACGTTGGTAGGTTCAGGGGACGCGTGATTCATAAGGGCCTCTCGGGCGTGAACACCGTTGACATTCGGAAGGACAAACGAAGCGTAAACTCCGTACTCGACCCCAGAGTCAAGCTTTTTATGAAAACTGTTTCAACTTCGCCCGACACGGCGACGTTCACTATAGGCCACCTCGCCCGTGCGGCCGACGTGGGTGTCGAGACGATTCGGTACTATCAAGAACGAGGACTGTTGCCGGTGCCTGTTGCCCATGGTGCCTATCGACGCTACTCGATCGAATTAGTCGGGCGTATTCGCTTCATCAAACGAGGGCAGGAACTGGGACTCACGCTGGCGGAAATAACCGAACTGCTGCGACTGGAGGATGGCGCTGATCGACCTTCGATCCGGCGCATTGCCAACGCGCGACTGATTCAGATTGAGCACAAAATCGCTGACCTTGAGCGCATGCGAAATGTACTCAGTCATCTGGTGGATGAGTGCGAACATACGAGGAAAAATCTTCCCTGTCCAATCATCGCAACCCTGAATAACGTCCAGACTACTGAAACCTAGTTTCCGCGTTTCTTTCGAGGCTTTTTAGGTGTGTAGTGTCGGCGCTCATGGCGCAGTTTGCGGTTACGCCATATGAGCCAGCCCATGCCACAAATAATGAGGATGATCATCACCGCCATGAGCGGGGCTACCTTGGCAATCAGGTCGGGGGGCGCTCCTAGGATCGCCCTCAGTTCGTGCGGCACGATGTTTCCACGTTTGCTATGCGCGCGCCGTGGAACGCGCAAGCTCCCGGCCTACCGTGTGCGCCAGTTGCCAACCCCACAGCGATGTGATCGCGCTGATGCCAAGAGCAAACAAGCACGGCCCACTCGCGTCAAGCGAGCGCGCCACGAACGCAACCCACACTATCAGCGTGCCGACTGTGACATAGCGCGCGACCGTTCTTCGACGATGCGATGCGGTGACGTCGGCCACAGCCGGTACGCCAACCGCTAAAACGCTCAGGCCAAGCGTCAAAAGCATCGACGAGGTATCAAGACCGTTTCCGTCCCACAGTCCCGCGTGCATTGCGGCCACCATCGCGACTAATGCGATTGCAATAACGATGGAAGCGCCGCCAACGACCCAGCATTGGATGGCACTGCGCAGCAGGTCTACGGCCTCACGATTGTCAACTTGCGTTCGTGCGGTGTAGACAGCGAGCATGGCGGCACTCGCCACCAAGATGCAATCGCGCGTAGTAACTCCAACGAGCAACGCCAACATCACGCCACCCCACGGTAACCTGCTGATCCAGCGTTGGCCTCGCATGGTGTTATTTGGCGGGCTGGATATCTGTTACGACGTAAGCGCCGCCTTCGCTGATGACCTTGAACTTGATCTTGTCTCCCGCTTGGGCTTTGTCAAGTAGTTTGGCGTCCTTGACCTGGAAGACCATGGTCATTCCTGGCATGTCGAGGCTTTTAATAGCCTCATGCTTTAGGGTGATTTTCTTTGCGTCTTTGTCGACTTTGCGCACTTCGGCATTGGTCATGTCAGCATCAGCCATCGCCATGCCCTTCATAGAATCTGCCTTGGCGTGATCATGGCCTTTGTCGTCAGCGAATGCTACGCCCGACAGAACGGTCGCTGTCAAGGCGGCGGTCACGAGTACAACGGAAGTAAGTTTGGTGATTTTCATAGGGGATGCCCTTTAGTGGTTTGAATGAAACGGGTTAATAAGTTTGAAAAACGCTCGTCTCGCCGTTTCGGAGGACGAGCAGCACGTTGTACGGTTCGGTTTTGTGATCGAACGCTTCGCCATCCATACCGGGCGAGCCAAGCGGCATGCCCGGTACGCTTAGCCCGAGCGCTTTCGGGCGCTCCTTGAGGAGGCGCTGAATTTCCCGTGCGGGTACATGGCCCTCAATCACGTAGTCGTCTATCTTCGCCGTGTGACACGACGAAAGCTTTGGCGGCATGCCAAATTCGCTGCGCTTTGCTGCGTTACCCGTGTCATAGGATTTAACGCGAAAGCCGTTGGTTCTCAGATGACTAATCCAGTCATTGCAACAACCGCAGGTCGGACTCTTCCAGACTTCGACCAGCGGTGCCTCATGCGCCCACGAAGCCATGGGCAATGCCGCTGCGCCGACGAGGCCTGTCAGCAGGTTTCGGCGCTTGGAAGAAAAACCGTTAGTGCTTGTGCGCATGCCCGTCGCCTTTCGCTGCAACGACCTTGATCGTGCCGACCATACCCGCCTGATAGTGGCCAGCGATCAGGCAAGCGAAATCGAAGTCGCCTGCTTTGTTGAAGTTCCAGATGATTTCGCCGGTTTTCCCAGCGGGCACGTGTGCCATGTAGGGCTCATCATGCTCCATATTGGGAAACTTCACCATTTGTGCGGCGTGCTCATCAAGTTCTTTTTTGGTACCGATTACTAGTTCATGCAGTATCTTGCCGGAGTTCTTCATGACGAACTTCACCGTCTCGCCTTGCTTGACGTCGATCTTGTCTGGAGTGAAGCGCATGGTGTCCGACATGGTGAGCGTGATGGTGCGCTTAACCGCTTTCGCGTCACCGGCAATTCCCCATTCCTTCTGTTCCTTCTTGACTGGCCCGGCTTTTTTGGCGTGCGCCTCGTCACCATGCGCCTGAGCCTGTGACATAGCGGTCAGCGCAAACAACGCCGCGCAGAGGGTTTGGATCGTTTTGTTCATAGCAATTTCTTTCGTAAGTTAAGCGATGATTGGTTTGTGGATGTAACTAGAACGTGGCGTTGTCGAAGCATTGAAGGTGGCCGTCGCAATGTAGGCACTGCCCCATAGTGAGGTTCTGATGATCTCGACGTTGGCACCGCGCGCTTCGAGAGCCGCCCACGGTCTCCCCAAATTGGCATACGTAGTCAGGTACCGTCGAGCGCGATAAAGATTGAATGTATTCACCGGCCAACCCCAGAGCCAAGGCAGCGTCTTCATGCCGAGCAGCACGAATCGAGCGTCCGGTTTTGCGATGGCGAGCAAACGCTCGATTGCGGTGGGCGACTGCAGCACGTCGTGTGTGTACGATAGAAATATCGCGTCGGCCTTCGCGTTCGGTCGAAAGTCTTCGACGGCGCAACATTCGACTTGCACCACCGCTCCGCGCGAGCCTGCATCGATCCGCTGACGTGCCTGCGCTGCCATTTCAGGGCTCAGTTCAACACCTACTACTTTGCCACCAGCGCCAACCGCGTCGGCCAGAAGCGGCAAAGTTGGGCCGGTGCCGCAAGCAATGTCGAACACCGTCTCGCCAGCCTGCAAACGAAGCGCCAGCACGGCGTCTCGCCGCAAAGCTTCGATGCGCGTGCAGGTGCTGTCGTAGTTACTCGCCAATCGACGGTAATTGGTCAATGCACGCTGCCTGTCGGGCATCGTACCGAGGTTATCGAGAAGGGGCAGTGACATAGGTAGACCCCTCAATGCTGTTTGTGCTGGCCAGAGCCTGTACCCGGCTTGCGAACCTGTACTTCAACTTCCTTGACAGGCATACGCTCGACCGGCATGACGCCCTTGCCTTCGGCCTTGAATCGCGCAGGATCAGGCAGCGTTCCCGTCCATTCAAACGCCACCTCACCCGGCGGGTGCTTGTACCAACCGGGATCCGAGTAGTCGCCGGGTTTTTGATCTTTGCGCACCTTCACCATGCTGAACATGCCTCCCATGCCAACCGAGCCGAACGGCCCTTTACCGGTCATCATTGCAGCCGTGTTGTCCGGCAGCGGCATTTCCATCTCGGTCATGTCCTTCATGCCGCGCACCCCCATCACCATGTAGTCAGGGATGAGTTTGGTGATTTGCTTGGCAATGCCCCGATGATCGACACCGATCATCGTCGGTACGTCATGCCCCATGGCGTTCATGGTGTGATGGCTCTTGTGGCAATGGAACGCCCAGTCACCCGGTTCGTCAGCGAGGAAGTCGATCTGGCGCATCTGCCCCACCGCCACGTCGGTGGTGACTTCATACTGACGGCTTGACTTCGGCGTTGGCCCGCCGTCGGTGCCGGTCACCAGAAACTCATGACCGTGCAGATGAATCGGGTGATTGGTCATCGTCAGGTTGCCGATACGGATACGCACCTTGTCGTTGAGACGCACGTTGAGCGAGTCGATCCCCGGAAAGATGCGGCTGTTCCAGCTCCACAAATTGAAGTCAAGCATGGTCATAATCTTTGGCGTGTAGGCACCGGGGTCGACGTCATAGGCATTGAGCAGAAACACAAAGTCGCGATCCACGGGGTCAATCAGCGGATGCTTGTCCTTCGGGTGCGTGATCCAGAAGCCCATCATGCCCATCGCCATCTGCACCATCTCATCGGCATGCGGGTGATACATAAAGGTGCCGGGGCGACGTGCTACGAACTCGTAGACAAAGGTTTTTCCGGGAGCAATTCCCGGCTGGTTAAGTCCCGTGACGCCATCCATCCCGTTGGGCAAGCGTTGGCCGTGCCAATGGATACTGGTCAATTCACCGAGTTTGTTAGTGACGAAGATGCGCACGCGATCACCCTCGACCACTTCGATGGTTGGTCCCGGACTCTGCCCGTTGTAGCCCCACAAATGCGCTTTGAATCCTTCACACATTTCCCGAACCACGGGCTCGGCAACGAGGTGAAACTCCTTGACCCCGTTGTTCATGCGCCACGGCAACGTCCAACCATTTAGCGTGACCACCGGGTTGTACGGCCGCCCTGTTTTAGGTACCAGCGGTGGCATGGTGTCGGGCTTCATTTGCATGACCGGCTCGGGAAGTGCTGCCATCGCGACGCGGCTGACCGATGCGGCGGCGACGGCACCACCGGCAATACTGGCGATGCCAGCGGAGCGTAAAAAATCTCGTCTTGAACTCATAACAAAATCCTTGAGTACGTGGGTTCGTAGGCGTTGAATAGGGTGATAAACAGAGGTGAACGATCAGTGCCCCGCATCGCCGCCTCCCCCTTTTGCTGGTGCCGCACCCGCGCCTGACATCATCATGGGTTTGCCAAGAATGGAGGATTGCAAAGCAGCATCGGCCAACCAGAACTGCTGCTGCGCATTGATCGCGGCGATGACGCTAGCAATTTGGTCGCGGGAGTCAGCCAGCAGCTCGAACACGCCTATCAGCATGCCGTTGTAGCGAAGCACGTTTTCCTCCGCGATGAGCTTGCGTAGCGGCACGATTTCATCGCGATAGTGCCTGGCTATGTCGTAGCTCGTCCGGTAACCCGAGTAGCTCTCACGCAAGTTCGATCCGGCGGCGCGCACAGTGCCTTCAAGGCGATTGGTAGCCGCAAGCATTTGCGCGCTCATGGCATCACGCTGCAATCCGCCCCAGTCAAATAGCGGAAGCCTCACTGCGACCTCGAATCCGCGCGCGTTGGTTCTCTGGCCATCAGCGCGATCTATCGCCGTGTTGCGAATCACGCTCAGTTCAATGTCGGTAAAACTGGTGATTGCATTGAGCCCTTGCGCTACCGCCGTCGCGTTCGCCGCAGCCTGTGCCATTTTGATATCAAGTCGTCCGCGACTGGCGGCACTGCTCACATCTTCACCCGTGCGAGGACTCGCGGGGATATCCGGCAATCGCTCGGGGAGTTGTAATAGCTGCGCTTGTGCGTCCGTCAGTCCGAGGGCGCGCGCCAGCGCCTCGCGACTGGCGGTTGCCGCGTGCGATGCGCTCGCCAACTGCGCGGCTGCATCGGCATAGAACGCCTGCTGCCGCGCGCGCTGGAGCTTGTTGAAGTTGCCAACCGCCAACATGCGGCGCGCCATTTCTGCACTTGCCTCTGCCGAATCGCTCACTTGCTGCGCATACGTGAGCGACTGCTTGGCGGCCACAGCCATGACCCACGCTTGACGCACCTGCGTGACCATATCGACCACATCGGTGGCCAGTTGCACCTGCACTTGCTCCATGCGGCTCTGCGCAACGCGATATCGCTGCGGCAGAGTGAGTACGTCCAGCAGGCCGAATGCGAGCATGCGCCCGATATCGGTTTCGGTGGGGGTACGAAGGCGTTCCAGCACGAGAACCGGATTCGGCAAACGGCCCGCCTGCGCAGCATTCGCCGCTTCAGCCCAGCTTTGCGCCAGCAGCGCCTGCATGGCCGGACTGTTTACCAGCGCCAAGTGAACCGCATCGTCGGCGCTTAACGGTTTGGCGAGGAGCGCGGTGGCCGTGTTCCGCAATTCGCTGCGCGCTTGTTCGGTTTGAGCGAGCGTGAGCTTGCCACCGGTCAGCCCGCCTGTATCTTGATCTGCGCGTGCAATCGCATTGTTGACATCCACGGTCGCGCATCCGGCAAGCAACAGCAGGCCAGCGCCGCCGACCGCCAGCGCCACGCGCCGAAGCCTGAACACATTCGCCGTTGCGAAGTGCGACTTGAATTGAGCGGCGCTCATGGCTTCGCTCCGTGTCCGGCGTGAGGGTTGGGGGCGGTGGGTGCGTTGGGCGCTACGGGCCGTGCCGTCGTGCTGGGCGCGGTGGTGGCGGGTGCCGCAGTATCGGGCGCTTGCGATTCCTTGAGGTAGGTACGCCAACCACCAATCCGCGTGACCGTGTCGTTAGCCTCGCGCCACGAGCCAAGCTTTTGGTCGGTCATGGGTTTATAGCGGGACAGTACCGACTCGAACTGAAGCGGCATGCTCGTACCGGCGGCATTGGGCGTAGCGCTGGCCGCGATTGCACCCGTACGCGACGCGCCGCTGCCGGTCGGCGGGGAGGTTGCAATTGGTTTACCGTGATCGTGTTGAGCCTGCGCAAGGCCAGCAAACAGTAGCGTTGCGCCAACCCCTGCCACGCCAGCCGCGACAGTGGAGCGCATAGGTGGTGCGCCCGAAATGCGGGAGAAAAATAAAAACATGAGTAATCTCGAAACACACTGCCAGCCCCATACGTTGGGGAATGGCAGATCTGTCGAAGGGCACGCCGCAATCGCTACGGCGTGGACGAGCGTCTATTCCGGCTGTGAAGGAATCACAACCGGAACTGTGCGACTAAGCTCGTGGGGGTCGTTCCAGACCATTCGCGACATTGCGTACGCGAGGAACAATTGATTCTGGAAAGAAGGTGGAGTCGCCATCAGGAATGTCGACTGCGATAGTTGTGGACGTCAGCACGACGCTACACAGGTGACAGGCAGCGCAGGCCGCACATTTCACCCGACTGGGGTCTTGCGACGGACTGTCTTTGGAATGCTCACCCGTCGCAGCATTGGCACCGTCATCGCCTTGATTACGCTCGCCATCGTGATGAGCGGCCATGTCGCCATGGCGTTGATGCGGTGACGTAACGCTTACTTCCGCTGATGCCAGCGCTTGCGCCCGATGACACGCACCGAGCGAAGCAACAGCCATCGCCTGCATGCTGAACGTCAGGCTCAGTAGCAGCAAAAGGGGACGGCGGAATTGGCGGAAAAAATTCATAGTTTCAGGCTGAAGTCTAGCTGAGATTTAGCTGCTGCCGTAAAGTTCCTGTGAGTGCCTACGCTGGCAAATCGTCGCTGACGTCGACGATTTGAAACAACAAATCAAAATCAAGCCCAATCAATCGCACAGGCCGTACTTCGCGCTTTAATGCAGCAAACAACGCCAACAACTTCTCGCTTAAACCCATTATTCGTGAGGGCTAGAAACACTTTATGCCATAAGTCGACTTTGTCATATTATCCCCTGCAGCCCCAATGTAAAAAGGCTTTGGCAAATAAGTTGATTGCGTCGTTTTGGGCCATTGCACCGAGGCAATGCCTAAACAACGCGAGTCATCGTCGACGCTTTCGCGCGCTACTTGATCGTAAATCGCAGCGTGCTGGCCGACTTGCCTTCCGGCGTAATCACAACGACCGCCTTGGTGCCCGCAGCGACGTTGAACTTGCCCTTGGCCTCCAGCTTGGTGTCACCGGTTGAGGCGAGATCGGCCTCTACTTTTTCTGTACCGCTGAGCAGGGTAATCTTGCCTTTCGCGCCCTTGGCGGACATCGGCTTGCCATGGTCACTCAAATAAACCGTGATGAGATCAGGTTTCGCAACGAGTTCAGCATCGAAGGCTTTGCCTTCCGATACGATCCCGCCGAACTTGGGTTTGTGATCGTCGCCGTGCCCGCCCGCAGCAAACGCAAGTGGCGACGTGATCAGGCCAAGTGCGATGGTGAGGCTGATGATTTTTGAGTGCTTTTTCATAGTGGTTCCTTTAGGTGGGGTTAAAAGCGGGGAAACGTGTTTAGGGTGCATTCGACGTCACGACTAACGTCGCAATGCCGATTGTCATGCGTAGGTCATGTGTTACTCCGGCTGAAAGGCAATTAAGGCCGCGCCCGCCAGACTGACGGTGGCACCTGCGACGTCCCACGTTGTTGGGCGAACGCCGTCCACGCCCCATAGCCAGGCAAGCGCAGCAGCGATGTAGATGCCGCCATAAGCCGCATAAACACGGCCCGACGCGGCTGGATGTAGCGTGAGCATCCACGCAAACAGCGCAAGGCTCGCCGCCGCCGGCACGAGTAACCAAGCCGAGCTGTTCTTGATAAACCAGAGATACGTCAGATAACAGCCAACGATTTCGGCCAGTGCGGTAGCGGCGTAGAGCAGGATGGTTTTCATCGCAGTAAATTAAATGGGCTACGGTGTGGCGGTAATTGTTGACAGTCGCGGATCAATGAAATTGCAGCCATCGTCTGTGTGCTCGCACGGTTTGATCTCCAGCTGCAATGTGGTGTGAAAAACGTTGAACCGGTCGGCCAGGTTGACTTTAATGGCATTGATAATCGTTTCGGGCGATGCCGCCGGTTCATGCACCACATGCGCTGTCAGACTGCTTTTGCCGCTGGTTAACGCCCAGATGTGCAGGTCATGCACGCTCACGACACCGGGCGTGCTCGTCATCAGTTGGCCAACCGCCGCAACATCGACGCCGTCCGGCACGCCTTCCAGCAGGATGTTCATGCTCTCTTTAAGCAGTTGCCAGGTGCGCGGCAACACCCACAGGCCGATACCCACTGCAACTAGTGCGTCTACCCACGTCCAGCCACTGAATTTGATGACGAGGGCCGCAGCGATCACGCCAATGGAGCCGAGCATGTCGCTCCACACTTCGAGGTACGCCCCCTTCATGTTGAGACTGCTGTCCTTGCCGCTCGACAGTATCCGCATGCTGATCAGATTGACGACAAGGCCCAGAGCAGCGACCACCATCATTCCGGTCGACTCCACAGCAACCGGGTTGCGGAAGCGTTGATAAGCCTCATAGAGGATGTAAATCGCTACGCCAAACAACAGCAAGGCATTAAATGCCGCCGCCAGAATTTCGAAACGGTGATAGCCGTAAGTGCGCTTCGCATCCGCCGGTCGACGCGCAATTCGCACTGCGGCCAACGCCACGGCCAGAGCCGCCGCGTCGGTGAACATATGCGCGGCGTCGGCCAGCAGGGCAAGGCTGTTGAGCAGCACGCCTGCCACCACTTCCGCCAGCAAAAAACTGGACGTCAGCCCGAGCGCCCACCACAGCGAGCGCTCGTTCTGATTGACGGGAATGGCGTGGGCGTGCTCGTTGCTCATGGTTTTGCGGCCTTCATTTCAGAGGTGGCAATTGGATGCGGCGGATCAGCGCTGACATCCAGTGTGGTTTCGTCAGGCTTGTGAGCAAGGCGATACAACAACGGCAACACCAGTAGAGTGAGCAGCGTCGACGACAAGATGCCGCCGATGACCACGGTCGCCAACGGGCGCTGCACCTCGGCACCGGTGCCGGTCGCTATCGCCATCGGAATAAATCCAAGCGAAGCAACCAAGGCCGTCATCAGCACGGGACGAAGCCGCGTCAGCGCACCCTCGTTGATCGCGTCATCGAGCCCCATACCTTCCTCGCGCAGGCTGCGGATGTATGAAATCATCACCAGTCCATTGAGCACAGCCACGCCGCATAACGCGATGAAACCAATGGCAGCGGAGATAGACAACGGAATGCCACGCAGCCACAACGCAAGGATGCCGCCCGTGAGTGCAAACGGTATGCCAGTGAACACCAGTAAACCATCCTTCACGTTGCCGAACATCGCGAAGAGCAACACAAACACCAGCAGCAACGCCACCGGCACGACAATTTCGAGACGCTTCTTTGCCGACTGCAATTGCTCGAATGTGCCACCCCAAGTCGTCCAGTAACCGGTGGGCACCTTCACCTGTTGATCAAGCGCTTGTTGCGCCTCTGCGACGAACGAACCGATATCACGATCACGCACGTTGGCGGTGACTACCACCCGGCGCTTGCCGTTCTCCCGGCTGATCTGGTTCGGGCCGGGTGCGATGTCAAACTTGGTCACGTCGCCCAACATAACATAGCTCGCACGCGAACCTTCGGTCATCGGCAACCGGATCGGGATTTGTTTGATCGACTCCAAATTGGTGCGAAGGTTTTCCGGGAGACGCACGATCACATCGAAACGGCGATCCCCCTGAAACAACAAGCCCGCCTCGCGACCACCAACTGCAATCGACAACGCATCCTGCACGTCATTCACGTTGAGCCCGAGTCGCGCAATCTTTGTGCGATCAGTATTCACCGTGAGCATGGGCAGCCCAGTGGTCTGTTCGACCTTGACGTCTTTGGCACCGGCGATGCCGCCGATCACTTTGGAGATTTGCTCAGCGGTCTGGTTCATGACGTCCATGTCGTCGCCAAACACCTTCACCGCCACGTCGCTGCGAACGCCGGAGATCAGTTCGTTGAAGCGCATTTGAATGGGCTGCGTGAACTCATAGTTGTTACCCGGCAGTTTTTCTACGGCAGCTTGAATGGCGGCAACCATATCGGCTTTGCTTCGCTTCGGATCAGGCCACTCTGACTGCGGTTTCAGCATCACGAAGTTGTCCGCGACGTTGGGCGGCATCGGGTCAGTAGCCACCTCGGCCGTGCCAATCTTCGCAAATATTTTGTCAACTTCAGGGAACGCCTTGACGGTTCGTTCAAGCTCCGCCTGCATCTCGACAGCTTGGGTCAAGCTGGTGCCGGGGATGCGCAGTGCGTGCAGCGCGATGTCACCCTCGTTGAGGCTTGGGATAAATTCGCTGCCCATTCGTGTTGCCATCAGGCCACTCAGAACGATGGAAACGACCGCTAAAGTCAGCACGATGGGTTTGTTGACCATCGCCCAGCTAAGTGACGGGCGATAGCCGCGCTTGGCCCAACCCATCAGCCGGTTTTCTTTCTCGCTTACTTTGTCACCAATTAACAGCGCGACGGCGGCGGGGATGAACGTGACCGACAGAATCATCGCGCCGATCAACGCCGCCACGACGGTGAACGCCATCGGGTGAAACATGCGACCCTCGACGCCCGTAAGCGTGAAGATCGGCAGATACACCACCATGATGATGAGCTGCCCGTAGATCAGCGGACGACGGGATTCTTTTGCCGCAACGAAGACCTCATGGAAGCGCTCGGCCAACGTCAAATTGCGCCCGTAGTGCGCTTGCGAATGGGCCAGCCGCCGCACGCAGTTCTCGACGATCACCACCGCGCCGTCGATGATGATGCCGAAGTCCAACGCACCAAGACTCATGAGATTGGCGCTAACTTTGTTGTTCACCATGCCGGTGAACGTGAACAACATCGACAATGGAATCACCATCGCCGTAATGATCGCCGCGCGAATGTTTCCGAGGAACAGAAACAGAATCACGATGACCAGTAGCGCGCCTTCCAGCAGGTTCTTCTTGACCGTGGCAATCGCTTTGTCGATCAGGATGGTGCGGTCATAAACCGTTTGTGCGATCACGCCTTTCGGCAGTGATTTGCTGATCTCCTTCATTTTTTTGTCGACCGCTTGCGACACCGTGCGGCTGTTCTCGCCGAGCAGCATAAACACCGTGCCGAGCACCACTTCTCGCCCGTTTTCAGTAGCGGCACCGGTGCGCAGCTCCTTGCCAATCATCACCTCGGCCACATCCTTGATCTTGATCGGCACGCCCTGCGGTGCGCTGATCACGATATTGCCAATGTCCTCCAGGCTCGCGACCTGACCGGGCGCACGAATGAGGTATTGCTCGCCGCGCCGCTCGATGTAGCCCGCGCCCATGTTGCCGTTGTTGCGTTCCAGCGCCTGCACCAGATCTGACAGCGCCAGCCCCTGCGCCATCAGGCGATCAGGAAACGGCGCCACCTGAAACTCTTTGGAGAAGCCACCGATCGTGTTGATTTCAGTGACGCCCGGCACGTTGCGAAGCTGCGGCTTGATGATCCAGTCCTGAATCTCGCGCAAGTCGGTGGGTGTGTACGGCTTGCCGTCAGGCTTCAACGCCCCTTCCTTCGCTTCCACCGTCCACATGTAGATTTCACCGAGACCGGTGGCGATAGGGCCGAGCGCAGGCACGACACCCGGAGGCAGCTTTTCTTTCGCTTCCTGAATGCGCTCGTTGATTAACTGGCGGGCAAAGAAGATGTCGGTGCCGTCTTCAAAAATCACCGTGACTTGCGATAAGCCGTAGCGCGACAGAGAGCGTGTTTCCGAGAGTTTTGGCAGGCCCGCCATGGCGGTTTCAATCGGATAGGTGATTCGTTGCTCAGATTCGAGCGGCGAATAGCCCGGAGCGGAGGTGTTGATTTGCACCTGGACGTTGGTGATGTCGGGCACGGCATCAATCGGCAAACGCTGGTAGTTGTAGACGCCCAGCGCTGCCATGCCGAGCACGGCCAACAGCACCAGCCAGCGCTGCTCAATGGAAAAGCGGATCAGTTTCTCAAACATGAATCTGCATCCTCTCAGTGGTCATGGCTGGCACTGGCTTTGCCAATGTCTGCCTTGATCACGTAGCTGTTGCGGGCTGCGTACTTCTCGCCAACTTCCAGACCTTGGGTGATCTCTACCATCTTGCCGTCGCTGCGTCCAGTGACCACTGGGCGAGCCTCGAAGTTGTCGCCATAACGACCAAACACGACCGGCGCGTCGCGCAAAGTTTGCAGTGCGTCCGCCGAAATCGCCATCGGCACGGTGACTTCATCGGCCACCAGCTCCACCGTGACCGGCAGTCCCGGATGCCAGAGACCTTTCGGATTGGGCAACACGATGCGTGCAGGCGCGGTGTGAGTCTGGTTGCCGATCAACGCACCGACGTAGGACACGGTGCCTGCGGCGCTTGCTTCAAACGCGGTGGATTTAACGGTGGCTTTCTGCCCAGTCTTGATGGTGTTCAAGTCTTTGGCGTAGATGTTGAGATCAACCCAAACGGTCGACAAATCAGCCACCGTGAAGATGTTGGCATCGTCTTTGACCACTTCGCCGACCGATATTTTCTTGGTGGTGATCACGCCGTCGATGGGTGAGCGAATTTCGTAGCTGGTCAAACGACCGGCACTAGACGTCAACGCGCCGAGTGAGGCGAGCTTTTGGCGCGCCAATTGCTCGGCAATTTCTGCCTCCTGCATCACTTGCTGCGCTTGCAAGTAATCTTGCTGCGCAGAAATTTTTTCTTCCCAGAGTTTCTTCTCTCGGTCGAAGGTGCAGCGCGCCATCGCGAGACGTTTGCTGGACGCTTGTAGCTCGCTCCTTTGATCCGCGAGCGTCTGACTTGACACAACGGCCAGCACCTGGCCGCGTCGAACGCGGTCACCCACGTTGACCGACACTGATTCGACCAATCCGGTGAGGCGCGGCACCACTTGCACCGAGCGATCCTGATTAAGACCAATCTCACCGGTCAACTGCAACATGGATTTGATGCTGGCGGGGCCAACAGCCGCTACTTCTACGCCGCTGCTTTTCATTTGCGCGTCGGTCAACGTCACGCGCGCTTCGACCTGTTCGTAGTCGAAGGCGTACGGTTTGCCCTCGTACTGCGCGAAGATTTGTACCGCGAATGAATGCGGCTCATCGACCGTGCCTTTGGCTTTCAAGTAGTCCCGTTCAGGCGCAAAGATGAATTCTTGCGGCTTACGTCCAAGCCGCTCTATGGTGGCCGTCACTTTGCTTAAGGTCGGTGCGATGGGCTTCCCGTCCTTGTAGGTGTAAATCCTAAACTCGGGCTCAACGCCGGTTTCGAAGATCGTCATCTCAAGGCCATAACCGGCTTCGACGAAGAGCTTGCCTCCCTTGGGGCCTTTGGTGGGCGTGCCTGCCTTGCCTTCAGCATCGCTATGACCTGCGTGAGCCTTGTGTTCGCCCGCTTTGGCCTCAGTGTGGGCCGCAGCCCCGTGGCCGTGACCATCGTCGTCTTTCGGTTTGTCAGTTCGCAGCAGGTAAGCACCGGCACCTACCCCTAGCGCCAATATCACCAAGACTGCGACTAGCTGTTTCTTGCCGTTACTCATCAACGGTTGTTTAAATTGCGTTGCCATGATCCATTCCTATTGCTTTTGCTCGACGGACGGTTCGCCCAGCAAGCGTTCGATTTCGGTCGCAGCGCGATGCGTTTCCGCCAAGGCCCGCAGGTATTGCACTCTGGCTTGAATCAACGTGCGCTGTGCGTCGAGCGTTTCCAGAAAGCTGAATTTGCCTGCGTCAAAGCCCTTACCAGCGGCCTCAAAAGCACTCAATGCGCCGGGCAGCACCTCATTGCGCAAAGCGTCCACTTCGGTGCGCGCGGTCAACAGACGCTCGCGCGCTTGCAGGACTTCGCTGTGCAGACGAAGGCGGTTAGCGGTGATCTCGTCCCGCGCCTTATCCTCGCGCCGCAACGCCTCCAGCAGATTGCCCTGATTGCCGTCAAAGAAGGGCAGAGGCACCGACACGCCAAACAGGATTTGATTGGTCGACTCGGGCGCGCGCTTCAAGCCCAGACTGATCGTTGGGTCGGGCGTGCGCTTGGTCTGCTCAACGCGGGTCAGCGCCACGCGGCGCTGAAGCTCAACTTCGGTGCGGCGCAGACTGGGAGACACGGCCACACGCCGATCAAGCGTTGCAACCGACGGAACCTCCGGCAGATCGACGACGGCACCGTCCACGCGCTCAAAGCGCGGCATCGCGTTGCCCCACAACGATGACAGCTTTTGTCGCGAAACACGCAAATCACCCTGCGCCTGTGACAGCTCGACTTTCACCTGAGCCTCGGCCACGCGAGCCTTGGTTTCTTCGACGGGGGAGATTTTTCCGGCGACTACGCGTTTGCCGGTGATGTCGGTGACGCGTTGGGTGAGCGAGAGCGTTTCCTGCGCCAGCCGAATGCGCTCCTGCGCGGAGAGCACTTCGAAGAAAGCGCCAATGACGGCGGCCCGCACTTCACCTTGCCGCTGCGTTAACTCGGCGGCAGCGAGTTCCCGACCGCGTTGAGATGCGTCAATGCGTGCCTGCCGCTTGCCACCCATTTCGATAGGCAGGTTGAGTTGCAAGGCGCTGGTACGAGTGGCGCTGCGCGTGTCTTCCTGCATGAAGGAAAGCTCAGGATTCGGACGCGCCTGACCTTGGATTAAAGCGCCTTCCGTCGCGGCGTACTCGTGGCGCGCTACGGCGATGTCTGGATTATTCGCTAGCGCGAGCTGGAGCGCCCTTGCTAGCGTCAGTGGCGCGGCGGGCTCCGTGATGGGTGCGTAGGCCGCACTTGTTCCCGCATTGCCGGATGTGAAATCGGGCAGCCCGGTCTGCGCAGTTGCGATCCCTGAAACTATTGAGAAGGCCGCTACTGAAAGCGGTAATAACACCGAATGAAACGCAGGATTGCGCATCGAATTCTCCTGATTGTTGAAACAAAAAAGGACGAACTCGGCGAGGCGTTAGCTACACGGAAATCTTAGAGATAGATGAGTAGTCGAACTCGCCGAATCAGGCGAGCTGCAACCACTTTGGACGCTCGGGGCGCTGGGCCGTTACGCGGTTTGTGTGATCGGCGCTCGAAGGCGACAGAACGACTTGCGCAGACGGGATGGCAAGCGCTTCGGTGTGCGATCCAAACAGGGCGATTGAGTGGAAAAAATGGCAGTGTCCGCAGTCCGCGTGACTACGCGGTGACAAATCGTCGCTGTTATCGGTATCTAAACCTGCGACCTCTGTATCAACGACAGCAGCGTGCGAGTGTTCGGCGTGCCCCTCATTCGCGTGCTCGAATGCGTCCACCGCGCCTGCCAGTGCAAACTGGAGCGGCAAGACGCAAAGCAACAAAAGAATGATGAACCGACGCATACGACCTTAGTTTACCGACTTCTGTAAAAGTTCCGGCGTTCGTAGTAGCCGTAATCCGTTGAACACGACCAGCAAGCTCGCCCCCATATCAGCAAACACCGCCATCCACATGGTTGCCGTGCCGAACAACGCGAGCCCCATGAATACGACCTTGATCCCCAGTGCCAGCGTAATGTTTTGCCACAAAATGTTGTGCGTCCGTTTTGACAGGCGAATGGTTTCCGGGATGCGGCGCAGGTCGTCGTTCATCACTGCGATGTCAGCTGCCTCCATCGCGGTGTCGGTGCCAGCACCGCCCATGGCGAATCCGATGTCGGCTTGCGCGAGTGCTGGCGCGTCGTTGATACCGTCGCCCGTCATCGCGGTCGCGCCGTATTGCTTCTGCATGTCGGAAATGGCTTTGAGCTTGTCTTCGGGTAACAAGTTACCTCGGGCGTCTTTGATCCCGGCAAGACCTGCGACGGTAGTGGCTGTAGCCGCGTTGTCGCCGGTCAGCATGACGGGGGTAATGCCCAATGCAAGCAATTCAGCCACCGCCTGCCGCGACGAAGGTTTGATTGTGTCGGCCACGGCAAAAAGGGCGATCACGGCTTTGTCAGTCGCCAGCAAGGTCACCGTTCGGCCCTGATTTTCGTGCTCTTGAAGTTTGGCTTCAATTGCTGGGCTGCAAAGGCCGCGCTCTTCGATGAGGCGATGATTGCCAAACCAATGCTGCGTGCCATCAATGATCCCGCTGACTCCTCGACCGGCGACTGCCGTGAAAGCTTCAACGGTCTGCGGCGTCGCTTCCAAGCCCGCCACTACAGCCTTAGACACCGGATGATCCGATTGTGCCGCAAGACTATGCGCCAGCGTTGACGCGGTTTCGCGTGAATGGCTCTCCGCCAACATTTCAAATGCCACCAGCTTGGGTTTGCCCTCAGTAATGGTGCCGGTTTTATCGAGCGCGATGGCTTTTAGATTGCGCGCTTCCTCAAGGTACGTGCCACCCTTGATCAGGATACCGCGTCGAGCCGCTGCCGCGAGCGCGCTAACCACGGTGACAGGCGTCGAGATCACCAATGCGCAGGGGCATGCGATCACCAGCAGCACAAGCGCTTTGTACGCGGCGAGCGTCCATGTCCAACCGAGCAACCAAGGCGTGAGTAGCGCAACGGCGAGCGCCAGTGCGAATACAGCGGGTGTGTAGATGGCCGCGAAGCGATCCACAAAACGCTGCGTTGGCGCACGCGTGCCTTGCGCTTGCTCGACTGCGTGAATGATGCGCGCCAATGTGCTGTTGCTCGCCACGGCGGTAATCTTGATTTCAAGCGTTGCCGTCTCGTTGATCGTGCCAGCAAACACGGCGTCACCCGGTTGCTTATCAACCGGAATGCTTTCGCCCGTCACTGGCGCTTGATTGATGGCGCTGTTGCCGATGACGATCACGCCGTCCAAGGGAATCCGCTCACCGGGTTTGACTCGCACCACCGCCGCAAGCGGCACCGCGCTCGACAGCATGCGCGCATAACTGCCGTCCGCCTGTTTGACGTCTGACTGCTCTGGTGCGAGCGCCATGAGGCTTTTGATAGCGTTGCGAGCGCGATCCACGGAACGCGCCTCAATCAGTTCAGCAATGGCGTAAAGCGCCATCACCATAGCTGCTTCCGGCCATTGGCCAATCAGGAAAGCACCCGTGACGGCAACCGTCATCAAGGCATTGATGTTCAATCGGCCATGCCGAAGCGCGCCAAAACCTTTGCTGTAGGTGGACAGTCCAGCAAGACCAATGGCAATGGCTGCTAGCGCCATACCCGCGATTTTCCACGGCATCGCATCAGGCGCGAAAAAGGACAGCGCTTCTGCCGCGATTGCAAAGGCGAGGGCCGCGACGTAGCGCGTTACGTCCGACCAACCGCTCTTTGGCTCGCTACCGTGATCGTGTCTCGCATGATCGTGATCGCCATGTTCTTCGGCTGACGGAAGTGTTTCGTGCTTGCTGGTCACAGGTTGCGGCGAGAACCCGGCGCGTCGGATTGCTTCCAGCGCTGGTTGTAGCGCCGACTCGTCCGCATCGATTGCTAGGGTGCGCGCGCCGAGCTGAAAGTTCAGCGAACGAATGCCCGCAACCGGCTCCAGCGCACGACGAATCTCGCCTTCCTCCGATGCACAGTCCATCGTCGAAATTCGCCACAGCGTACTTTCGTTCGAAGCGACGGCAGGCAACGGGTTCGCTAATTCGACAGGCGGCGGAACATCACAACAGGCTGTTGTTGCGCAGATCGGTTTGTGTTCGGGAGTGTTGGCAGAAGACATGGGGCGACTGATTGGGCGAAAGTAGGCAAGTATTAGAAACCCTGTAGTCGCTACAGAGTCAAGCGTAAAATTGTGTTTTTACAGTTTGTGTTGTCAGAGGAAGCCCTCATGCGTATTGGTGAACTGGCGGAATCGACCGGTGTAGACGTGGAAACTGTACGCTTCTACGAGAAATCAGGATTGCTGCCGCTGCCTTCGCGCGAAGCGAACGGCTACCGCAGCTACGGCAAGACGCACCTTGAACGACTGGCCTTTATCCGCCACTGTCGAGCACTCGATATGCCGCTTGCGGACATCACGCGATTACTGAATTTTGTGGATCAACCCGCCTCAGACTGTGGCGACATCAACGTGCTCGTTGACGAGCAAATCGTTCGCGTCAAGGCGCGATTGAAGAGTATGCGTGCATTGGAGAAGCAACTGACCGTGTTACGCCGCCAGTGCGGCGAACCCCATTCAACTCAAGAGTGCGGCATCCTGCATGAATTGGTGTCGGCAGCGCATGGCGAGGCGTGTGCCTGCCACGCGGGGCACTAAGCCGTGCAGCACTATCGAACCGGACAGGTAGGGGTTGCAAGCGCTCTGCTCGCTGCGGCATTGTTCGGAGCCAGTACGCCGCTAGCCAAGTTACTGCTCATGCAGATCGAGCCCTGGTTGTTGGCGTCGCTTCTGTATCTGGGCTCCGGCATCGGGCTCTTCATCGCTCGCAGCGTAATGAGGTCGGCTACACCGAAACTTAGCCGCGCCGATTGGCGATGGATGCTGCTTGCAGTTTTGTTGGGTGGTATCGTTGCGCCGGTACTGCTGGTATTTGGTTTGCGAGGCATGACGGGGTCGGGTGCGTCCCTATTGCTCAACGCGGAAGCGGTTCTGACCGCCATCATTGCATGGGTTGTGTTCAAGGAGAATGTTGACCGCCGGGTGGCGCTTGGTCTCGTCTGCATCGTAGCCGGTGGCATCGTGCTTGGTTGGGGAGAAACCGCTGGCGGCAACTGGTTGGCGGCGTTGGCTGTGCTGGGCGCGTGTCTAGGCTGGGGCCTCGATAATAATTTCACGCGCAAGGTGGCGCTGAATGACGCATCGTTCATCGCCATGGTCAAGGGTCTGGTGGCAGGTACCACCAATCTAGTCATCGCGATAGCGCTCGGCGCGACGATGCCGTCGGCGTCGGCGATAGTTTCTGCTGCGGTGCTGGGTTTCACGTGCTACGGCGTGAGTCTGGTGCTGTTCATCATAGCGCTGCGCCACCTCGGCACTGCAAGGGCTGGAGCGTACTTTGCCGTCGCACCGTTTCTCGGCGCAACGCTCTCGGTGTTGTTGCTGGGAGAGCCCATCACCTCATCGCTGATCATGGCAGGCGGGCTGATGGCCGTTGGCGTGTGGTTGCATCTGTCCGAACAGCATGCCCACCTGCACGATCACGAAGCCTTGTCACATATGCACAGCCATGTGCATGGCACTGGGGATGATCATCACGATCACGCACATGTAGGGTCGATAAAGCCATGCATAAGGCATTCGCATTCACACGTTCATCGACCGCAAACGCACGCCCATCCGCATGTGCCGGACGCGCATCATGCGCACAAGCACTAAGTTTCGGCACTCATTTTTCTTGATTGAAAGAGACCATGACTGGCTCAGTTAGCGTTGCGTTTTTCGACGAACAGTTTCGCAAGCAATCCCACGACGTCGCACTAGTGCTGAATCCGTTCGAGGTTCTGGCACTGCCTTTCCTGACAGGCGAAGTGCTCGATTTCGGATGTGGCATGGGGAATTTGGCCTTCGCGGCTGCGAGCCAAGGTTGCACTGTGACCGCGCTGGATGCAAGTCCGGCGGCAATCGAGCACATTCATGCGCATGCAACGGCCACCGGGCTGCCCGTTTACGCAGCACTTGCCGACCTGCGTGACTATCCGCTGGTAGCCACCTACGACGCCATCGTTTCCATCGGTTTACTGATGTTCTTTGACTGTGCGAGAGCCATAAATATTCTCGCAGATTTGAAAGCTCATGTGCGCCCCGGCGGTGTCGTGGTTGTCAATGTGTTAGTCGAGGGCACAACCTACATAGACATGTTCGATCCAACCGATCATTGCTTGTTTGCACCGATGGCGTTGCAAGATGAATTTGAAGGGTGGACGATTGAGCGAATGGAGTTCAGCGACTTCGCCGCGCCAAACGACACTTTGAAACGCTTTTGTACGGTGGTGGCCCGTAATCCTGCGTGAGATTAGGCCATTCCCAGTTTGGATGACGGAATCACAGTAGCCTGATGCCTTCGATCATCCTCAGCATGCAAATACAACGCCGTGGTTTCAAGCGACGCATGGCGAAGGTTCTTTTGAATAAATCGAAGATCGGTTCCGGCATCGGCTTGATGCGTCGCAGCGGTATGCCGCAACCAATGTGTCGACGCGCGCCGGAGTACGGATGCTACGGTCGGGTCTTCGGCATCCAGCGCTTCCGAAGCGCGTAGAAAAATATCCTTCACGATCAAATAAATCGCGGTCGACGTCAAACACTGGTCGTGATTTCCCGCAATCGACATGACCAGCGGGCTCGCGTCATCAGGTGAAATCGCTGCCGGTAACCCGTTAAACACCCGATACCGCGCATACGCCTGCATTAACTCTGAACCCACTGGCACGTCGCCCTCGACGTCCCCTTTACCCAGCACCCGAAGCCACCAATTCCCCCGACGAAGTATCAAATCGGTTGCGCGAGCGCTTGCCGCTTCCGATGCTCGCAAACCAGTTCCATGCAGTAAACGCAGCACCCAACGCACGCGTTCGAAATGTTGTCGATCCCGCACGGTTTCTTGCGACCAATGATCTACAAAATCCAACACAAACTGCCACGTCGCGTGATCCAAATATCGCTCCACCTTCGCGGGTTTGCGGTCCGCCTTCCTACGACGACGCAGCGCCAGAGGATTCCCCGCCAGATACCCCGCAGCAACTAGGTAAGCAAACAGGCCAGACACGATCCCCATCGCGTGACGCACGCTGCTAGGTGCCAACGCGCGCTCAAACAAGCGACGGTTGTTTCCGTGACGAGGCAGCTCCCGGTTCAGCCACTCCTCTCCCGGATCACCCAGAAAGGCTTCGTACGCCAATAAGTCTTCGCGTGAGAGGCTCGACAACGCTTTGCCGCACGAGCGGGTAGCCCACAGCAATAAGCGCTCGACTTCCTTACGATAGCTGCGCAGCGTATGCGGTGTGCCCGCGTATTCGGCGAGCCATGCGCTCACCGCCTCAATGTCGTTCGTCGCCGTTAGTTGGCAGGTTGCCGCGCGCGAACGGTTTGAACCGTCGCGGCCATCGAGCTTCGTGGCCGCAGGTAACTCGTTAGCGCTGAGTCGAGTCAAAGGCGATGGTGCAGGTGGCGGGGAAAACGGCATTTCACTGCTCGGTTTTGCGGTGGCGGGTCTCAACGATTTCGTGGGGCGGTATTCGTCTGTACTGGTTATTCTATTTCGATAATGAGAGTTATCGTAAATATTGATTCATAACAGTTATACATGTAACGTTATACGAGCATATACTGTCGTCAACAGGTCGAATTTCAAGGTGCCGATATGAGTCGAATCAGCGATACACGAACGCTCACACGCATGGCGGCGGCGAA
>JAKQOD010000146.1 GCA_029565465.1 Deltaproteobacteria bacterium
GATTCATGTAGCTGCACGAATGGTAGGCCCAGCTGCATGAATCATCGCCGCTTGCAAAGCGTGGCCCGGGTGATTCGATCATGCCATTCATGTCGGTTGCGTTTGGCACCGACATGAATGGCATGATCGAATCAACCGGGCCACGCTTTGCAAGCGGCGATGATTCATGCAGCTGGGCCTACCATTCGTGCAGCTTTGTCAAAAAGCTCGTCGGTGGTTGTGATGCCTACAAAGACGAACGCACCCAACAACAAGCGTTGCAAGGCAGCGCAGCGCAGAACGGCTTGCGTTCGGAATTCGATACCAAAGGCATGGCGCGCATCGACATGCTCGACGATCTCAGCGCCGATCTTGGCAAGCTTGGCCTCGATACGTCGCCGCTCGAACAAAGCGCTGAAAAATTCGTTGCGATGTGGGAGCGCGGCTACGCCAGCAATCGGCAACCGCTGCCAGATACCATGAACGTGCGCTTAGGCCGCTGCGGCAGCGATCAATCGGACTTCGCTTGCGAGATGTCGAAAGACGAACGCGATGCATGGGCCAAGTCGCAAAAATCCAACGGCAAGTGCAGCGACGACGCTGAATGTGGCCCAGGCTTGTTCTGCGACCGAGGCACGGCGACCATCGGCGCTAACACCTGCAAGCGCAAACTCACCGACGGCAGCATCTGCACCCGCGACCTGGCATGCGCATCGAATACCTGCGCCAGCGGCCGTTGCGTAACGCCAAATTCGAAGAATCTCGACGACGCTTGTTACATGAACACTGAATGCCGCACCGGCCATTGCAGTGCTGCTATCGGCGGCACCATTGCCGGCAAGTGTGTATGCTCGGCTGACGGTGATTGCCCAAGCGGTTCGTTCTGCAACGCAGGCGTTGATCTCAAAACCAACAAATGCGAAGCCAAAAAGGCTGACAACGAAAGCTGCGCCGTCGTCGGTGGCGGCCATCAGTGCCAAGGTGGGCGCTGCGAATTTGGCCACTGCGTAACCAACGGTGCAACGGCCATGGGCGGCACTTGCTACGTTAACGATCAATGCACCCGCGGCAAATGCAGCAGCGTCAACGGCACCAAAGGTTCATGCGTGTGCAATTCCGACGACGATTGTGGCAACAACCAATGGTGCGACCAAGGCTTAGACACCAAGGTCAATGCTTGCAAGAACAAGCTGTCGCGCGGCGCTGAGTGTGGCACCGCAGGCGAATTGGGCGTTGGCCATCGCTGCTTATCGGGCAGCTGCAAGCTCAAGAGCCCGATCAGCACGAAGCTCGAGTGCAAGTAAACGCGCAGCGTTAGCTCGGCATCGCCAACAGCCGGCCCGCCGCAACAACATCTGCGGCGTTGTTCACGGCAGAAATGGCGCAAATCGCGGCGGCGCCAGCAGCATAAATCGCGGTTGCGTGAAGATCGGAAATGCCACCGATCGCGACCACCGGCACGGTGGCCAATTTACAAGCGTTGCGTAGGCCGATGAGGCCAATCACTGGCTCGGGATTGACCTTTGTGGTGGTAGCGAACACAGGACCACAACCGATGTAGTCGGCGCCGCTGCGGCAAGCAGCGGTAACTTGGGCCGGCGTGTGAGTCGAAATGCCGATCCAAAACGACGCGAGCTCGGCTGCAACGGCGCTCGGCAACGCGGCCCGATACGCCATCACGCGTTCGCGCGCGGTCATGATCGGCAGATCGGTTTGGCCGAGATGCACACCTTCGGCGCCAACCAATAGCGCGAGCTCAACGTCGTCGTTGATGATCAACGCAGCGCCGTGTTGACGAGTTACGGCTCGCGCCATGGCGGCAGCGGCGCGCAGTTCTTGCGGGGTGCTGTGTTTGAGCCGCAACTGCAGCACTCGAGCGCCAGCGCCATCGAGGCTAACTAGCTGATGTGCCAAGGTTTCGTCCGCGCGATCCAACACCGCGTAAAAGCCGTGGATACACGCATTAACTGACAGCTTTGGGTGCGGCTGCGCGCTAAGGTCCGGCACTGTGGCAACTCGTAGCAAAAGTGCAGCGCCAGGCAAAGCAAATGCGCCGGCAAAGAAGGCGCGCCCCAGCGCAGCGCCGAAACGTCCGTTAGAAACCGCGCCGCGTGCGCAAGCCAGCGTCACGATGGACTTGGTCAGTGGCCTCAGTTCGCGCACTGGCAGTGAACCAGCCAACTTTGAGCTGAAATCGCCGTTTCCGCCGGGCGGCGATCAGCCGAATGCAATCAAAGAACTAGTCGAAGGCCTGCAGCGTGGCGACGGTGCGCAAGTGCTGCTTGGCATCACTGGCTCGGGCAAAACCTACACGATTGCTAACGTGATCAAAGAAGTTGATCGGCCAACGTTGATCATTGCGCACAACAAAGTGCTCGCAGCACAGCTGCACGGCGAATTCAAAGAGTTGTTTCCCAACAACGCGGTGCACTACTTCGTCAGCTACTACGACTACTACCAACCCGAAGCGTACGTGCCGACGACCGACACGTTCATCGAAAAAGATTCGATCGTCAACGAAGAGATCGATCGCATGCGCCACGCCGCAACGTTTGCGTTGTTGTCGCGCCGCGATGTGATCATTATTGCGTCGGTGTCGTGCATCTACGGCATCGGTGCACGCGATGCATACGCAGCGATGACGGCGGAGCTGGAAGTTGGCAAAGCGATCGACCGCGACAAGATTTTGCGCCGCTTGGTTGAGCTGCAATACGAACGCAACGACTTGGATTTTCATCGCGGCACCTTTCGCGTGCGCGGCGACACCGTCGAGGTTTTCCCAGCGTACGAAGCCGACACTGCGATTCGCATCGAGTGGTTCGGCGACGAAGTTGAAAGCATCAGCGAAATTGATCCGCTGCGTGGCAAAGCTCGCCAATCGCTGCAACGCGCTGTGATTTTCCCAGCGTCGCACTACGCCACGCCTGCGGATACGCTCAAGCGCGCCGTCGCTGATATTCGCGCTGAGCTGCGCGAGCGGTTGGCGGAACTGTCGACGCAAGGCAAATTGCTCGAGCGCCAGCGGCTTGAGCAGCGCACGATGTACGATCTGGAATCGATCGAACAGATGGGCTTTTGCTCCGGCATCGAAAACTATTCGCGCCACTTGTCGGGCCGCAAAGCTGGCGAGCCGCCGTATACCTTGATGGATTATTTCCCCGAGGACTACCTGCTGGTCGTCGACGAATCGCACCAAACCGTGCCGCAGATCGGCTCGATGTACGCTGGCGATCGCTCGCGCAAAGAGACGCTGGTGAACTTTGGGTTTCGCTTGCCAAGCGCCATGGACAACCGGCCGTTGAAGTTTGAAGAGTGGCAGCAGCGTGGCCGGCAAACCATTTACGTTTCAGCGACGCCCGCCGAGTGGGAACTTGCCCAAGCTGGCGGCGTGGTGGTGGAGCAGATCATTCGGCCAACTGGGTTGCTCGATCCCGAAATTGAAATTCGGCCGGTCGGCCATCAAGTCGACGATCTATTGGCCGAAATTCGCGACCGGGTGGCGCGCCAAGAACGCGTGTTGGTGACCACGCTGACCAAGCGCATGGCCGAAGATCTCACTGAGTATTACCGAGAAATCGGTATTAAAGTTAGATACTTACACTCTGATGTCGACACCTTGGAACGGCTGCAAATCATCCGCGGCCTGCGCTTGGGCGAGTTCGACGTGTTGGTCGGCATCAACCTGTTGCGCGAAGGTCTCGATATTCCCGAAGTGTCACTCGTCGGCATTCTCGATGCTGACAAAGAAGGCTTTTTGCGTTCAGAGCGATCGCTGATTCAAACCATCGGCCGGGCTGCGCGCCATGAGCGCGGCAAAGTGTTGCTGTACGCCGACAAAGAAACCGATTCGATTCAAAAAGCTGTGCAAGTCACGCGCGATCGTCGCAAGTTGCAGGCTGCGTACAACACGGAGCACGGCATCACCCCGAAATCTGCATCGCGTGGCATTCGCGACATGCAAATCGCCGAGCCGTTGCCGAAGAAAGGCAAAAAAGGCGGCGCGTTGGGTGCGATCGAATTGCGCGACGTCAACGATTTGGGATCGCTGCGCACTGTGATCGACAAACTGCGTGGCGAAATGAAAACCGCCGCATCGGATCTTGAATACGAAACCGCAGCAGCGTTGCGCGATCAGATTCGCAAGCTTGAGCAGCTCGAAATGGAAATGCGGTAGCTCGCCGCGCCGCGGTTGCCAATGATTGCCGGCCACTGGCAGAACGTATCGCGTTCGCTAATGATGAAAGCATTTTACGATGCAGCATGAAGCGAACAATTTTGATTTCGATGGTGCTTTTCTCGACGGCAACGGTCGCAGCCGCCGATTCCCCCACCGTCGACGTTGAGGCTGGCGTCACGGTGTTGCCGTTTGCTGCTGATGGCTATTACCTCAAAGCCGGGTGGCAATTGCCCAACACAAATTGGCAAGTCTTTGGCGCGGTTCACCGCAATCGAGTCTATCGGGTCGACGACACCAATGCAGGCTCAGCTACGCTGCGGTTTGATCAACTTCAATACCGTGAGTTCGCGTTCGACCTCGGCATCGAAAAGCCGCTGTGCAACCGTTCGGGTACATTGTGTTGGCGCCTCGGGGCATTTTTCTCGGGCGCCAGAACTGGCGACGCCGACAACGGTCTGGTTGGCGCGCCGGTGCATCGTTTAACATTTGCCCGGGTTATCGGGCGGGCAGCGCTTGATGTCGGCTGGCCCAATGTGAGAGTTCGGCTCGGTTTCAACCTTGGGCCCGGATATGGCTGGCGCAGCGACGGTGCAAGCGACTATTCCGGTGACGGCTACGTGAATCTCGCGTTTGCCGCACGAATCTAGGCCGCGGTCGGCGCTAGATGCCCGTCAACACGTTGACCGCAGGCGTTGGCGAGACAATTGCGTTTGCGTTGACTGGGCCTGCGTTGCCAGCGCGAACTTCAATCTTGCCAACACTGGCGCCACCACCGCCACCGCCATCGTTCGCATTTCCAGTGCCGTTGTTGGCTGGCGACGCAACCGAACCACCGTTGCCACCATTGCCACCGCCTTTGGCGTCGGTGGTATCGCGTTGGCCGGGCTGGCCATCGCCGTTGGGCGTGTCTTTACCGTCGCCGCCCGCGCCGCCGTTGGCGACGACGATGGCATTTGCCGCAATGGTGACGCTTGGCGCTTCGAACAAAAAGCCGCCGCCCGCGCCACCGCCGCCTCCGCCACGTTTGTCAGCTTGTTTGGCTTGGCCACCGCTGCCGTTGGCATGCAACAACGCGCCGACTTGGGCGCCGACTTGGATCGACAACAGCGCGCTAAATTGAATCGCGCCACCGCCGCCGCCGCCAGCCCCACCGGTGTCGGTGTCACCACCGCGACCACCGCCGCTGCCGCCTTGGAGGTTGTCACGCAGCAGCGCCATGCAGCGTGGGCTCGAAGCACCGCCGAGATTGGAACCACCTTTGCCACTAGCCAATCCAAACGCGCCGCCGGCGCCGCCGCCAAACCCATTGTTGTTGCCACCGTTTTGGCCCGCTGAACAACCCGTTGCAGCGCTTGCGCCAACCGCACCGGCACCGCCACCGGCACCATTGGCCGAATTGTCGGCAGCACGACCGCCGTCGATATCGACTTCGCCCATCAGCGTGATGTTGTTGCGCGCCAGAATGATCAGCGCACGATTGCCGATGACGCGCACGCTGCCACCACTGTCGATCGAGAAATCATCGAAGGCTAACAGCGCAATCGAGTTGGAAATGGCTCGAAATCGAATGCCATTTTCGACGCCTTCGCCAGCGGTTCGACGCGTCGTGTTTTGCGCCACATCTTTGATCTCGCCATTGTCGCTGTTGATGCGCAGCGCTGCCGCAACCACGAGATCGCCGGACCCGTCAACGATGGTATCGAGGTCAGCAAGGGTTGCGCCGTTCGATGGCGTGTATTGCGTGCAATGTGCGCCACCCGTGGCCGAGCAGGTTAATGGGCAAACGGTCTCCGCTACACCACAGACCACCTTGTTACCGCTGCACGTGGGTGTGCAATTACCTGGCGCGTCGATCGCGGCATCGACCGTTACAGCATCCTTTTTGACGGTTGCATCGGCGGCACTGTTAGCAGCGAAGCTGCAGGCAGCAAGGCTCAGCGGGGCAACCCAAACCAGCGACGTGACGAACCGGATCATCTCTGCAGCCTAACACTTTCCAGCGGGCCCAAGCATCGAAGGAACTCAAACGGCAAACCCGTAAGATATGAGAATAATACCTATTGGCACGAGATCTGCTCAGGGCCAACCCCGTGCAAGGCCGTATCACCAATAAACAGCTGCCCAAAGCGGACCGCTGTATTCCCGGCATTGCCCGCTACCATCGCGAGCTGGCAGAAAAACCTATGACTTTCCTACAGTTACTGTGGAAGTTCGAAGGCGAGAAGCTAGCGAACACGAAACCAGCTGCAACTGCTGGGAAGCGAAAGCGTCGTTAACGCGTTGGTGTGTGATGGCCAGCGAATTCGCCACCGAGACATTAAGGCGCACTCCGGATCGTAAGCTGCGAAAAATTGCGGCATCTTGGGGCAGCAAATGAGTAAGCGTAGTCCCATCGGAGTGTTCGACTCCGGAGTCGGTGGCTTCACCGTGGTGCGTGCATTGCGGCAAGTGCTGCCCGGCGAAGACATCATATATCTCGGCGATACCGCGCGCGTACCGTACGGCAATAAGAGCCCACGCACGGTTGAGCGTTACTCGCTTGGTTGCCAAAAGTTTTTGCTCGATCGAGGCGTCAAGTTGGTGCTGATCGCATGCAATACCGCGTCGGCACAAGCGCTGCCCGCGTTGCAGGCAGCGTCGGAGGTGCCAACGATCGGTGCGGTTGAGCCGGGCGCAAGTGCTGCCTTGGCGGCGACGCGCAATGGCCGGATTGCAGTGATCGGTACCCTTGGGACGATTCGTTCGGGTGCCTACGAACGGGCGATCGCCGAGCGCAACCCTGCAGCGCATGTGACAGCCTTGGCGTGTCCGCTGTTCGTGCCGTTGGCTGAAGAAGGCTGGATCGACGACGAAATTACCGACGCTGTGGCGCGGCGCTATTTGTTGCAGCTGTGGCAACGCGATCCTGCGATCGACACGTTGGTCTTGGGCTGTACGCACTATCCGTTGCTGCGTAAGGCGATCAGCCGCGTGGCGATGCAGATTGCTCAGCGCGATGTGACAATCGTCGATTCGGCCACCGCGATGGCCGAAGCTGCGCGCCAAGTTCTTGGTGCGATCGACAATCGACGTGAACTTGCTGGCCGGCTCGATGCGTTTGCTACCGACACCACGCGGCTCGATGAGCTAGCCCCACGGTTTTTGGGCGAGCCGCTCACCGGTTTTGAACTCGTCGATTTGTAGCCGACCCGGAAACGGGTGCCAGCCACCCGCGCAGAGAAACGGCCCCACGGTTTTTGGGCGAACCGTTCACCGGTTTTGAACTCGTCGATTTGTAGCCGACCCGGAAACGGGTGCCAGCCACCCGCGCAGAGAAACGCTGTGAAATTAAGCGGTTAAGCCCTTGGCGCGAGCTTCTTCGGCTTTGGCGCGGCGCAAAGCGTCGATGATGGTCGAGGCCTTTTTGAGGCGGTCGGCGATGTATTTTTCGTCGACTGGGTAGTCGGTACGGAATACCAAGCCGTCTTCGAACAGCTGTTCGCGCGAATCGCTATCGTCGAGGAACTTAGCGATTTTCTTACCTTTATAGTCGATCGACTTAAGCGTGCCGACCTTGGCTTCGAGCCAGCCGGCGAGATCGCCAAGCACACCACGACAGATTGCCCAATCGGCTTCCAAGCTATCGAAGAGTTCTGGATAACGGCCGCGGAAATCCGCGCCGTCTTCTCCAGCGGCAGCCGTCATTTTGGCCAGGCCCAAACGCAACAGAATCGCATCGTCAACAAAGCTCACGATGGCGTCATTGCGGTCGCTAATGATGTCATGTGGGGAAACGATGTAGATGATGGTACCGACCGCGAGTTCGCGGGCCTCGCGAGGCAGGTTCTCGTCGTCAAGTGCATCAAATGCGGTCTTGATGTCGTGCGGTAGGGAGACCAGCCAGTTGCGGACAAGCTCAACGAATTTCGACTCAGAAGTAGACACGGGATCTTTACTTTTTTGGCCCGGCGGCCGGTAGGAGGTGAAAGCCCAGATCGACGCCCAGGCTGCCTTCTAGTAGCAGCCACAAAGAGGAATTACAAGGCCAGCAAGTTATCGCCAGCCGTGGTAATCTCGTTGTCGGTGTCGGTTAAGCGGTCCCCCATTCTCGGGTACAACCACAACGTCCAGTATCGAGGTTTGATTTTCCACATTCAAACCGAAGATTCTGGGCTGAAGGCTCCGCACGTTTTCACGCACCTGTTTCACGGCGGCGTGATCGTTTCGACGCGCAAGCTGGTTTATGACGCTGGCACCGTCGAAGAAGGCATCAAGCTGTTGATGCAGTCGCAGCACAAAGCTGTGATGAAAGAGCTGCGCCGCGGCACCTTCGACGCCAAAATTGATGAGTACTTGGGTGATACGCCTGGGTTGGTGCCAGCGGCGAGCGCCGTTGCTGGCAATGTTGGCAACGAATCGCCGTTACCCGACGAACTCGGGTTGAAAAACGTCGACGCTACCGAACCAACCGAACGGCTTTCGCGCGAAATCCTCGTCGACGAACCGGTTGCCCCCAGCATCATGCCAGCCGCAGCGGCAGCGGCGGTTGCGCCCAAGAAACCTGGCACGGGTCCAGTTCCAGTGCCGCACATTCCAGCGATTCCACCACTACCTGGCGGTCCGAAGTCGACCATGCTCGGAACGGCACCCGCAGGCGAAAGTTTGCGGCGCAAAACTGATTCGGTTTCGCCATTGCCGCCAGCGCCGCAAGGGCGGGTTTCCACCGAGGATCTTGCAGGTACGCTGTCGTCGTTTGGCACGATGCCAACCGGCGAATTGGCCGCGCCGCGCACGGTCACCACGCCCCGCACGGTAACCCCAGCCCGCGTCATGCCACGCAACTCGGCGGTGCGACCAGCAATTACGCCACCTGAAGTGAATACTGCAACCGAGGATCTTGCCGACGGTAGCAGCGAGGAAATCGCCGAGATTCATTCGCCTGCAATGCCGTCGGTGGAACCGCCGCCGGGTTCGAATGAACATCGCAGTGGCGAATATGCGCAACATCGCCGCCGGCCATCGTCGCAGGCTGCTCCCTCTGACGAGCCAGTGCGCGCGCAGCCTAATCCAGGCGCGGCGGTTTCAGCGACGGTACAAGGCGCCGCCAAAAAGCCGACCGGGCAGTATTCGTCGCAGGTGCCACCCGTGCCCGTGATCAAACCTGGGACCGCTGCGCGCAAGCCAACGGGGCCACAAGTTAGCCAACCGCCGCCGAGCCGCGTAAGCACACCAATCACTCCGCCGATGGCTGGCCGGCCGGGGCTTGCTGCAACGCCTGCAACGCCACCAACCGCAACGGCACCTGCAGCGCTTGGCGCTCGTCCACGCACCCCAACGCGGGTTGTGCCAGCTACACTGGCCACGCCGCGCCGTCGCGCCAGCACTGGTGCTGGTGTTGTGATGTCCAAGCCTGCGGTTGTCGTCGGTTCGCCGAGTCGTAACAGCCCGGTTTTTCAAACTCAAACGCGGGTGCGAAGTGCACGCGAAGTTGAAAATCCAAATCAGCCACGCGCGATTTCGGAAAAGAGTCTCGACGAAGTTATTTTGGCCTACTTGTCTGAAGACTCAAAAAGCGAGACGTAGCCATGCCTGCAAAAGTGAAGATCTACACCACCGCGACGTGCGGCTATTGCCATGCAGCGTTGCGACTTTTGCGTAGTAAAGAAATCGAGTTTGAACAAATCGACGTTAGCCGCTCGCCAGACGTGCGACGTTGGTTGGCCGATACTACCGGCCGCACCACGGTGCCGCAGATTTTTATCGACGATAACGCCATTGGCGGGTTCACGGATTTGGCAGCGTTGGATCAATCTGGGCGACTTGACCCGATGCTGCGAAAAAATGTTTAAACAGTAATATTCGCAGCGGACGATTATTGCGTACGTGAAACGCTACCGAGTGTTTACACACAGGCTTATAATCGCGGCGTGAGTGCCAACACATTTTTGCAGGGGACAGCTCGGATCACCGCCAAAAACAGCGACTTGATTGCGCGTACGCATCGCGTTGCGCATGAAGTTGCAGCCGTGCATGCGGCCGCGGTCGATGCGGAGAATCGCTTCCCGTCGGAAACGTTTGCAGCGTTGAAGCGTGAAGGTTTGTTGAGCGCATCGGTGCCGAAAGCATTCGGCGGCGCCGGCGCTGGTATGGCCGAACTTGCAGCGCAATGTGCAACGTTAGCGCAAGGCTGCGGCGCCAGCGGCATGGTGCTGGCAATGCATCATATTCAAGTTGCTTGCATGGCCCGGCACGGTGCTGATTCGCCGTTTTTCCAAGCGTACCTACGCGAGATCGTCGAGAAACAATTGTTGATGGCGTCGGTGACCTCGGAAGT
>JAKQOD010000150.1 GCA_029565465.1 Deltaproteobacteria bacterium
GCTCGACGCTAACAAGCGCTCGCCTTCGGCGACCAAGCGGCGATGGCTGCTCAAAAACGACAGCTCGCGCGTCAACCGCGCAGCAATGGCTTTGATGTCGCTGCGCTCGGCAACCGAGAACCGACGGCCACGATCCGACACGATCGCAACCAAGCCAGCGACTTCATTGCTCGACGACCGCAAGGCTTCGGCAATGACCGACCGTTTAGGCGCGCCGCCAATCACCGAGCCGCCACAGGCTGCCGAAATGCGCGCTGCGGCGGCAATCGCAGCGCGATATTGATCATCAGGATACTCGCGCGAGCCGGTCGGCACCATGCTTTCGCCATCACGCCACCAAACAATGCAATCGTTGGCAGCAAAACTGTCAGCGACCGCTTTGAGCGCGTCCGCTGCCGCCGAGGTCATGTCAACCAACGAGGTCGCAACCAAGCTGCGGGCCCGCGCTAAATCCACTTCATTTGATGTTGGCTCGCCACCCAGCGCCGTCGCCAAAGCGTCGGGTGCAACGGGCAATAGGAATACCCCCACTGCGCCAACCGTTGCGGCTGCACCAGCCACCCGTGCCGCATCCTTCGCATCGCCAACCACCCACCGAGGAGTACCAATCGCTGCGTCGACATCTGCAGCTGCGGCTTGCGGCAACAAGATCAAGTCGGCCTGTTGTGCCAAGCCAACCAATTCGACTGCGTCTACGCACTCGATCAGCTCGGCATTTGCACGTTCGGCCGCAGCGCGTAGCTCACCGGCTAACCGTCGCGCTGGATCGTAAATGATGACACGCTTACCAGACACTTGCTGCAATATCGTAGCACTGCTGCTGCGCGTTGTAGCGCTTGTGCACCTCGATTCGAGGATTTCGCACCGCGCAGCGCAGTGTTAGCCGCGCAGCGCTGCGATACCAGACAGGTCGATGCCTTGCACAAACTCTAACGAAGCGCCGCCACCGGTTGACACGTGGGTCACGCTGGCGACCAAGCCTGCTTGTGCAATCGCGGCAGCGCTGTCGCCACCACCAACCACCGTAAGGGCCATCTTGTTCGCGGCCATCGCCCGCGCGATTGCCATGGTGCCCTTTTCAAACAGCGGCTTTTCGAACACGCCCATCGGGCCGTTCCAAAAAACGGTACGGGCTTGGGTCACGACGTCCGCGAAAGCAGTGATGGTTTGCGGCCCAATATCGAGCGCCATTTGCTCGGCGCCAATACCGTCGACACTGGCAACGCTGGCTTCGGTTGCTTCAAGCCCAGTCGCCACCACCACATCGGTTGGCAGATGCACCACCACACCGCGCTCCACCGCTTTGCGCAAGAAGTTGCGCGCTACCGGCAGTTTTTCGCGTTCAACTCGGCTTTTTCCGAGCTGTTTGCCATTGGCTTCCAAGAACGTATTGGCTATGGCGCCGCCGATCACGATGGCATTGACGCGCTCGAGCAAAGCATCCAACACTTCAATTTTGTCGGACACTTTGGCGCCGCCGACGACGGCCAAATAGGGCCGATCGACGTTGCCCAACAAACGCGACAAAACTTCGATTTCTTTCGCCATCACAAAGCCGGCGCCTTTTTCGGCGACGAACTTCACCATCCCTGCCGTCGACGCGTGGGCACGGTGCGCCGTGCCGAAGGCATCGTTCACATACACATCGCAGTACGAAGCGAGCGTGCGAGCAAAGGTTTCGTCATTGGCTTCTTCGCCTGGATCGAACCGCAGGTTTTCCAACATCGCGACGTGACCGTCACGCACGTCGTTCACCACTTTGCGCGCGCCGTCGCCAACCGGTTCATCCGCCAACGTCACATCAACTTTTAGCAAGTCGGCGAGGCGCGCGGCGATTGGTTCCATCGAGTACTGCGGGTTCACTTTGCCGTCGGGCCGACCGAAGTGTGAACCCAAAATCACGCGCGCACCGCGATCGAGCAAGTGCTTGAGCGTGGGCAAGGTTGCCGCGATGCGGGCATCGTCGGTCACGCGTTTGTCTTTGGATAGCGGCACGTTGTAGTCGACGCGCACAAAAACGCGGCGCCCTTCAACGGCGAGTTCGCTAACATGTTTGATGCCGCCAGGAAGTCCGTTGCTCATATCAATCTCCAATCAGCGGCAATTACAGCTTGGCGGCGACAAACGCAGCCAAATCAAACAGACGTTGCGAATAGCCCATTTCGTTATCGTACCAAGCCATCACTTTGACTTGATCGCCCAACGCCGTGGTCAACGCAGCATCCACCGTCGACGAATGGCGATCGCCGTTGTAGTCGACCGACACCAGCGGTTCATCGGAAACCGCCAAGATACCTTTGAGTGGCCCTGCGGCAGCAGCACGCATCGCTGCGTTAACTTCTTCAGCGGTCGCTTTCTTTTCAAGCTTGACCGTAAGGTCAACCAACGAAACATTCGGCGTTGGAACGCGAATCGCCATGCCGTCGAGCTTGCCAGCCATCGATGGCAACACTTCTTTGAGCGCTTTGGCAGCGCCGGTGGTGGTCGGAATCATCGACAACGCCGCCGCCCGTGCACGGCGCAGGTCTTTGTGTGGCAAATCGAGAATTTGTTGATCGTTGGTGTACGAGTGGATGGTCGTCATCAAGCCCGACACAATACCAAACGACTCTTGCAGCACTTTGGCCACCGGCGCCAAGCAGTTGGTGGTGCACGACGCATTCGAAATCACGTGATGTGATGCGGGTTGATAAACTTCCAGGTTGATGCCGCAGCACAGCGTGACATCTGGATTCTTGGCAGGTGCGCTGATCAACACCTTCTTGGCGCCACCCAACAGATGCTTACCAGCGCTTTCTTTGTCGACGAAGCGGCCCGTACATTCGATGACGATGTCGACGCCGTGGTCTTTCCATTTAATGGCGGCTGGATCTTTTTCAGCCGAAATGAGCACTTTGTCGCCGTTGATAACTAGCGAATTGCCGTCGACGGTAACTGTGCCTGGATAGTGGCCATGCACCGAGTCGTGCTTTAACAGGTGGCCCAGCGTTGCGACATCGGTCAGATCGTTGATCAAAACCAAATCGAACAAATCGCGCTGCGCAGCGAGGCAGCGAACAAAACCACGGCCGATTCGGCCAAATCCATTGATGCCAATTCGAGTTTTTGCCATTGCGGGCGAAACGTAGTGCGCTCTGGCCTTTAGTACAAGCGACTCAAGCGACTCAAGCGACCCGCTGCCTCGATACCGCAGCTATGCGGTGGCGTGCGCTTTTTCGTCGCGGGAGGAATCTTTCGAAATCGTATTGGTTACTTCGCTGATCAACTCGGTCGCCAAGGCGACGATCTGCTTTTCATCGAACCCCTGCACCTGCAAGTCTTTGTAAATTGACTTGGCCAAAATCCGCACTGCCCTGGTTCTACTTTCACGATCGGTCATGATTTTGCCTTGTGTTGGATAAAGCCCACCACAACGAGTGGGCTTCATGTCAGAAAGCATCGACCGTGCCATATTGTAAACCACTGAAATCACTTGCATCGCATCGCGTTAAGGCGCGCAAGGTGGACGATTCGTGTGCGCACATTGTACGCCACCGCGAATTAGTTTACGCGGAGGTTCGACCAATGCGCGAACCAACCGGGTTAACTTTTGCCCCGCGCGATTGCTGCACCAAAGATGTCTTCGCTTGTGTCAGAACTTGCTGACCGGCTTTCGTTTTCGAGGAACTTCAAAAACATCTGCAGGTAACGCGAGTCGGTTGCGGCCAACGGCCGAAATGACAAGCCAAGCTGGAAGCCCAGATCAACCGCCGTGCACCACGCCGTACGTGCAGGCAGGCGCAATGGCTCGGACTCGGCTTCGTCGTCGAAGACGAGCGAAATATCGAGGTCGACGTCGATGCCGAGCTCGATTGCCGTATCAACCGAAACGCAGAGCCCACCGCGCGACACGTTGGTCGTACGGCCGTGGCAGACTTGGCCGCCAAGATAAACGACGACGTGCGCGACATGGGCGTAGCGCGGATGTTCACGCAGTTTGGTGCTCACAGAAAATAGCGTTGCGCGTTTTGGCGCAAATCGCAAAATTTATGTACGCACCGCGTACCGCAAGCTTAGCGGCGACGACGGCGGCGAGCTGGGCGCGGGGCCACAGCTGCGGCTTCGAGCTCTTCAAGGTGCTCGAGCATCGTGATCATCGTGTTGCGAGTTGCCGCGTGTGGTTCGTTGGTGATGGCACGGCCCAGGCTAATGCGCAGCTCCGCCCGCAGTTCCGATTCCACCAAGCGGTACGTCCGCAGGGCTTCTTCAGGGTCGTAGTGGGTCAGGTCAGCTTCATTGCCAGTGGCTGCAATCCAAACCGCGGCTAATGCAGCGGCACGGCGGCCAGGTTGCGAAACCGCAAACTCTTTGACGGTCGAACGCAGGCGGGCGCGAACTTGCGTAACTGGTGGTAGAGCTACCAACCCATCATTGTCGTCTTCAGGACGGCGGAGGACAGGACGAGTCATTGGTTTTTCGGTTTCCATAGATTTCCCCAGTAATGGTGCGACGTTAGCGGTACGAAAGCGGGTAGAACTCCCAAGGCGCACCGCGTCAGCGAACCGGACCTTGCCCTAACACTTCTTGAAAAGCGAGCAATTTCGTTTGTGAAACCTGTAAATTTATCCCTGCGACACTGCGCCGCAGTCATATCTGATATTTTAGTAATTCAAATTACAGAACAAGGTTAGTTTTCCACAGGAATTGAATGAAATTCATATTCAATTCAGACGTTGTGATGATCTCGCGCATCACGTGGTTGGGGTCAACCGACCCAGTCCACTTAGGCCCACGTCGGCCGGTCAATGGCGGTCAGTAAATCAGCGATGGCGTTGTTAACCACATCGGGCTCCTCGAGCGGCGCAGTATGGGAGCCATGTTCAAGCTCAAGCAACCGGGCACCTGGGATGGCGGCCGCCATCTCGTGGCTGCGAGCCGGTGGTGTGAAGCCGTCTTTGCCGCCAGCAACGATTAACGTCGGCACCTTGATGCTGCTCAACATGTCGTCGGCCGAATGCGCTGCCGCTGCCGCGAGGGTTGAAACAAATAGCCGCGAATCGATTTGAGCCACGCCTTCGAGATACGGCATGAACGCCGAAATATCGACGGCGTCACGGCGAATCTCAGTTCGCGCGGCAACTTCATACGCCAAGCGCGTTGGCAACACCCACTTCGAAACGCGGTTGACGATGGAAGGAAAACGCGACACCACAGTTTGTGCGGTTGGCAGGACTTTTTCGAGCGATGCCGAGCCCCGAAACGTTCGCAACGGATGGGACGGTGCACCACATAACAAGACTAAGCCGCGCACGCGCGCGCGATGTCGCCGCATAAATTCAAGGGCAACTTGCACCCCCATCGAGTGCCCAATCAGCACGGCCGATTCGACCTCGGCATCGTTGAGAATGGCAGCATTGTCATCAGCCAAGTCGGCTAACGACAAATGGGTAAAGTCGTCGGGCACCGGGGTGCGACCATGGCCGCGATAGTGACCATGGACATTACGACGATCCAAAAACGCTTCACGAATGTAGCGCCACACATAGCCGTCGCAACCGATGCCATCGAGCAGCAACAATGGCGAACGACGAATACTCGGCTCGCCCCATACTTCGTAGAAAAGCGGAGCGCCGTCGAGGTTGGACACCGCAAAGCCCGATCGGAGCGCCGATCGGGTTGCGGGCCCAAAACCTGGCCCTTGACCAGGCCGCAAGTTAAGCGATTTCTTTTTCGTCTTCTTCGCCGGGGAACTCGTTCACCGACGGATATTTCATGATTTCTTTGCGTGCGATTTTCCACGCCTTTTGCACAATCCAAGATAGCGAGCGGTCTTGCCGCGTAGCTTCGTCTTGGATTTCCTTGAGCATTTCGTCAGGGAAGTAGAGGGACTGTTTGCGCTTGTCAGATCCGGCCATAGTGTTGGTAGTTCAGCGCTTTTGCTCACATCGTGTCAAGAGGTACCCCAATGTAAGAACCTGAGATCTTCACGAATTAGCCAAGATGGTGGTCGTTTCGGGGTTGTGCGCAGCGCTCGGCGTCATTATTGTAGCGGCCCGCTTTTCGCGGGGCCCATCTGGGGAGGTCATCGTGTCAACTGCAGCTGCTGCATCCGCCGCCAAGGCACTTAATAAAAAAGAGCTCAAGAAGTTCCAAGAGATGCTTGAGGAAAAGCGTCGCGCGGTTCTTGATCGAGCACGTCTGACGCTGTCTGAAAATATGACGCTAGACACCAACGACTTGCCCGATGAAATGGACCTCGCTAGTAGCGAGTACATCCAGTCGTTTGAGTTCCGCTTGCGCGGTCGAGAAAAGAGCTTGTTGTCCAAGCTCGATCTCGCGCTCAAAAAGATCGAAAACGGCAGCTTCGGCACCTGTGATGTTTGTGACGAACCGATCGGCAAAAAACGCCTCGAAGCTCGTCCTGAAACGTCACTTTGCATCAAATGCAAAGAAGATCAAGAACGCGAAGAACGCACGCTTGGCTAATCTCCGGCGATTTCGCGCATCCATAATTTCGATTTAGCACGCTGACTTGGTACCGTCGTGCATGGCCAACAAGCCGAGCGATGAAACAACCAAGCCACCCGCCGAGCCACTCATTGAGCCGGATCGGCGGCGCTTTATCAAACTTGCAAGCTGCGCGCTTGGCGGCGGCATGGGCGCAGCGATTTTGGTGCCTGCGCTGCGCGTGTTGGGCGATCCCACGAACCGCACGATTGTGACAACCCCATCGGATCCCATTGATGTCGGCAGCCTGGAACGACTCGTGGTTGGTGCGGCGCCGATCAAACTCGACGTGGTTGCGCCGGTAATTCGCGATGCATGGAACGCCTCGGAAAATGTTTCGCTTGGCGCAGCCTGGGTGCAGCGTCAAGCCGGCGATAAAATTGTCGCGTTGTCGTCGATTTGCCCGCACCTAGGATGTGCGATTGGCTGGAGCGACAAAAAAGGCGTGTTCCAATGCCCTTGTCACGAAAGCTTCTTTGAACCGAACGGTGAACGCACCACCGGGCCGTCGCCACGCGGCATGGATCCGCTGCCGATCGAAGTGGTCGGCGGCCGGTTGAAACTGCGTTGGGTCACCTATCGTCAAGGCACGGCAGCAAGGACGTTGGTATGAAGTTAGTATCAGCGTTGACGGATTGGCTCGATGCCCGCACGGGCTATCGCGCTGCGTTGGCTTCGAGTCCCAAGCTCAAAGGAGGCGCATCATTTGCGTATGTGTTCGGCTGGATGCTGGTGCTGCTCATCGCGCTCGAAGCCGTAACAGGCGTGGTGCTGGCATTTTACTACAGCCCTTCAGGCAACAACGCCTGGGCATCCGTTGCCTACATCGAAGATCAGCTCACCTTGGGTTGGCTGGTGCGTGGCGTACACTTGTATGCAGCGTCGGCGTTGGTGATCGTGTGCGGCATTCACATGTTGCAGACGTTTGTGTGGGGCGCGTACCGCCGCCCACGCGAGCTGACCTGGTGGATCGGCATTCTGAGCATGGTGCTCATCATGGGCATCGCCGTCACTGGCTTTGTGTTGCGGTGGGACCAAGCCGGCTATTGGGCTTCGCGGGTTGAAGTCGGTATCGCAGCGTCGACGCCGGTGGTTGGCGAAACCATTCGTCGAGTAGCCCAAGCAGGCAATGAGTACGGCAACCTCACGGTGATGCGCTTTTATGCGTTGCACGTGTTTGTTCTGCCGGCGTTGATGCTTGGCTTGGTGGGCGCCCACATTGTACTTGCACGTAAACATGGCCCTACCCCACGCTGGTCGCTGTCGGAAGCGCAACTAGCGAAACAAACATCGCGTTGGCCAGATCAAACGTTTCGCAATTTGCTTGCGATGGCGGTGTGCATGGCGGTTGTCGTGGGCTGGACCATCAGCCACCATGGCGCCGGCCTCGGCGCACCAGCGGACCCGTCGGCAGCGTACGACGCTCGGCCGTTGTGGTTTTTCCGCTGGCTGTTTGAGCTGCGTCACTTGTTTGGCTCGTGGGAAGTCGCAGCCGCCATGGGCGCACCTGCAGTCGCCATCGGCTTGTTGATGATGATGCCGTTTATCGACCGCGCGCCGACAACGGCATTGCGGCAGCGCATTGTGCCGCTCACGCTTGGCTTGGGCTTGATGGCGGCCGTGACGGCGCTGACGATGGTGTCGTTGCAGACTGACGCCAACGACGCGCAACTCGCCGAACGGCAAAAGCTCGACGATCAAAAAGCTGAGCGCGCGCGCAGCTTGGCGAAGCTGCACGGGGTCCCGATCGCAGGTGGCACGGCGGTGTTTACGACGCCGGTAATGTATCGCGCACGCATGATCTACAAAAATGCCTGCGCCGATTGCCACAACGGCGACGACCGCAAAGGTCCCGAAATCACCGCGGGCTACGGCAGCCGCGCGTATTTGGCAGCGTTCCTCAAAGACCCAAGTGGCGATCGCTTCTATGGCCGCACCAAGCTAGCCAAAAAAGAAGAAGCCATGAAGCCGGTCGAGCTACCACCGCCCGACATGGAAGCTGTGCTCGATTGGCTCGAAGCGCAAAACGGCACCGCGATGCCGCCAGAAAAAGTAGCAGCGGGTGGCAAGGTATTTGACGAAGCGTGCGGTGACTGTCACAGCAAAGAAGCCTGGGTTGCAGGGGCATCCGCCGCGTCATTGGCCGAACATGGGCAAAAAGAGCACCTGATGCACTTCATCAGTACCCCAGGTGCCGCGGTGCACTTCGGCGAGCTCAACGAAATGCCGCGCTTTGATCGCG
>JAKQOD010000188.1 GCA_029565465.1 Deltaproteobacteria bacterium
GCTGCCTTGGGCCAGCAGATGGGTTGGCACGGTGGCAACGCCGCGGTCTGCCAACTGCAAGAGATAGCCTTTATGAACATTGCCAGCGATGATGTCGGGCGGGTTCCATAAAGGCGCGGCAGCGGCGACGCGCTGGGTCCATGCCACAAACGCTTGATGCGCTTGTACATAGTTCCAAGTGGTGCGGATCACGGTTGGAATCGGCGCATCCCATGTTGCATTGGGATCATCCCAGGCGACCCATTCGAACGTGACGCCAGCGGCAGCAAGCGCAAGTTCGAGTGGCCGATGATCAGGATCAGGTTCAGGCAAAGCGCTGCAGGTGGCAATACGCAACATGGGCACGGGGCGACTCATACAACACCTCCTATACGCAACGCGGCGTCGAGATCGGCGATCAAATCCTCCATGGCTTCGAGGCCAATCGAAAGTCGCAGCAAGTTGGCAGGCGCGCCACCAGCGGCGCCTTCAATTGTATAACGATGCTCGACGTAGCTTTCGGTGCTGCCAAAGGAGGTCGCTTTCGCGAACAGCTGCAGGTGTTGCAACAACCCACGCGCTTGCGTTGTGTCGTCGATGGCGCCGATCTGCAAAGATAAGACAGCGCCGAACCCGCCATGCATTTGCTGGGCGGCGATGGCATGGCCCGGCGCATCGGCCAGTCCCGGGTACAACACCTTGAGCTTGCGATAGCGTTGCAAGTGCGCCGCAATAGTGGCTGCGCTGCGGGCAGCGGCGTGCACGCGGACAAAGAGGGTACGCATGCTGCGTTGTAGCAACCACGCTTCTTGCGGACCCAAACAAGCGCCGTCGTAGCGCCGATAGTCGCGCAAGCGCTGCCACGGTTCATCGTCGATGCGCGTGACCAAGGCCCCAGCCAATAAATCGCCGTGGCCCGCGAGGTATTTGGTGGCCGAATGCATCACCAAGTCAGCGCCCAGCCGCAGCGGTTGGGTGAAAACGGGTGAAGCCGTGGTGTTATCGACCGCAACATAGGCACCGGCGCGGTGCGCTAGCTCGGTCGTTGCAGCAAGGTCCGTGATGTCCCAGGTTGGGTTCGCAGGGGACTCCAACCACACAAGTTTGGTTCGGCCTGGTCGCAACGCGGCGGCGAAGCTGGCCAGGTCGGTGGTGTCGACGAACTGCACTTCAACATGCCATTGGCTAGCAAAACGCTGCAGCCAGTTGCGCAAGGTGAAATAGCCTTTGCTTGGCACCAGCACGTGGTCACCCGGCGCAAGCAACGTGCGAAAGACCGCCGTGGCAGCCGCCATGCCCGATGGAAAAAGCATGGCGGCGGCGCCATGCTCGAATTGCGTGAGCATGGCTTCGGCCAATTCGCCGGTTGGATTTTGATCGCGAGCGTAACCACGATGCTCGCGTTGTTGATAGTTTTGGTCGCGCGCATACACCGTGCTCGTGACAATCGGCGGGTTAAGCGCGCCAGTGCGAGCGTCTTCAAAGTGCAACGCTGCGGCTGCGTGAGTTGCATTGTGGTACTCGGCCATGCCGCAGTGTTAACCATTGAGGCAGCGTCGCCAAGCGATCCTGAGACGAGCTTAGGCGGCGTTAGCCGATTACCGCTTTGGGCAACGTGGGCGCAGCCCGTTGCACCGCGCGCTCAATGCGCCATAGCAAAAACGGAACCGGTAGTGCAAAGAGCAATGTCGCGGTTGCCAACCAGTTCATGCGATCGAGCACGGCGGTTGGTTGGCCGTCGATGATCACGTTGTGACTCAACAGCACGCGCGCCGCTATCATCGCGCCGAGCGACGACATCGTGTGCGATGTGGCCGACATGAGCGACATAAATTGTGCACGTTCGGCAGGCGCGGGTAGTTTGCTGGCCAGCGCTTGCATTGGCACTTGCCGCATGGAGCCCGATGCCATGAATAGCGCGAAGAAAACAGGCACCGGCAGTAGCGCTGGCACGGCCACAAAACCAGTCGCAACTGCCGTCATCAGCGTGAGGGTACCGGCTGCAGACATGGGAGCACTGCCATAACGATCGACGACACGGCCGGCAACCATCATCATCGTGAAGGCGGTGATACCTCCAATGAGATACATCCATTCCAAGTTGCTGCGTGGCACCCGCAAGTTGCCGGCGAGGTAGACGGAGATGTTGGGCACCAACAGGAAAATCGAGAACGTCATAAACCCAACCGCAAGCAGTGCATTGCGCATCGACGGGCGCTGGAGAAAGTGCATAGCGGGGCTGCGCGGCGGGCGATTGCCCGCCGTCCCCAAATGTCCGCGCAAGATTGGCAATGTGGTGGCGGCAAGGACCGTCACGGCAACGCCCAACGCGCCGATCGCAAAAAACGGCGTATGCCACCCGCCAATACGTGACAATGCGAGGCCGGCTGGAATGCCAAAGACCGACGCCACGGGGAACGCTGCCGAGGCCATGCCCATGGCTCGACCGCGGCGTGCAGGTGGGACTAGATCGGTTACGATCGCAAGCGACAGCGCGGTGGCCGGCCCGCCGAAGATGCCAGCGGCGATGCGCGATGCCACCAGCGACGTCATGTTCCACGACAAGCCGCCCGCGATCGTCGCCAGTGATAAGCCAAACATGGCGCCTGCCAATGCCCGACGGCGGCCGAAGCGGTCCAAGAACTCAGCCGCAACCAAACCGGCGAGGGCGGCAGCGGCGGTATAGCTACCGCCGATAATGCCGATGTCAGCAGGATCGATACCGAGGGAGCTTGAGAAGTCCGGCCCAAGCGGCATCACCATCATGAAGTCGAGAACATTGACCAGCTGCACCAACGCGACTACCAACACGGCACGTTTGGCAGCAGCCGTAAATGGTGCGGCTTCGGGACTGGACATGGTGTCATCATACGCGATGTGTCCGCCGAGGGCAGCCGCGCGCGCACAACGCGCTGTTGCTGCAAGCGCAACAATCGTGCACGGCTTGCGTGTAGACTGCCACCATGGGGCGCACCGTGATCATTGTCGAAGATGAGCAAGATGTTGCTCGACTCATCGAGTTCAATCTCGCTGCTGCGGGGTTTACGGTCACCGTCGTCGGGACGGCCACGCAAGGGTTGGCAACGGTAGCGGCCGCCGTGCCTGATGTCGTCGTGTTGGATCTGATGCTACCCGATATGTCGGGCTACGATGTTTGTAAGCAGTTGCGCGCAACACCGGCCAGCGCCGAAGTTGGTGTGTTGATGCTGACGGCAAAAAGCGATGTCGAAGACCGCATTTTAGGCCTGGAAGTAGGCGCCGATGATTACGTGCTTAAGCCCTTTGCGGTCCGCGAGGTGGTGCTACGGGTGACCGCGCTGGCCAATCGAATTGCTGAGCGCCGCGCAAGACCCGGCACAAGCGATGCGGCACATGCAATCACCGTGGGCGCGATCGTGCTGGACCCCGTTTCTCACGACGTCAAAATTGCAGGTATCAAAACTCAATTGCGGCCGCTCGAATACAAACTGCTGCAACTCCTGGTGTCCGAGCCGGGGCGGGTATTTTCGCGCGAAGAATTGCTGGAGCAAGTCTGGGGCATGCGCGGCGATATCAACACTCGTACGGTTGATGTCCACGTGCGGCGCTTGCGCATCAGCCTCGGCGTCGCTGCCGATTGCATCGAAACTGTGCACGGTTTTGGCTATCGCGCCCGCAACCTCGACTAGCCAGTGCTTACGCTGCTGACGCGATGAAAACGTAACGCAGTTCGACCGTGCCGGCGATCGCTTTGGCTAAGGCGACCAGGTCATCGCTGCGTGCGGCTGATTCTAGTTCGATGTTTTCGCCCAGCCGGCGTTCGAGGTACGCTACGAAGCCGGTGCTGGTGGCTTTGACCACCACGGCACGTAAGTGAAACAGTGGCACTACAGCTTTGCTGCGAATTCCAAATAATCGCTGAGAGACGATCACGACACCGGCCGCGCGGTCGAACACCAAGCGGCGTTCAGAGGTAGCAATGGTCGCTGCCAAGGCTGCTCCGATGGCCAACGCACCCGCAATGCCCCGCGAAAGCGCAAGCATCCACCACGCAGCGCTCAGGGTGATTGCGCACATCGCCCAGCCGAGCCAAGCCGTCCAGCGACTTGAGGCCAGCTCCAGTCGTGCATCATCCCGCTTGGCGACGCGGAGGGCTCCGAGGTTGCTCACCTCAGTAGCGTAGCGCAATCAACACGGTTGGCCTAGCCCGAACAGCTACGCTCCGCCTTCCGTGCCGCCATTGCTACCACCGCCGTCGCTGCTGCCGC
>JAKQOD010000200.1 GCA_029565465.1 Deltaproteobacteria bacterium
CCATGAGCAGGCTGGCTTTGGCATTTGCACTCGTGGCACTCGCAGCCGCTGCATTGCCTGGCGTTGCACCGTTTGCGGGCTTAGGACTAGCGATATTCGGCTTAACCCTCGGGTGGTTAGGCTTTCGCCAGCGTAACGCGACCGGCGGCAAACGGCTCGCCAGTGCGGCTGCGGCCGGGCTCGCCGGGCTGGGCTTTGCCCTGTGCGGCGTGCGTATCGTTCTGACGTTGTTGGCCATTTCACACTTGCGTGCGTTGGCCGGCTCGTAGGAGTTAGCGCTGCGCTGGCATCACGGCGACGAACCAGACCACCGCCGCAACCATCGCGAGCAGCGCGATGAGGATAACCACCGCGCCGCGCACGATTTTCCAGGTATCGATGCTCGACAGAATCTCGCGCAATTCCATGGCTCGCCGATCACTGGTGCCGTAGGCCACATCGAGTTCGTCGATGCCTTCAAGATTTGCCTTCATCGCGCGTGGCCGATCGACGTAAAGGCGTTCGCCTAGCGTTACCAACAACGTATCACGCTGCGTTTCCGCATCGGCGGTGGCACGCTCGACGACCTTGCGCTTGGCTTTAATGGCGTCCACCAATTCGATGCTGCGCTTGGCGTCGGCGGCTTCGGTGGCTTTTTTTTCCGCAATGCTAGCCAACGCAGCGCTGCGTTCGGCTTCTAGTTTGGCAATGCGCGGCGCTAATTCGTCGAGCTGCGCTGCAATAATCGGCTCGTCGCGCTGCACCGCTGTTCGATCCGCTTTCATCGTGGCGAGGTCAGCGCCGACCGCGGCCCGATCTTGCCGCGGCGTTTTCACCGAAACGATGCTGGCTTCGGTTGCCGCGATTTTGCTGTCGATTTTCGCAAGCTGTTCGCGCAATTCGTTGGCCCGTTTTTTCACGACGCCGTGATCTTTTTCGATGGGCGCCAACTTGGTCGCGATGTCGGTCAACTGTTTTTCTAATTCGGCGAGATCGAGTTGGGTTTGTTTGGCTTTGCTTTCTCGGCCACGCGCCACGTGTTGCAGCTCGGCGTCGGTGGCCGCTACCTGGCCTGCATAGCTCGATCGCGTTTCTTCTACCTCAGCAAACTCTTCGCGCGCTTTGGCTACCGCAGGGTGATCGAACGACTCCGAAATAATGGCGCCTTTGCCAATGGTGATGAGGCGTTCTCGGCGCAGTTTCTGGCGATCGGTTTGTTCAATTTCGATGCGCGCCAATTCGCGCCGCGCCCGTGAGGCACCAAACATCGCAGTAAATACGTAACGCACATCGCCGCCTAACCCGCGGCGGGCTGGCAGCTGCGGTGCGGCGCGTAATGAACCGGCCAAGTTCACCCCTGAGCCAGCGGCGTTGACCATGGTTGCATCGTCGCGCTGATCGTCATCGCCGGTGGGATCGGAACGATCAAACGGACTGGTCGACTTGTCGACGAGGGTTGCGTCGCCGCGTGGATTTGCATCGGGAATCTTCAGCAGCAACTCCAGCGGCGCTTCGCGTTTTACGGTGTTAGCTGGCGGTGGCTCAGGGGCACGAAATGCATTGCGCTCAACCAGTGCCGCAAGTTCGGCCGCGGGCCCCGCGGGTGCAGCTTCGATGGCTGGGCTGGCCGGTGTTTGCGCTTGCGTAGCAGGCGCTTCGGGTGCATTGCCAAATTCACCAACGGGCACAGCGATACGGCCGCTACCCGTGAGCACCGGAGCCGAGCCCGTAACGCGCCCCGCGCGTGGTGCAAGAATGGGCACACTCCCCGTTGCGTTTTTCACAGCGGCAGGTACGGGCGGCGGCACTGACGCAGCTTTGGCCCGGGTTGGGATAGGCGGCGGCAAACTTGGAGCTTTGGCCCGCCCACTTACGTTGTTCGATACGCTCGGGTTTGGAATCGGCAACGGTGGCAGCGGTGGCGCGTCGTCGGTTTCTACTTTGGCTGGTGATGCAGATGCAGGTGGCCCCCCGAGTGGAGGCTGCGACTCACGGGCGATGCGGGCCGATGCGCCTGGTGGCGGCGGTGGCGCGGTGCGAGGCTTCGGCCGTGCGGGCTCATCGGCCTCGGCGATGCTCGGTGCACGTGCCGGTGCCGACCATCCATCGGCCAGGTTGGCAATCCGGTCCAATGTTGCGTCACCGCGCTCAGGTTTTGACACCGCAAATCGAACCTATCACAAACTACCCAAAGGTCTGAAATGTCGATCCACTTCTTCGTCGACATGCCAATCTAGTTGACATGGGTAGTCAATTTCGTTGACGCTCGCCTCGTGCGGTTTGCAGGCTATCAGAACGTAACACCGCTGGCCGAAAGCAGCCAAAGTCGCGGCTTTCGAGCGCAGGACCGGTCGGGTCGGACCGTGTTCATTAAGACGTTGGCAGACGCCGCCCAACCCGAGCTATTGCTTGCGGAATTTGCAGCCTTGCGACGGCTATCGCAGCGCGGCCTACCGCGCGTCCTAGAACTTGGGGTTGCTACCGACAACACACCGTTTTTGGCCACTGAGTGGATCACTGGCCAAACGTTGCCTCACTACGTGCCCCACTGCCCTGCGGCCGATCGCAATCTGCTGGTGCTGCGTATTCTGCACGACTGCGGCCAAGCACTCGCAGCGATTCACCAAATGGGCGCGGTGCATGGTGACGTTGCCCCTCAAAACGTGTTGGTCAATGAACGCAGTGTTGTGCTGATCGACTTGGGCTTTGTAACGGGCCTTCAACAGCACGGCCAGGTCCGTGGCACGCCCGCAACGATGGCGCCCGAAATGTTCGCCGGCGTAACCGAGGCCCGCAGCGACCTTTACAGCCTCGGCATGACCGCAGCGTATGCCGCATTGGGGCAGTTTCCAGTGCAAGCAGGCACGGCGAACGAGTTAGTCGAACGAGTGATTGCGGGTGTCGCACTACCACCACTGCCACATGTCATGCCAGCCGTAGCGGAGCTCGTGCAACGCTTGACCGCGCGCTGGCCGACAGAACGCCCAAGCTCGGCAAGCGAATTGCTCGCCGAAGTACGCGGCCTTGCCGATGTTGCGGGGGTTGACCTGGGCCCGGCGCCAGCATTTCTGCGTGGCTGGTCAGCGCAGGCGGTGGCAGAATTTGGCCGTCAACCCCAGATCGCCACGCTTACCGAACGTTTACGCGCTGCGCCTTCGGTGCACTGCATCGTGGCAGCAGCCGAGCGTGAGACCAAAGGTGTAATCGAAGCCGCCGTCGCAGCCCACAACTTGACGGCGATCGCGCAGCGGCAACCATTGCAGCACGCCCAGTTCTATCGCTTTGGCGACATTGTTGCGCAACTTGGCTCAAGCTCGATTAGCCGGATCGCGGATCACGTAGTTGGCGGCAATGCGACGGAGCTGGTGATAATCAGCTGCACCGCGGCCGATCCAACCGACGCGCTAGCAGCTGCCTTGGCACGCCGGGACGTGCAGCGCCATGTTGTGTTGGCAAGCGCACGCCCGCCGGTGATCAACTTGCCGACGATTGAGCTGGCCCCACTTGACGCGCAACAACTGGGCGTTTTGTGTGCACGCGTCATCGGAATGGAGCCGCCCGCAGCTTGGCTGCACGATCTTGTCGCAGCGTGCGGTGGTTCAGCATTGATCGCGTACGACATTTTGCACGGGCTGCCCAACAACGCGCCATTTACGTCGCTACCCAGCCAAAGCGCGGCGCTGGCCGATGTGGCACAAGAACAGCTGGCCGCGCTACCACGTTCGCAACGGCAGATTGCGCTACGTGTAGCATTGGCGGGTGGCGAGCTAGCAACAACGGCGTTAGCGGATATGCCCGGAGTAACCGCCGAAGATGTTGCAAGCACATTGAGCAACGCCGCCAGCGGCATGCAACGCACCGGCGCTGCGGTGCGCCTTAGCGAACCGTGGCGACAGGCCTTGCTGGCTCACGCGGCAACGTTGGTGCCAGATGCCCATGCACAGTTCCAAGCGGTCTTGCCCGCCGGTGATGAAGCGTTCCATGTTGCCGACCACCTGGTCGACGTTTTGGTCGCGCTGCCTGCGCCGTTGCGAGCGACAGCGTTGGTCTTACAAACGGCAACCCAACAACTACAACATGGCCGGCCAGCGGTGGTGCGAACCCTTTGCGGCCCGCTGCTTGGCAACGTTGCGGCTGATAGCCTTCACTCCGAAGCCGCGCTGGCGTTAGGCGACTATCCGGCCGCCGAAACCCTCGCCACCGCCGTGGCCCATGCAAGTGCAGCAACCGCAACCCAACGCCGTGCGGCGGTGCTGGTGCTTGCCAATGTGCAACAACGGACCGGCGCGATCGGCGCGGCGGTTGCAACGCTGGCCACGCTAGCGCGGCAGTTTCCCGACGACGATGCGGTGCGTGGCAGTTATGCACGCGCTGCCATTGCGGCAGGCGACTATGCGACCGCGCGTGCCGTGGCAACGCCACGCGCCCAGGACGATGCACGTTGCGCCGAGTCATTGGGGCTCGCGGCATACTATGAAGGCCAGCTCGACGAAGCAGCGCAATGGTTTGCGCAACTCGCCACCTTGGCTGGCAGCAACGACGACCAACACGCGCTGGCGCGGGCGTCGGCATTGCACGGCATGGTAGCCCAGCAGCGCGGTGATCTACGCGAAGCAGCCAATCACTACGCCACTACCGTCGCCCAAGCGCACACCGCAGGGCAACTGCACTTGGCGGCAACCGCGCAGAGCAATCTCGGCGCTGTGCTTTGTGATCGCGGCTTTTATGCCAGTGCGTTGGCGCAATTTACCGACGCAGTTCGGACGTTGACACGCTTGGGTGCAGCGCCCGAGCTTGCAGCTGCCGAAGCCAATCGTGCCAACGCCTTACTCGGCTTAGGCGAAATCGAGCGCGCCACTGCGGCGCTTGCGCAAGTGCGAGCCCGCGCCGATCTGCCACTGCATATTGCGGCATTTGCCGACATCCTCGACGGCGATGCGTTGGCGATGGGGGGTGACGTGGCGGCTG
>JAKQOD010000220.1 GCA_029565465.1 Deltaproteobacteria bacterium
TGCGACGACGTTGCCTACCGGCGAGGTTTGGCAAGTGCCGGTTTCGTCGGCGCCATCGCGCGGGCTGGTAAAGGTACAAGCCGCATCAACAGCCAAGCCGGAGCATGCGTCGATCAAAGCTTGTGGCGGTGGCGGTACGCAGACCAACGTTGCGGCGTCGCTGCCTGAGCCAGCGTCAGGTGGCGGCGGTGGCGGAGTGCCTGAACCGCCGCCATGTTCGCCTCCGCCGTGATGACCGCCACCAGGGTGCGCGGGGCGCGTTAAGCACAAGCCAGTGAGCGTGGTGGTATCGAGGGTAAAGGTGCAAGCATCGCCCGACGCTGCGGCCGCACAGGCATCGATCGCCGCTTGCGGTGGCCCATGATGGCCGCCTGAGCCGGTAGCCGCGGTGTCATACCCCGATAATGCAGCGGTATCAGCTTCGGTAGTGTCGGTAGCGCAACCCATGGTGCCACACACTGCGAACAACAAAAATGAAAGCAACTTGGTCATCGAAACCTCCTTGGCGTAAGTGCCGTAGGTTCACTCTGCAAGCGAAATGTCTCGACGATATTTCGTTGTTGTTGCTGAACATTTCGAGATGCGGCAAGCCATGCGTTCATGCCTGAAACAATTCGAAACGTTGCCTGCACCTGCACGCAACATAGGAAGGTTTACAATGGCCCAAGAGGGTCAAAATAGTGTTTGATATCCAAGTGACCAACAGCTCCGAACGTCGCATTACCGTCGTCTTTGTCGAAGACGATGAACGGCTGGCACGCTTAACTGCGCAGTATCTGCTGACGCATAACGTTGAAGTAACGGTGATCGCCCGCGGCGACATTGCGCTTGCCGAGATTTTACGCTTGCGGCCGGATGTGGTGTTGCTCGATTTGATGCTGCCAGGCCTCGACGGAGTTGACTTGTGCCGCAAGCTGCGTGAGCGAATTGATACGCCGATTATCATGGTTACCGCACGCACCGAAGAAGCCGACCGCGTGATGGGTCTCGAAGGCGGCGCCGATGATTACGTAACCAAACCGTTTTTGTCGCGCGAATTGCTTGCACGCATCCGTGCCCAAGCGCGCCGAGCACGAGGCCAAACCGGCCCTTCGCAGAACCGCGTGGTGGTCCAAGATCTCATCGTTGATCCCACCAACATGACCGCGACGCTAGCTGGCAAAGCGCTCGCATTGACCACTTTCGAATTTTCAATCTTGCGGGTGTTATCGGAACGCGCTGGCCGCGTATTGGCGCGCGAGCAACTGCTTGAACTCGTCCACGGCAGCGCTGACGAATCATTCGATCGCTCAATCGATGTGCACGTTTCGCGATTGCGCAGCAAGCTTGGCGACGACCCGCGCAATCCACGCCTGCTCAAAACCGTGCGCGGCGTAGGCTACATGCTGGCGCCTAACGCGCAGTCAGCCAGCGACGTATGAACGCGCAAACGCGCACGCCAACGCGCCGGCCACTTTGGTGGTGGTTGTTCGGCGTGGGCTTGGTGCAATTGGTACTGTTAGTCATCGCATTGATCGTCGTCGCGATCGCCAGCGCGCCGCACAAACCCGATTACGAAGCGTATCGCCGAGGCACGGGCGCCACCGGCATCACGGCAAATGACAGCAACGATCCTTTGGGCTTGGTTGCGCCGCTGCGTGCGCTTTCTGAAAAACCCGCCGAATTGCAACGCGCACTCGGTGAATTGCAGAATCAATTGCATATTGATGCAACGATTTACGATCGCGGCGGCAACCTCATCGCAACCAACATTGAACCAGCGTTGCCATTTCAAAACGTGCCGCGGCGCGGTCGCCACCATGGGCCACGCGGCCCCAATGGGCCACCACCCGACATCGACGATGTTCACGATGAACACCTAGCGCCGCTTGGACCGCCGCCCGATCACCACGCCTTAGATCATGGCTTTGGCCCGCCTGGCCGGCCCGATGGCCCACGCGGCCATGGCCCGGCGCCACTGCACGACGAAGTATTGATTCACGCTGTACCGTTTACCGTGCATGGCACCGAAGGCGTGATTTTGTTGCGTTTGACGACACCAAAGCCCAGCCCTTGGATTCTGGTCATCACATTTCTGGTTGGCCTCCTCATCATTGGCTTGGGCACAGGGCTTACCGCACGCTGGCTGGGCCGCCCGATTGCCCAACTCACGTCGACAGCGCACGCCTTGGGCGCAGGCGATCTAACCGCTCGCGCCAATCTCGATCGGCAAGACGAACTTGGCACCCTTGGCCAAACTTTCGACGACATGGCCGTGCGTATTGCCCAACTGCTGCGCGCTGAGAAGGAACTCTTGGCGAATGTTGCCCATGAATTGCGGACCCCGCTCGCGCGGATCCGGGTTGCGGTCGACATTGCCAGCGAAGGAGACGCAGCCGCAGCGCGCGCTTCGCTGGGCGAAATCGCCGTGGATTTGCCGGAACTCGAAGCGCTCGTTGATGACGTGCTGACCACAACGCGGCTGGCCTTTGATAGCAGTTCTCCAGCGCATTTCGTGCTGCGGCGAACCGCAACGTCCCCGGTCGATATTGCCAACGTCGCGGCAACACGTTGCCGCAGTCGGTGGCCGTCGCGCCAACTCAACGTTGTGGTAGCAGACGCTTTACCCGAGCTATTTGTCGACGATAAACTGGTACGGCGGGTCATCGACAACTTGCTCGACAACGCGCACCAATACTCGCCCGATCCACAACAAGCAATCGACTTGGCCGTGAGTGCCACCGCTACGGAGGTGCAGTTCGTGGTTACCGATCGTGGCAGTGGCATACCTGCCGAAGACCTCACCCGCGTGTTTGACCCGTTCTATCGCGGTGAAAAAAGCCGCGTGCGCAGCGCGGGTGGCGTTGGCCTTGGGTTAACGCTGGCCAAACGCATTGTCGATGCGCATGGCGGCACGCTCGCCTTGCAGAGCGAACATGGCAAAGGCACTGTCGCAACACTGGTCCTGCCGGTTGCAAAGCAACATAGCGATTCGACCTAAACCCGGTTACAATTTAGCGATGTTCGCACGCAGCATCGGATTGCTGGTGACGTTGGTAACCGCGGTGGCCTGCGGTCGCCTCGGTTTTGAGCCAGCACGCGCAGCTAGCGACGGGGCATTGCCACCAAATCACGACGAAGATGGCGACGGCCGTAGCGATGACGATGATAACTGTCCGTGGATCAGCAACGCTGCGCAAACCGATGCCGATGGGGACCGCGTCGGCGACCCGTGCGACCCAAGCAATACAGCTCGCCATCGCATCTCGCTTTTTGCACCACTGACGCTAGGCAGTAATCCGTTTCAACGCGCCGATGCGGGCTGGACGCCGAGCGATGATGCGTGGAGCTGCAACAGCGACGTGTTCGCCGAACTGCTCATCGCGACGCCGCTTGGCGAATCACGCATTACCTATGGTGCAGTGCTAGACGCGAGGCTAACCGACACTCATGCAATCTCGATTCGGCCCATGACGACGCTGACGCCAAGCTATTTCTTTGAAATGTTCGACTCGGGCACCACCGATGTCCAGCTGGTACACACCACGCCAGGCCCAATCTACACCGTCGTCGAGACGGTCCCTGTTGAGGCGGGATTTCCGCTTGGCGCGGTGACTGCGAGCCTCGACATTTCCGACACTGCGACCACGCCGCGGATGACGGGCGAAGTCGTGGTCGGACCCAATTCATATTCGGTCAGCGAACTTACACCCGATTTCGTACCAACTGCCCTGCTCGGCCTCAGTTGCTGGGGCCTGCAGATGCGACTCAACTACGTCGCGGTAGTAACCCAGATCAACTGATAGCTTTGCCGAACAAGGTCGCCATGGTGGCGCGTTCGATTTCGACTTCGACGATTTCACCAACGACGCCAAGCCCAGCTGGCAAAATGACGGTTTTGAAACCGTCGGTGCGCCCCATCATTTGATCAGCGCGGCGCTTCGACGGGCCAATTACCAAAACTTGCTCGCGCCGGCCCACATGGGCCGCAAACACTTCCGCCGAGATTTTCTCCTGCAGCGCCACAATCTCGGCTAAGCGCCGCTTCTTGTCGGCTTCGCTGATGTTGTCGACCAGCTTTTTCGCTGCGTAGGTCAAGTCGCGTTCGGAATACGCAAACATGAAAGCGCTATCGAACTTCACGTCGCGCATCAGTTGCAAGGTCGCTTGATGATCCGCTTCGGTCTCGTCGCAAAACCCAGTCAAGATATCGGTCGAAAATGCAATCGTTGGCACCGCAGCGCGCAGCTTGGCAACAATGGCCATGTAGTCGGCTACTGTGTAGCCGCGGCGCATGCGCTCAAGCACAACATCCGAGCCCGACTGCACTGGCAAATGCACGTACTTACAAACCTTAGGTTCTTCGGCGATCGCAGCGATCACGTCGTCGGAAAAGTCGACTGGGTATGGCGACGTGAAACGAATGCGCTCAAGGCCGTCGATTTTCGCAACGGCACGCAACAAGTCGGCGAAACTGACATCTTCCCATTCGTAGGAATTGACGGTTTGGCCAAGCAGTGTCACTTCGCGATAGCCCCGTGCCACCAACTGCCGCACTTGGCCCAAAATCTCACGCGGCGAGGCACCGCGCTCGCGGCCACGGGTGTACGGCACCACGCAGAACGTGCAGAACTTGTCGCAACCTCGCTGGATCGTCACCATGGCCGAAATGCCGTCACCTTCGCCGGTAACTGGCACGCCTTCGTAGGTTTCGTTTTTGTCGAGCTTTACATCAACGACGACGGCAACCTGGCCTTCTTCTTGGCTGCGCGCTTTAGCTTTGGCCAACATTTCAGGCATGCGCCGGTAGCTATCGGGGCCAGCAATGACATCGACGCCTGGTGCACGCTGCGCGAGCCCTTCTTTGAGGTGCTCGGCCATACAGCCCACGATGCCAAGCACCAAGCCGGGCTGCTTACGCTTAAGCGCCGACAATTCCGCCGCACGCGCCACCACACGGTCTTCCGCCTTTTCGCGCACCGCACAGGTGTTAATCAAAATAACGTCGGCATCTTCGGCACGGGTGGCCCGCGCATAGCCGTCGCTCGCCAAGATGCCGCCGATCAGATCGGTGTCGGCAACGTTCATTTGGCAACCATAGGTTTCCACGAACAAGCGTTTGCCTGGCGCAGCTACCGTGGCGGCAGGCGCAGGCGGCGCCACGTCGGCTGAAGGTCGTTTGCCAATTTGGATGATTTGACGGTTGTCCGCAGTCACAGCGGCGCATCCATACCACGGCCGTGGGCAGCGATGCTGTTTTTCCTCGATGTTCGCGGTATCCTCATAATTCATGTGGTTGTACCGGGTGTTAGCCCCACTGACGATCGCCGTACCGGCCGCGCTCGCGTTGGCGGTCCAAGGGGTGAGAGGCCCGTTGCTGGCGACGATTTGTGTGGTTGGCGGGGTGTTGCTGTACTGGCTCACGTTGCCGCGCTGGGCCCACGCCGCGTTTCGCCAAGGCAACCTCGGCTCAGCCATCCGGCGCTATCGATGGATCGCCGCGTCGTATGTGCCAGCTCGGCGCCGCGCAGCGCTGCTTAGCGTTGGCGCGGCCCAACTCGCGGCCGGCCGCCTCGACGCCGCCGATGCAACCCTGCGGCAGCTCGATGAAACGTTGTTGCCGCCGTCCGAAGTCGCAGCCCTGTTGAACAATCGCGCAGCCTTGTTACTCGCGCGCGACGGCGATGCGAGCGAAGCATTGGTCCTTGCTGAGCGCGCTGGCGAATTGCGGCCAGATGTAGCCGAGATCGCCCACACGCGTGCGGCAGCGCTGCTCGCGCTGGGCCGGACCGATGAAGCGATCGTCATTTTGGAAGGCGCGCGCGGCGCCGTCGACAAACCGCGCTTCGAAGCCGAGCGCTGCATCGAACTAGCACGCGCTTGGCTTGCCAAAGGCCAGCGTGAATATGCCATGGAATATCGCAACCGCGCCCTCGCGCAGTGGCCTGCCGTGCCAGTGCCAGCTGAACTCCGCGACGGTGGGTGAGTTGCGGCGCCGCCTGCGGTGAGCGCAATTCGATCGGCGCAACCGCATCGCTGTCGGACTAACGACTGATCACATCAAACGGCAACCGCGCCTGCGCATCATGCGGCGCCATCAGCAACGAAGCTGGCAGCATCTCGAACAGCCGCGCTAACGTCGTCTCGCTGGCGATTTCGGCACTACCAAAGCCGAGCAGTGACTGCAACAAGCCACCACCTTCCACCGGCAAATGCACCCAACGCACGCGATCAGTGAGGCTGAGGCCAACCTTATTGCGAGCGAGTGCCATAGCCGACGCCAAGCCCCCATATTCATCAACTAAGCCGCGTTCTTTGGCTTGCAGACCTGTCCACACATGGCCTCGACCAACGTCGTCCACTTTGGCTTTGTCCATTTTGCGACCATCGCTCACAGCGCCGACAAAGCGGCTGTACATGTAACGCAACTTGTCCAACAAGACGGTGCGCTCATCGCTGGTGAACGGCCGGAACAACGAATCCATTTCCGAGCGTTCGCCAAAGTGCACCGACTCAACCGTTATCCCAACCTTGGCGAGCAAGCCCGAGATGTCGAACTTGCCAAAGAAGATGCCAATCGAACCCGTAATCGTCGTCGGTGAAGCAAAGATACGGTCGCAGCCGGCCGCCACAAAGTAGCCGCCCGATGCGGCTAGATCGCCCATCGAGCAAATGATCGGCTTCACGCCGCGTGTTGCAAATACCTCACGCGAAATCAGTTCCGACGCCAGCGCGCTTCCGCCAGGCGAGTCGATGCGCAGCACGATCGCTTTGATGCGCTCGTCGTACCGAGCGGCAACCAATGCTTCGCGAATGGTATCGCCACCCGCCATCTTGCGGCCCAACAGCGGAATCGTCTGCGATTTGCCGTCGACGATATCGCCCTCAATGTGAATCACCGCAATTTGTGGGGCTTGCCACAGCGCCGCGGTCTCGACCGCAGCCGTGCCCAAGCCAACGGCTTGGCCCACTTCAGCAGCGACCAGTTCGCTGATCTTATCCGGCAGCCCTACCGCGTCGACCAAGCGTGGCTCTTTGGCGAGATCGCCCGCCGAGTACGGACCTTTGTCGATCAACTCTTGCACCACCGCAACGCTTAGGTGCCGGCCTTCGGCGATCGACGTGACAACATGTTGATAAATGCTGCCGAACAATTCTTCGCGCATCGTGGTCGCAGGCTCGCTCCCGCCAGTGTTGGTGTATTGCTCTGGCGCACTTTTGAATTCGGCGATTTTTTCAAACTCAGGCGTCACGCCCAACATGTCGAACGCACCACGAAAGTACAACACCGATCCAGATATGCCCAACAAGCGCAGCGCGCCGGCCGGATCGAAATAGATTTTGTCGGCTGCACTCGCCACAAAATAGTCGCGCGTGCCACCACTGACTAAATAGGCAAACACTTTTTTGCCTGCGCGCCGCAGGGCCAACAAGCGTTCCCGCACTTCTTCCATCGTCGCCCATCCGCCGGCTGGCGAATCAAACGTCACCACCACGGCACGCACGGCGCGGTCATGCTCCATCGTTACCAACCGTTCAATCAACCTCGCATAGGCCCGACCGCTGAGCGCCCCCGACAATTCTAGCTTCTCGATGCGGTCGTTTGGCCCGAACACCGACGGACGCGCCACATCCGACCAGCGCCCCATCACCGTGCCACCCAACAACGCGTTGCCTCGCGGCGTGCGTTGCATCGCGCCGTAAGTCCCCACACCGAGGGCACCAAACGAAAGCTCAACCCCTGCCGTCACACGTACTTCACGTTCGTTGACGATCGACGTTTGCACGCCAACGGTTTGTTGCACTTGTTGCTTGCGCCAATCAACCTGCGCTAGCACGCCAACACCATCGGTCACCATCCAGCGCGCACCGCCGACCATCCCCCAGACGTCGCTTGCTTGAACGCGAACACCTGCGGAAACTTCGAGTCCACTGCTGCCCAAAGGCCGCAGCAAGGCTTCAAGCTCAACCTGCCGCACGCTGAGTTGCGTGGCCATCGGGCCTGGCACGCGCGGACGATTGACATTGCGGACCACGGCACCGAGCGCCACATAATTGCCAAAGCGTTCGGTCGCACCGACGTCGAAACTGTTGATTCCGTCGAGCGCACCGTCGTCAGCAAACCGATGCCAACTCAGGCCAAGCGACAGCCCTCGCATGACTTCTAACGATCCAGCCAGCGTAAATCGCCACGGCGAGCCACGGTCCGGCAGCAATGTGGCACGTGGTGCGCGCACGTATTCAACGCCGGCGCCCCAGCCGAACCGCGGCAACCAGCCACCGCCACCCGGCGCGGCCACAAACCCGCCGCCGCCGGTGCCATTGCGAGTCGCTTGCGCAGGATCGTGCAAGGTCAGAACGAACGCGCGTTCCCACGCTGGTAAAAACGTGAGGCCAGCCGGGTTAGCACTCACTGCGCGCGCGTCAAAATCGCCTGCAAGCGAGGTAATCGGCAGTGCGATACCGTCTGTCGGCGCTGCCAAAATACGGCGGTCCACAACTTGTGCCAGCGCGATGCGCGCGGTTCCAAGTCCCAAGCTTGCCGCAACGCACGCGGCGATGACGTTCAACAATCGCAGTGACATGCTGCGACTTTCGCACTAATTGCAGCAGTGCGGGAGCCCACGAGCAGCCAGTTCAGACGCCTTCGATGCCGTTATTAGCCGGCAATTTCAGTTCGGCATTACACGCTGCGATGCTGCGTTTCAACGACGTGCGGGTGCTGGTGTCGGTGATGCGCTGCAGCGCACCGATATACAAACTCTTGGCTTTGCTGAAATCGTTTTGCCGCTTGTAGGCATCGCCCTCAAGTGCCATGGCTTTGCCTTTGTCATAGCCGCTGAGGGCCGCAGCTTTGGCATAACGTGCAGCACCTGCATAGTTGTTGTTTTGGAACAAACCAAATGCGTAGGTGTAATTGGCAGCACCTGCATACCCCTTCATTTTGGATACTTCATCAAAAACCTTATCGGCGTCATCCATATGGCCAGCGCGGCTCAACCGATCCAAATCTGCCAACAATGCCTTGGCTGATTTCTTGGCGACGTTTTTCGGTTCAGATTTAATTTCACCTTTGGGTTTGCTGTGCGTTTCATCGACGGGCGGCGGGGCCACCGCCAGCGCACCGCTGCCACTGCCCATCGCTGGTGCCGGATCGTTTTTGACTGCTGGCGTTGGGGTTGGCGCCACCGCCGGTTCCGGCGGCGTTTGGGTAACAACTTTCGCAGCACTCGTGGCCGATGTCGCTTGCGCAGCGTTTTTGCGGCCGGCTTTCCATTCGCCGACGGCAAAAAATGCAAGCGCACCAGCGCCGCCAAGTAACAGCAGCGCTAACAAGATGGTGCCCAAATTGCTTTTGCGTTGTGCTGCAATCAGCTCAGCCGTTGGCGACATCGCTGGCACCGAAATCAATTCGGTCGCCACCGCCATGTTGTTGACTGCACCGGGTGGCATGGCTGGCAACAACGCTTTGCCGTCGGAGTCAGCAGCCGTGCGTGCACGCACTGGCTCCATCACCATTGCTGCAATAGGGTCGCGCGACACCGCGGGCGCTGACACCGCAGTCGCCACTGGCGCAATCGGACCGCTCGAAGCGCGCGGATAGCTCTGCGCCGACGGTGGTGTGGTACCACCGCTCAACCCTGGATTGAGATTCGCCACTAAGTTGGCGTCAGAACTCATGCCCAGGATCTGCGCAACCGCCACGCCGCGCCCAGCCAAACATTTGTTGAGTTCGTATTCGAACGCTTCCATCGTTTGCGGCCGGTTGTCGGGATTACGCGCCATCGCCGACATCACCACCGCACTTACCGCAGCCGGCAATTCCGATCGCAGCGTGTTGGGTGCAACCGGATCAAGTGTCGCCTTCTTGGTGAGAATCTCCATGAAGTTGTCGCCTTGATAAGGCGGCACCCCCGTGAGCATTTCAAACAAGATCGCGCCGAGGGCATACACGTCGCAGCGTGCGTCTGCCGAGCGCCCAGCCGCTTGCTCGGGTGCCATATATTCCGGCGTTCCCATGGCCATGCCGGGGCTCGTAAGTTTGCGTTCGCGGGCTTGTTCGGCTTCGGTGGTTTTGGCAATCCCGAAGTCCAGCACTTTGACGAAATCTGCCGTGCCTTCGCGGGTAATCAAAAAAACGTTTTCCGGCTTCAAGTCGCGATGAATGATGCCAACCGTGTGGGCGGCGGCCAACGCACGACAGATCTGCGATGCAATCCGCAACGAGCGCGCAATATCGATGGCGCCTTCGCGCTCAATAATGCCACCGAGCTCAACGCCTTCGAGATACTCCATCACGAAGAACACTTGGCCATCGCCGGTGGTACCCGAGTCGGTCACGTCAACGATGTTCGGGTGCCCAATCTTCGACGCGGCTCGCGCTTCGCGGCGGAACCGTTCAACCAAGTCCGGCATGCGGCCGTAGCTTGGATGCAACACCTTGAGCGCCACGCGTCGGCCGATTTCGACGTGTTCGGCCAAATACACTTTGCCCATCCCACCTTCGCCGATTAGTTCCACCACGCGGTAACGATTATCGACGACGGTGCCAAGCAAATTTGGTTCGGCTTCGGGATCTTCCATCACCGCCAGCGCAGCACCACCGCGCTCGTTACGGCGTTCATTCACCTTACGGCGGTCAACTCGATGCAAGCCAAGATCATCGGCGCGACGGCCAACCGAGCCCGGCCGGCGCACCGGTGCTTCCGCGATTTGGCCATCTTCGGCCGACGTGTTGGCGGTGTCGTCAGGCGCTTGCGCCACTGCCATCTGCGCCGAGCGTTCCACTAACTGACGGAATTCGTCGCTTGGCGGCAGCGTCATGGCGCGTTTACGCAAGCCATGCAGCATGTCGGCGCGAGCCGCTCGATCCGTCGTAATGTCGTCGGCAAACAAGTCGTGCATGAACGTCGAAATGCGACTGATGTCAGTCGTTGGCGCGTTTTTCGCTAGCCAGTTTTGCAGCGCTTGCCGCATTTCTTCGCACGACTGGTAGCGCGTCGCACGATCGGCCGACAGCGCACGCAGGCAAATTTCGTCGAGTTCAACCGGCACCCGAGGCGCCCGTTTGCTCGGCGGCGTAATCTCAGGATTCTTGGCGCGTGCGACCAAATCTTGTGGTTGATCTTTGCCTGGCGGAAACAGTTGCCGCCCCGTTAAGAGCTCCCACAAGACGATGCCAGCAGCGTACAAATCGCTGCGGCCGTCGAGCTTTTCGCCGCGCGCTTGTTCCGGCGACATATAAGCAACTTTGCCGTAGATGATGCCTGGCGCAGTTTTTTCCAGCTTCAACGTCGACGACGCCAAGCCAAAGTCGGTGAGTTTCACTTCACCCGAAAACGAAACCAATACGTTGGGCGGCGACACATCGCGATGCACCAATTCGAGATCCGGCAAGGTATGGGCGTACGACAACCCACGGCACAATTCTTTGACCGAGTGCACGGCGACATCGATCGGAAACGCAACTTGCTTTTTGGCGCAGCGATTCCACACCGCGCGCAAGTCGCGGCCTTCGACGAAATCCATCGCCAAAAACATTTCGCCTGCCACCACGCCAGCGTCGAAAACCGGAATCAAGTTGCCGTGCGATAGCTTGACGACCACTTTGGCTTCGTCGCGAAACCGCGCAACGTACTCGTTGTCAGCCAAGTGTGGCAGCACGGTTTTGATGACCATGAGCCGTTCGAGCCCTCGATCGCCGTTGACGGCCAAGTACAACGCACCCATGCCGCCCTGTGCGAGCGGGCCAAGTAGGTGGTACTTGCCGAATTTTCGCGGATAAGCATCTGTGCTGCTGTCAGCCATCGGGTTGAGCCGACACTAGCACGGCATAATTGGCGGGGGCCAATTCATGTATGTGCCAGCCGCCACCTGCCGCCGCCTTGGCAATAACCGCGCCGATTCGGCGACTTTCCGGCCCAGATGCGGCACTATCGCATGCCCGTCGTTACGGGTAGGGGAAACACCCACATGGCCCGCGAGCTGGTATTAGTAATTGACGACAGCCCCACCATTACCAAAGTGGTGCAATTGGTATTGACCAAAGCAGGGTACGAAGTTGCAACCGCGGTCGACGGCGAAGCTGGCCTCGAAGCCGTGCGGACCCGTACCCCCGACTTGATTTTGCTCGATTTTGTCATGCCTCGGATGAACGGCTATCAATTCTGCCGCGAACTCAACGCCGACCCCTCGCTCAAGGATATTCCGGTGGTGTTGATGAGCGCCAAAGGCGATCAAGTCGGCGAGCGCTTCGTCAAAGTAATGGGCATCGTCGATTACATCACCAAGCCTTTTTCGCCTGAAGCGATCACGGCAGTAGTGCAGCACACCATCGCCAAATACCATCCGGGCCGGACCGGCCAGCTGGAAGAAATACCTGGCTTGGTCACCGGTGAGGATATGGCCACCGCCGAAAACGTGGAAGACACGGCCATTCGAACCAGTGCACTCGGCAAAGTACGCGACGCATTGCTGGCATCGTTGAGCACTGGCAGCGAAAGCGCCGAGACGCTTGATCTAGTGCGCCGAGCGTTTACCGATGATGCCTTGGTGCGTGCGCTGGGCAGCATCGATCCCAATCGGTTGGTGGAAATCGCAGCGCGGCAACCAGCAGCTTTGCTCGGCGATTTGCGCACCGTGCCGCTTGCTGAAATTTTGCATTTGCTCGATGCGCAAGAACAGTCCGGCGTCTTGTCGGTCAGCCGTGGCGACGCGCAAATTGAAATCTATTTCCGGCGTGGCCGCGTCGATCAAGCAACCGCGTCGGGCGTGCCGGAAGAATTCTTGCTTGGCCGATTCGTGCTCGACAAAGAGCTCATGTCGCCGGCCGACTTCGAGGTCTTTGTGCAAGCCCGCGGTGGCGACCAAAAACTTATGGGCCAACAGTTGGTTGCGGCTGGCCATCTGACCGACACCGATGTGCGTGATTGCCTGACTCGGCAAACCTGCGAACTCATCTATGAAATTTTGCGTTGGCGGTTTGGCCGCTTTCGCTTCACGGCTAGCATCGATTTACCAGCCACCGTGCTCGACGCCTCGCTTGGCATTGATGTCGAAGCCATCTTGATGGAAGGTTATCGCCGGGTTGATGAATGGCACCTGATCGAACGGGCCATCGACAATTTCGACTTGGTATTTCTACGCAACGAAGACGCCGTGGCGCAAATGGGCCGTGGCCGCCTGACCCGCGAAGAATTGGCAATTTTAGAGCTGGTGAATGGCAAAAACACCGTCAAAGACATCGTACGCAAGTCCCGGGTGGGATCGTTCGACGTCTCTAAGATGTTGTATCGCTTGCTGTCTATCAAGCTAGTGCGCCGACGCGTGCTGCCCGTCGCGATTTGAATGCTTGCCCAGGTTTTGCGTCAAAGCCCAAGAGCCGCATCGCTAGATGCTTGCCAGGAGAGAACGATGACTGCACGGTTAACCCAGTTTGGCCAGGTTGGTTTGGTGTTGGCAGCTTGTACGGTTGCGTTGACCGCAACCGCAACGTCAGCACACGCCGGTACCAAAGACTTTCTTAAATATTTGCCAACCAATCCAACGATGGCAGGCGTCGTAAACCTGGCCCAAGGCAAGAAGAACCCGCTATTCGTCAAAGCGGCCGAAGCGCTGCGGTCTCAAGCAAGCGGCGCCGCTGAAACCATGGGTAAACTGGGCGTCGATGTTGCATCGGATGTCAGCACGGTGAGCTGCGGCGCGCCAGCGGAAAAAGACGGTGTCCAAGTCTTTGTGTGCGTGCTCGAAGGCAATTTCAGCAAAGCGGCGGGCTTGTCGCCCGCAGCTGGCACCACCGGCGTGACCGTGCATGAAGGCATCAACATCATCAAAGCAGAAAAAGCCGAGTATGCGCTGGTTGGCAAGCGCTTGTTGATCACCAGCGTCGGCGAAATGACCGGCGCTATCGATCGGGGCTTGGGCAAAGCGCCAAGTGCGGCAAACAGCAAAAAAGCCGGCTGGCTATCGAGTGCCTTGGGTGTTGCGATGAGCGGTCGCCAATTGTGGGTGGCAGGCATTCCCGACGCCGATCAAAACGCCAAAATTCTCGACAAAGCCGGTGCCAAAGCCAGCTGGATGTCGATGTCGCTTAAAGCTGGCGAGCCTGTGATGGTGGAAATGCGGGCCAAAGCGGCCGATGCGACCGCTGCCGAAACCATGGTCACCACCCTCACCGCCTTGGCCACCGACAAAAAGTCGATGTTATCAAGCATGGGCCTCAAGGGCCTGGCCGATTCGATGGTGGTTGACCGCAAGGATGCCGTAGTTCGGTTTGCTGCTTCGGCCCCGGCTAAAGAGATCGAGACCATCGTCAATCTTGCGAAAATGCTGCGTTAACCGTTGGTTGATAGCTTGACACCGCGACGCACAGCCGTGATCATTGTTTAGTGGACGCGCCCGCACCCTCCAGGGTTGGTCGCTACGAGGTGATTTCTCACCTCGCGACCGGTGGTATGGCGCAAATTTATTTGGCGCGTATCGCTGGCGCGGGGGCGTTTGAGCGCCACGTAGTGCTCAAGACCATTTTGCCCGAGCGAGCCAGCGACCACCGCTTCGTCACCATGTTCTTGGACGAGGCTAAACTCGCGGCGACCCTCAACCACCAAAACATCGCCCAGGTCTACGACGTTGACCAATCGGACGGCAACTACTTCATGGCAATGGAGTATGTGCATGGCGAAAACGTGCGGGCGATTTTGGAAACGTCGTTGCGCCGCAATTGGCAAATCCCCAACGAATTGGCGATGCACATCGTCGGCGGCGCAGCCGCGGGCCTGCACCACGCCCACGAGCGCAAAGGCCGCAATGGCCAACCGCTCAATATCGTGCACCGCGATGTGTCGCCGGCGAACATCATGGTGGGTTTTGATGGCAGCGTCAAAGTGCTCGACTTCGGCATCGCCAAAGCGGAGGAGCGCTCGACCAAAACGGTCGGCAATACGATCAAAGGTAAATACGGCTACATGTCGCCGGAGCAATGCAAAGGCGCCGGCATCGATCGTCGTAGCGATATCTTCGCACTGGGTATCGTGCTGTATGAGCTCACCACGTTGCGCCGTGCATTCAAAGGCCAAGACGATTTTGACACCATGAAGCGAATCGTCGGCGGCGAACTCGCACGGCCGTCGCGGGTGGTGCAAGGTTATCCGCTCGAGCTGGAATCCATCGTGATGACGGCCTTGGCAGTGAAGCCGGAGCAGCGGTTCCAATCGGCGCACGAGTTGCTCGAGGCCATTGACGCCTACGCCAATCGAGCCAAGATCAGTGGTGGCGCCAGCGCCATGGCTCGGTTCATGGGCCAACTGTTTGGTGACAAAAAAGAGCCATGGGTTGATGAAGCAGTGGCGTCACGCGCCAATGGTGCCCTAGGCAATGACGACAAAACCCGTGTGGGTGATTCAGTTGCTGCCACGAGCGCACGCAACGAAGAAAAAACGCAAGTGCTGGGCGGTGCGGTGAACGCCTCATCAACCATTGAGCTTGATCCTGGAGCTTCGGCCATTTCCACATCGGCGTGGCGCGCTACGCCCAACGGCGACGACCAAGAGCAAGACGCGAAGTCATGGGCGACGTACGACTCCACTACCGCCCAACGCCATGATGTGCGAGCCCGCGCGAGTGCGCCGCGGATCACGCCACCACCGCCGATGGCACAACCGATGGCACCACCGCCGAGCGCTCCAATCACGCCCCGAGTTGCGCCAGTTTCGTCGGTACCGCCGTTTCAGCCGATTCCCAATGTTGGCGGGCCGATGTCGGCATCGCAAGAGCTGCGCCGTACCGTGCAAGGCGCAGGCGTGAATCGGGCGCCCTCGTTTCCATCGATGAGTTCGTATGGCGGTGCGACCGGGGAACGACGAGCGTTGACGCCAGCCCACGGCATCCCGATTTCCAACGCGCCTGCTCGGTTGCCGAATGTTGCCCCCAAATCGTCGCGGCGAGCACTATATCTGACGCTCGTGATTGTGGTGGCCGCAGCGGCGGCAGCGGCGCTCGCGATTCTTACAAGCTAGCGTTCACACACTTGGGATAAACTCGACACCGATCAGTGGAATGATCGGCAACCCGCGGGTGTCTTCGGGTACCACCATCCAAGCTTCATTGAAGGAGTAGTCGCGTGCTTCGACGTTGCGCCGATTGGTGACATTTTGAATGTCAAAGTACAAATTGATGCGGCCCCAGCACCGCTCCCAACTGCGATCAGCGCGTAGATCGAGCGCAAAAAACGCAGGCAAACGCCCCGCGTACGGGTCGAGCTCGATATTGGGAAACTCGCCTATGGAAACGCCTTTGAACGTCGAATACGGATTGCCCGAGACGAACGTAGCACGCGCTCCAAATCGCCACTTCTTGAATTTGTACGACGTCAACGCTGTAATGTGATGGGTCTGGTCTAACAAGTACGGATGCCAAATCGGATCTTCAACTTGGCGCACGCGTGGATCTTCGGTGCGTTGCGCGCGCGCTAACGTGTAGTTGAACATCATCAGCAAATTGCCAACTTGCCGTTTGAGCCCAAGTTCGACGCCAAAGGTGCGTGCACGGCCCGTGTTTTCGCGAAAACTCGGCACCCCGATTTGTTTTTCCAGCAACTCAATAAACGTTGGACCTAAGCCACCGAACCGGCGCTCCGGCCCATCATCTTCGCCATTCGGCACCACCACCGAAAACCGACTGCCGTAATTGTAGTAGCCGGTTACGCTGGCTTTGATGGATCCAGGCAATTCACCTTCGATGCCAAGCGAAACTTGATCAGTGTACGAGCTGTTGAGCTTCGGGTTGCCTTCGCGCGGATCCACTTCTGCGGCTAGCGGTGGTTGGTGGTAGCGGCCGATCGCTTGCCGCAACGTCAACTGAGACGTGATTTTTTGGTGCATGTTGAGGCGAGGATCAAGCACCCACTCGCC
>JAKQOD010000239.1 GCA_029565465.1 Deltaproteobacteria bacterium
TACGGCTCAAGAAATAGCTGCTGAATTTCGCTTGGGATGCGCTGCGGCCGGCCGGTTTCGTAGTTGACCATGACCCAGGTGGTGGCAGCAGTCACCGCAGCTTTGCCGGCAAGCAAAATCTCTGTGCGGCGAATGCAAGACACGGCTTTCATCGATTCGATCCATGTGCGGCCCACGACGGCGTCGCCGAGCTTGACCGAAACGCCGTAGTCGATTTCGTGGCGCTTGACGACGAACACGCCACCAAACTCGCGGTAGCGCTGCCAATCCCACCCGTGGAAGTTCGAATGGGCAATGGCGATATCTTGCAGCCATCGCACATACACAATGTTGGAAACATGGCCAACATCGTCGATGTCATCGGGCTGTGGCAGCAATGGCAATTCAAACGCCCGCGCAGTCGAGTTCACGGCGCTACGCTATCATGACTTGTCGGCAGCGTCACCGCATCGAGCGCCGGCGGCGCCGCTGCAGTGCCGTCAGCTTGCAGCCAATGCACCGCGGGCAACTGGCCAACGTCGCCGGTAATTAGGCGCGCGCCGCGTTGAAACGTGAGCCATGACCACGCCCAATGGAAGACCACCACGATGCGATTTTTGAAACCAACCATAAACATTACATGGACCACCCACCAAAGGAGCCACGCCAGCAAGCCGTGTTTGGCCACGCGTTTGGTGGCCACCACCGCCGATGCGCGCCCAATGGTCGCCATTGAACCCTTGTCGCGATAGCGAAATGCTGGACGCGGTGCGTTCGCCGCGTTGACGCCGCTGGCAACTTCGCGACGAATCAAGCCGCCTACGTGTTGGCCACCTTGCAAGGCACCTTGTGCAACACCAGGCACGATTGCATCAGCCGGTTTGCCGGCACCCAGATCGGCGGCTTTGGCCAAATCGCCGATGACGAAAACATTACGATGACCGGCGATCGAGAGGTCCGGCTCAACGATCACGCGCCCGGCATTGTCGACTGGCACGCCGAGCGTCGCGCCTAACGGCGAGCCAGCCACGCCTGCTGCCCACAACACGGTGCGTGCACCGATCCAGGTTTCACCCTGCGCGGTTTTCACGGTTGCGCCATCGGCCGTGATGGCGGTGACGCGCGCATTGGTAAGCACTTCAACCTGACGCTGCTGTAACGACGCAACTGCCGCGGCCGACAGCTTGGCCGGATATGTCGACAAGACGCGGTCGCGACCTTCGACTAGCAACACTCGCACGGCGGTTGGATCGATGCTGCGAAAATCGTTGCTCAACGTGTGCAAGCCGATTTCCCCCAACGCACCAGCAAGCTCGACCCCCGTTGGGCCACCGCCGACGACCACGAACGTTAACCAATCTCGTTGCTTGGCAGGATCGGCTTCGCGCTCCGCGGCTTCGTATGCCAAAAACACGCGCTTCCGAATCCGCAACGCATCTTCGACGGACTTGAGGCCCGGCGCCAACGCCGCCCAATCATTGCCAAAGTACGAGTGGGTGGCACCGGTAGCGACCACTAGATAGTCAAACGCCAGTTCGCCGTCATCGAGGACAACCTTACGCGCGGCGACATCAATGTGCCGCGCTTCGGCTAACAACACCCGCACATTGCGTTGCTTGCGCAATGCTGCGCGAATGGGATACGCGATGTCGCTCGGGTTGAGCGCAGCGGTTGCAACTTGATAGAGCAATGGTTGAAACAAATGGTGGTTACGCCGATCAATCAGCGTTACGCGGACCGGCGCACCGGCAAGCGCTTTGGCGGTTGCCAAGCCGCCAAAGCCACCACCGATAATCACAACATGCGGCTGCGCTGGGGACATATCGATACGATGCACCGGCAGGCAGTGATCGTCGCGGGCGATTGGGTCATTTCGCGAGGTTAGCGCGTGAAAAACCGAACATTCAGCTAGAATTTGTAGCGGTGTCGCTACGTCGAACCAGCAGAAGCGAGCTACCGTTAGGCGTATCGCATTTACAGGAGCCACTATGACCAATAAACTCTCCAAGCTGTTGTTTTCGTTTGCAGTCGTAGCCAGCGCGATGGTTGGTACCTCGGGACTTGCGAACGCCAAACGCTTACCAGTGCCACCGCCGGCACCAATGCCTACGCCGGTTCCTGCCCCGCCGCCGCAACCACATGGCCATGGACACGGCGGTCACGGCAATGTGCCAGTGCCAGTGCCAGTCCCAGTGCCGCCGATCGTTAGCCCGTATCCAAACGTGGCACCGCCAGCACCGCAAGCCGAAACTCGTCCCAACAAACGCGGTTTTGTTTGGGTTAGTGGTCGCTGGTCGTGGCGCAAAGGCCAATGGGTTTGGTCGGCAGGCCGCCATGAAAATGCGCGCCAAGGCAAACGTTGGCAAGACGGACGCTGGGAGCAACGGGCTGACCGTTGGGTGTTTGTTGAAGGTACGTGGATCGATGTACCCAAATACCCAACTACGCCGCCACCAGCACCCCAAGCTGAAACAGTCGCGCCGCGCGCCGGCCACATCTGGATCCCAGGCAACTGGGAATGGTTGAACGGCGAATACTCCTGGAATCCAGGGCACTGGTCGCCAGCGCGTCGAGGTTACAACTGGGCAGCCGGCACGTGGGTATCGCGCAACAACGCGTGGGTTTGGACCAACGGCGGCTGGGTACCAGCAACCGCAACACCAACGCCGCCACCGGTCATTGTCCAACCAATCCCAAAACCAGTGCCGCCTCCGGTTATTGTCCAACCAATCCCAAAACCAGTGCCGCCACCGGTCATTGT
>JAKQOD010000245.1 GCA_029565465.1 Deltaproteobacteria bacterium
ATAGCTCCACGCGCGCCATGGCGTATACGCTATCACTGGCAATCACGAGTACTACTCCGGCGCCGATGCGTGGGTCGCGCATCTCGAAACCCTCGGCATTCGCTTTCTGCGCAATCAACGCGTCACGATTGGCGCCGCCAAAGCGTCGTTTGATTTGGCTGGCATCGAAGACCGCAGCGCGCATCACTACGCCGGCCATCGCGCCGATCTCAGCGCTGCCATCGCTGGCCGCGACCCGACGCGCGCGATTGTGTTATTGGCGCACCAACCACGACAAGCACACGAAGCCGCAGCGCGTGGGTTGCCGTTGGTACTCACTGGGCACACCCATGGCGGTCAAATTTGGCCGTGGCATCTGCTGGTGTGGATACAACAAGGCGGGCTCATCAGTGGCCGTTACCAACTGCAAGCCACCACATTGTACGTGAACCGCGGGTGCGGGTATGTTGGGCCGCCGGTGCGGCTTGGCGCCCCGCTCGAAATTGCCGAAATAACACTGCGGAGCCCGGAGCTTGGGCGGGAACAACCATGAAGCACCTTGCGATTGGAATTTGTTTCAGCTTGGCCGCATGCAGCCACAAGCAATTGCCACCACCGCCGCCAAGCGACCTGTTCGAACCAGTTGCGGTCGAGACCAAGCCAGGCTTGTCCGGGCTTGCCGTCGACGATCAGGGCATTTTATTTTCAGTAGCCGAACGCGATCGCGCGGCGTTTGCGATCGATATGACGCAGCGCCCACCACGTGTTACCGCGCTGCCGATCAAGGGGCCAGCGGATGACCCGACACTGAACGGCCTCGATTTCGAAGGCATCGCGTGGCTCGGCGGCAACGAGTTTGCGTTTGCGCTCGAAGGCGCCAACAGTGCGTTTGCTGGCGTTGCGTGGGCTACGCGCAAGGGCGACGCATTGCAAGTGACTCGCATTGCTACGTTGCCGGCAACAGCGCTTGCCATTGAGCTCACGAAAAATCACGGCGCTGAAGGCATTTGCGGCACCGGCAACACCGTGCTGGTTGCGCTGGAGAATTGGCAAACCCGGAAAGCCCCTGGCCCCAACCCGCGTTATGCACCGGTCGCGCGGATCCGCGATGGCGTGCTTGAGGTTGCGTACCTGCGCTTGCAAAGCAAACGCGGCAAGCTAGCAAGCCTCGATTGCACGGTGGCGCCCGACGGCAGCGCGCATGTGTGGGCGATCGAGCGCCACTACGACACCACCTTGGTCGAATCGTTTGATATGCCTGCAGTGCTCAAGCCCGACGCGCTCGACCTCGCATCGCACATCGAAGTCGACCTCACCGCCGCGGTTGCAGGCCGACGTAATATCGAAGGCATTGCGCAGCTACGCAATGGCAAGCTCGTGCTTGCCGTCGATAATCAAGGCAACAAAGCCAGCGGCCCAAGCGAGTTATTGTTGCTTAAGTAGCGCTTGGTGCGCATCTCGCAACGCAACAAGCTCTGCGCGGCCACGTGCTGTCGCGGCAGCAATGGTCTCGCCGGCTCCGATGACGACGCGCACTTCATAGTAGCTTTTGAGTTTGGGCTCGGTACCCGACGGCCGCATGATGACGCGATGGCCACCGTCGAGGCGAAAGATCAACACGTTGCTTGGCGGCAGCCCGGCATCAGAAGCTGCCGCTAAATCGACGGTTTCCCGCACGGTGTAGGCACCGAGCTGGGTCGGCAGTGCGCCGCGCACGCGTTTCATCATCGCTGCGATGGCGGCCAGCCCTTCGCTGCCAGGCATGGTGAGCGACACTTGCTCGGTCACAAACAACCCGACGCGTCGGTAGATATCTTCGAGATGCGCCAACACCGTGCGGCCTTGGGCACGGTTCCACGCGGTCAACTCGGCAAAGATCACACACGCTGAGACACCGTCTTTGTCGCGCACCAGCGGTCCAACGCTGTAGCCCAACGCTTCTTCGTAGCCCATCACAAATGCACCACCCGTGGCAGCTTCGTACTCAAGTGCTGCATTGGCAATCCACTTAAAGCCCGTGAGGGTTTCGCGGTATGCAACGCCAGCGGCCTGAGCCAAAAAGCCGAGCAACTGCGACGACACCACGGTGGTGGCAACCATGCGTTGCGAGCCACCGCCTGGTTGCAGCAAATAATCGGCGAGCAGCGCACCGACTTGATCGCCAGAGAGCAACTGGAACTGGCCGGGGGATGTAGGCACCGCAACGCACAAGCGATCGGCATCGGGGTCATTGGCCAACACCAAATCCGCGGTGACCTTGCGAGCGAGGTCCAAGACCCGATCCATCGCACCTTTTTCTTCGGGATTTGGGAACGCTACCGTCGGAAATTCGCCGTCAGGATCGCGTTGTGAGGGTTCGCTGTGCACGTGTGTGAACCCGGCTGTAGCGAGGCCAGCTTCGACGGAAATTGCGCCGACACCATGCAGTGCCGTGTAGGCAATCACCAGCTCACGATGCGGTGCGGCGCCAACCCGCAACGCATTTACTGCCGCCATGTACTCGGCGTGCACGCTTTCGTCGAGGATTTCGACGTGGCCCCGCTCCGAGCTTCCGCTCGTTCGCTCCAACGTTGCAAATTCCGGCATCACGAGCGTATCGGTGCGGCCGATGGCATCGATCGCAGCGGCAATGCCGTTGTCGTGCGGCGGAATAATCTGGGCGCCGTTGCCCCAGTACACTTTGTAGCCATTGTACTCGGGCGGGTTGTGGCTTGCGGTCACCATCACACCAGCAGCTGCCCCAAACCGCTCGACGCACCATGCGGTAGTTGGGGTCGGCCACGGCCGATGCGCAACATAAACTTTGAAGCCTGCGCCGGCGAGCACACGCGCAGTGTCGTGCGCAAAAACCAGCGAATTGCGCCGACCGTCGTAACCCAGCACGACACCACGCGAGGTGGCGTTAGGCACGTTGGCCACCAAGTACGCCGCGAGTCCAGCCGAAACTTTGCGCACCAACACACGGTTCATGCGTTGTGGCCCAGCGCCCAACACGCCCCGCAAGCCAGCGGTGCCAAACTCAAGTTGGCCGGTAAAGCGTTCGGTCAAATCGCGCAGCGCCGCAGCGTCACCGCTTTGCGCTTGCGCCAGCACGGCCGCGAGCTCGGCTTTGGTTACCGCATCAGGATCTTGATCGTGCCAGGCTTGGGCAGCTGCAAATACCGAGTTAGTCATCGGTGGCGATAGTAACGCTGGGCGCCGCGGGTACCAAGCGCTACACGTTCGCCTGTGGCGCCAACATCGCAAAAAAGCGTGGCAGCTGGGCCTTATGTTTGGCTGGCATGTATTCAAAATTGCGACCACGGTCGATGATTTCCCAGAACTCTTTCGAAGTCACCCGTTCGAGCTGGTCACAAATGTGTTGCAAGCGATCGAGTTCTTCGCCGGCCATATCGGCGGCGATCCGCCGCGCGCGCTCGTCGGCGCCGATGTCGAGGTAATAACAGGCCAGCTTGATCTGCGCTTTGCGCACGCCTTGCAAGGTCGAATCTTGCCGCTTGCCACGCAGCGGCTGATCGAGTTCCAAGAACATGGATAGCATTTTGTCGTCGAGATCGTGCGGCGCCGGCGTGTTTTGCGCATGGGCAAATTCGCACAACGATGACACGTCGTAGGCAACGGTTTCGGTCACAAAGCCAAGCTGCATATCGAAACCGGTGCGCCCGTAATAAATCATGTGCCGTACGCCTTCGAGCGCAAGCTCGGCTTTGCCGGCACGCACCATCGTTTCAACCAACAGCCGATATTGGTTCAACACGTTGTAGGCGGTGCGCACGCCGCGCGCATTGAGCGCCGAACGCAAATACGAGTTCATAAAACGGAAACACAGCTCGACGACCGCGACGTCGTTTTTGGCCAGCGCGGCTTCCGCGATGTAACGCGTATCAATCGCGATCAGATAGTTGATATCGGGCATGCCCGACTGGGCTTCGGCGTAAATACCTAAAAACTGCCGTAGCGCTTTCCACTCCAGCCAGGTCCGATCGCTTTCGAGCTCACGTAGCGATTCAGGATCCATCGCGACGAAGTCGGGATTGTCGCGAATGTGTTCCCCAATCGCGAACCAGCGCCCGTCGACGCTGGCCTTGATGGCGAGATATTTCAAGACAAAGTCTTTGATGGCATCGACCGAACGTGACGCGATGATCTTGTCTTTGCCTGAAATCGAGTTCGATGTGATGTCGGTCAACTCCTCCATGGCAGAAAGCGCAGGGCTTTGCGCCCGCGCGATTTCAACTTGGTCGTGTGACGCAGCGCCAACGGCCAGTTCGTGCGCCGCGTTGGCAGCGATGCGCTCGACTAAGCTGCTGGGTTCGAGGAAGCGAAACACATAGGCGAAGTACGGCAGCATAATCAACAAGCCGATCACGGTCGCGATGATCATCACGATCACCGCCACGCGCGGCACAAAGTTGCTATGCACCGACAAGCTGACGAATACGCCACAGACGCAGGCGACAACAAAGTACGCCATCACTGCAACGTTGATGCGATCGCGCAAGAACATTTGCGCGACCCCAGTGTAACGTTCCGACGATAGCTGCACCAACAGGGAGACAACCGTGATGACGATGCCGAGCACGGCGGCCGTCATGGCGGCGAGGCCCGACAACGCGTCGGTGATAAACGGCGGATCAAACTGCACATAGTGCGCAAGCGGGTTGCCGCCGCCCGCGTTTGGCCCGCCCCCCGTCGCGAAATGATCAATCAAATAGAATGCGATGAAGCCCGACAATGCGATTGCTGCCAATATCGCCATGGGCACCAGCCATAACCGCCGTTTGCCTTTGGGCCGTTTGCGTCGCATCTGCCGAGTCACGGCCGATCAGGTACCACGACTTGTGGGGCTACGGTAACGTAAATGGCAACGCGCCTGGGGTTGGCGCAGTAAACGTGGTGCTCCAGGTCTGCGCCAACATTTCCGTCGTTTCGTCGTCGCCAGTGATGCCGTTGCCAGTTGCGTTGGCGGTTTGAAAGCCAACATCGAGCTTGAGCCGCTTGATCGAAAGCAGATTGCCAGGTGCCGACGTCATGTTCACCATGCTCATCGCATCGGCGGCGTAGGTTGAGGTAACCGCACCACCGTCGGGGCCGTCGACGGCGAGCCCGGTTTTGTTCGGCAACGTATTGCCAGTGGTTGGCACCCCAACGTTGAGCGAGTCGCAGTCTTTTACGAGGTCGTTAGCACCATCCCACCAGACCAAGGCAACCATTTCGCCTGCATTGGTGAGGCTCGCCGTGCCGTTTTGCGCAACGATGCGCATGGTGCCACTTGCAATCGAGTACGTCGGCGCAACACCGTAGGTGATTTGAAAGTTAGTAGCGGTATCGAACGCTACGGTGGCAATGGCACCTGGCGCCAACGTGGCGCCCGCAGGGAAGCGGATGACCATATCGGAAGGATCCACACTTGGCGCAGCGGCGGGTAACGTGCCGTATTTTTGCGAATCCGTTAGGTAGTAGTTATCGAGCGCAACCGTTGTCGCGTTCGGATTTGCGATCTCAATGTATTCACCGGCCGTAGGCGCAAGCACAACTTCGGTGATGATGAGTTTCTTGGGTGCTGGCGGTGGCGGCGGCGCGTCGATCATGACCGCCGCATCAAGCGCAGGCGTTGCAGGTGCATCCACCGAGGCTACTTTGGCATCGATGGATCGAGCCGCATCGGGGTTGTCGCCAGATGGGCGTTCCGCGGTTGCACAACCGGTGGCCCATATCGCAGCTACTACAGCGCAGGTTTTGGTTAGCACGTGGCACGACGTATCGTAATGCGGGCAAACTTTCAAACCAAAACTAACGCGCGCCGTAAAGAGTTGCGCTAGAGTTGCGCAAATGTCACGTAGGCTTTAGGCACTGTGCCCAAAATGCCCACTACTGATAACAGGAGTTTGCAGTGTCCATCACTCTCGAAGATCGCGGTCGCGCCCTTGAAGACGAATTCTTCAACAAAGAAAACGCCAAGAAAATCGAAGCGCTAAAAGAAAAGTTGGATGAACAACGCAGCCGTGAAGACCTGCGCAAAGCATCCGGCATGACGGATGACGCAGTGCTTGACAAGCTGGTAGATCTCGGCCTTTCGGCGCAAACGATCACCGCACTGTCATTGGTGCCGCTGGTGACCGTGGCGTGGGCCGATGGCTCGATTCAAGACAACGAACGCAATGCGATTCTGCAAGCTGCCCACGGCAAGAACCTCGAAAACGGTTCGCCCGGATATAAACTGCTGGAATCGTGGTTGTCGACCAAGCCTGATGGCAAATTGCTCGACGCGTGGGAAGCCTATATGAAGGCACTCGCTGGGCAACTCAACGACGAGCAAAATCGGATGCTGCGCAATCAAATCGTTGGCTTTGCCAAATTGATTGCGGAATCGGCCGGTGGCATTTTAGGCATCGGTAAAGTCGCCAAGGGTGAAGAGCAAGCGATCGCACGCATTGAAGCGGCATTCAAACGCTAATGCTCACGACGCTCGGGCGCACTGGCGTCAAAGTTTCGCGGCTGGCGCTTGGCGCAATGCCGTTCGGCGGTGACGCGGACGAATCGACGTCGACCGCATTGTGGCGTGCTGCGCGCAATGCAGGGGTAAATTTCTTAGATACGGCCGATGTGTATAGCAACGGCCGGTCCGAAGAAATCTGCGGCCGGCTGATCGCTGGCTGCCGCGATGAAATTGTGTTGGCCAGCAAAGCCTATTTTCCGATGGGCAAAGACGCCAACGCACGCGGCACCTCGCGCTACCACTTGGTGCGCGCCGTGGAAGCCAGCTTGCGTCGCCTCAATACCGACCGTATCGACCTGTATTACCTGCATCGCTTCGACGATGTCACCGCGCTTGATGAAACCCTGCGCGCCGTCGAGGATTTGGTTCGCCAAGGTAAAATCTTGTATCCTGCGTGTTCCAATTTTGCAGCATGGCAGGTGGCGCATGCGCTCGGCGTGCAACGCGCTGCGAATTGGGCGCCACTGGTTGCGATCCAGCCGATGTACAACTTGGTCAAGCGCCAAGCTGAAGTCGAAATCCTACCGATGGCACATGCCCTTGGTGTTGGCGTTATCACGTACAGTCCAACTGGCGGAGGGCTGCTTACTGGGAAATACGGACGCGCCACGCGCCCAGGTTCAGGCCGCCTGATCGAAAACAAGATGTACCAAACCCGCTATAACGATGATGCGATGTACGACATTGCCGATGCGTTCACAGCGCTTGCAACGGAGCGTGGCGTTGCGCCAGCGACGTTAGCAACTGCGTGGGTGCTGGGCCATCGCGCCGTTACCTCGGTCATCCTCGGCGCACGCAACGTAGCGCAACTTGAACAGACGCTTGCGGCAGCAACGTATGAACTTGACGCCGAAACCTATGCGGCGATCAGCGCGCTGTCACCAACGCCTCCGCCAGCGACCGACCGCAACGAAGAAACGTCGACGCACAATTTCGGTTCGCGTTAAGTATTGATCGTTAGCGTGCCAGTGCGTTGCAGCAGCAACAAGAAGGCAAGCAACATGGCCACCAGGCCGAACATCGCTTGCACCGGCGTGAGCTTTTCCACGATTTCTTTCATCTTCTGTTCGGCTGGCGAATTTGCTGGCACCCAGCGCGCCAATAGTGACACGGCGAAAAAGCCACCCATCAGCAGTGCTACGAAAATGCCGCCGTAGAATATCGCGCTGGCGACTGGCCGATAGCCAATTCGTCCGCTGAGATCTTCGAGGTTTCGCAGGAGATTGATCACGCCCATCACGATCAAGAACACGCCAATCGCGACGTTCAGAGGCAACAAGTTGGCAATGGCTTGTTGACCGTTGAGGCCACGTGAGAGCAAGCCGTTCGCGACCGCCAAAATGCCGCCAAAGACCAAGCCAATAATGAGAAAGTCGAAAATCATGGGGAGCCCCGCGGCTAGCCAAGCGTAGTTTGAACAACGCATTTCGCGCAAGCGCCGGTTGCCGGCAAAAAAAAGTGACCTGACACACTCGTTAGTTCAGGATCCCGACTATGCTCCGGGCAGGAGACGACGTGGCCAGTACGGCAAAAGGCGATGATGCAGTGATTCAACGCCCCGAAGATGTTCGGGTCGAGATTCCGCTGTTTCATACTCAAACGGCGTGCGCAGGCGCCGTAACGTCGTCGCTGTTGCGACGCATCGCATTTACCGCGGGCGCGTTTGCACCCGGCATTCAAGAACACTTGTTTTTCGAACCGAATACGGCTGGCGACGGCGGCTCGTTGAGCCGGGTCGAATCGTGGTTTGGCCGGCGCGTTAGCACGCTGCACCAAATGGGCTATCGTTTGCAGTCGCGCCGCATCATGGAACCTACCGCCAATGTGTTGCAGTGGGTGCGCGGCGGAAAAGGCTATCGAGCTGCCATGCTGCCGATGCCATATGCGCCACTCCATCCTGGGAGCCCTGCGACCCAGATGAGTTATGCGATTGGCGTGATGAGTGAAAGCGCTAAAACCAAGGCTGAAAGCCTCTACGGTTTGGATCCTTGGCCAGGCTCCGGAAAAGCCGAACGCTTCGACATCAACGATGATGTCGCCCGTGTGATCGACCGCGCCCATCGCGAAGAAAAATATTTCTCGCTGATTTTTTATTGGGTCGGCTGGAGCTGACAGCTACCGCTTCGATTTCTTCGACGGTTTGGCCTTGGCTTTCGCTTTGGCTACCGGCTTGGCTTTCGTTTTCGGCTTAGCTTGCGCAGTTGTCTTGGGCTTC
>JAKQOD010000248.1 GCA_029565465.1 Deltaproteobacteria bacterium
CAGTGGCAAGGCTGCAACGCCCAGCGACCTGGTCGAATGTTTGGTCGGCGCAGCAGTTAAAACCGACAAAAACGACGGTGCGATTCTGCGTCGCTATTTTGAACAACGGGTGGCCAAAAAGAGCGGACCGCATTGGAAGGCGTACTACGAAGCACGCCATCAACTGCCGGAATAGCACACCACTATGGCAATCTTGCGTATCATCGGTGTTCGTCACCACAGCCCCGCGTGTGCGCGGCTGGTGCGGCACGTTATTTCGCAAGCCAAGCCGTGGGCAGTATTGAACGAAGGCCCAAGCGACATGAACGCTCGGCTCGACGAACTGCGCTTGCCGCACACATTGCCGATCGCGCTGTACAGCTACTGTTTGCCCAATCTGTCGTCGGCGGCAGCGGCAACTGCCGCACCCGCGTTTGCGGCGCCGTCAGATGCAGTAATGCATGCCCATGCAAGCTGGGCCCCGTTTTGTGAATACTCGCCAGAATGGGTCGCACTCAGCGACGGCCATGCGGCAGGTGCGCAGGTTCGCTTCATCGACCTGCCAGCTTGGGATCCGGCGTTTGCTACCGTCGAGAATCGCTACTCTGATCACGAACAACAAGTCAGCCAAACCTTGCGCGACGTGGCGCTCGAACGCGGCTTCGATTCCACCGATTCGCTGTGGGACCATTTGTTTGAAACCAATAGCAGTGACAACGCTAAGCTCGAAACCGATCTTGCCGACTACTTCGACGGCTTTCGGGGTCGCGTTGTACATGCCACCGACGACGATCCAATGGCGCATGACCGCGATCCAGTGCGCGAAGCCTACATGGGCCAATGGATCGCTTGGGCCATGCAAGCAGCGCCGGCAGATGCAACCGTGCTGGTAGTGTGCGGTGGCTTTCACAAGCCGGCACTGCACGTGATCGCAGATCGCATCGATGTGGCTGCTACTGCACCATTTGAGCCCGAGGTGCCGACGCCACCCGCCAACCTGGCTCGCGTCGGCAGTTATCTTGTGCCGTTTTCATTTCACCGGCTCGACAGTTTCACCGGCTACGCAGCTGGCATGCCGTCGCCCGGTTTCTACCAAGCGTTGTGGCAACACGGTGCGCAAGCCGGCGAGCGCATGATGTTTGCAGCCATCGCACGGTTACGGCAACGCGGCCAACGCGTGTCGACGGCCGACGCTATTGCGGCGAGTCAACTTGCCCAAGGCCTGTCCCAACTGCGTAGCCACACCGCGCCGACCCGCACCGATATTCTCGACGGGCTCGCCGGCGCATTGATCAAAGAAGCCTTGCGGGCACCGCCGCCGTGGTCGGGCCGAGGCGTCATGTCGGGCAATACCGATCCATACCTGATCGAAATCATTCATGCGTTCACCGGCGAAGCCCGCGGCACGTTGGCGGCTGGCACGCCGCGACCGCCATTGGTCGATGACATCGAACAAACCTGCCGCAATGTTGGCTTGGCATGGACCGACAAGCCGACCACAGTCACCGTCGATATCTACGACCCAACTGCAGTGCAGCAGCGGCAAACCCTGTACCGCTTATTGTGGCTCGAGATTCCTGGCGTCGATCTAGTGACGCGTGCGGATGTGCGCCGCGGCAAAACTCGCTCGACCGAAACCTGGCGGCTGGTGCACACCGACGCCACCACAGCGACCTTGATCGAACGCGCCGTGTATGGCGCAACCCTCTATGCCGCAGCGCTCGCGCGCATTACCGAACAGATGCGCGGCGCCGACGGCGTAGCAACCATCGTGGCACACATGGAACGCGCCGTACGCGCTGGCTACCATCGTTTGGTGCCGTCGCTTTGCACAGCTGCCGAAGCTGCGATAGTTAGCGAGCCGCTCTTTAGCCACACCGGCACCGCGCTCATGACCCTGGCCAATTTGCATGCCACCGAGACCGCCCTCGCCGGTGGCATCGCACCATTAATTCGAACGGTAATGGAACGAGCCCTGTGGTTGCTCGAAGCGATCGACGGCGCAGACGCCCCTTTCGATCAAGCCACCGTCGGCGGCATCGCGGCCATTCGAGCCTCACTGGAGTTTGAACTGCCCGATTTTGCGACCATCGCAGCCATGTGTGAAGGCGTTTGGCAACGCCGGCTCGTCGCACCATCGGCGCCGCCGGCCGTGCGCGGCGCGTGCTTAGGTGCACTATGGACGTTCCAAACCGGTGTAGCAGTTGGCGCCGACTACACGACAGCCGCACGCACCGCCCTTACCGGCACACCAGCGCTGGTGCTTGGCGACTTCCTCGGTGGGCTATTTGCGCTGGCCCGCGAAGCGTTTCGCGATTCAGATTTGGTGTTGGTAATCGACGAACGCCTGACCGCGCTCGACGACGAGGAGTTTCTGCACGCACTGCCGCCGCTGCGCCGGGCATTTACGTTTTTTCCACCCGCCGAGCGGCGTGCCTTGGCCAAACGGCTGCTCAACCGGCATGCGCCCGACCAGGCCAGCCAGGCCACCGACGTTTTGCTTGGCACCGTTGCGGATCCTGAGCTTGTTGCTACGGCGCAACGCCGCGAACGCAGCTGGCTCGCCGTAGCAGCTCAGTATCATCTGCTTTCGACCAGCGAGGCAGTGTCGTGAGCAAGCCAAGCTCAAATCCAGCGTTGTTGCGTTGGCGCTTGGTGCTGGGCAAATCGGCAGCGAGCGAACTCGACCAACGTTGCGGCGCATCCGCCGACGATTTAGCGCGCGACGCTTCGCTTGACTGGCTGTATGAACGCGATACCACCTTGGGTGACCGCGACATTCGCACCACCGATCGTTCGGGTGACCTTTCCGACAGCGCGCTGTCGGTACCAACCTGGATCAACGACGTTCATCGTCTATTTCCCAAAGAGACCATCGAACGCCTCGAGCGCGACGCCGTCGAAGAATTTGGCATTCACGAAGTTGTCACCAACAAAGAAGTGCTCGAGCGCATCGAGCCAAGCGAAACGTTGTTGCGTGCCGTATTGCTCACCAAGCACTTGATGAACGACGAAGTGCTGGCGCTAGCGCGAGAATTGGTCCGCAAAGTTGTCGCCAAACTGATGGAAGCGCTCGCCAAAGAAGTGCGCACAGCGTTCGCAGGCGCACGCAACCGGCGCCGTTCGCGCTACCGCAGCATTCGCAACTTCGACCCACGCGGCACGGTGCGCGCCAACTTGCGCTACTTCGATCGCGACACTCGTAAACTGTTCATCAAAGATCCGCTGTTTTGGAGCCGCTCGAAACGCCACGGCGAACAATGGCAGATCATCATCGTCGTCGATCAGTCAGGCA
>JAKQOD010000258.1 GCA_029565465.1 Deltaproteobacteria bacterium
GTGGTGGGCACTAGCCTTACCGACAACGATGGCAAAACCGAAGTGGTGACGCAACCATTGGCCGTAGGGCAATATCCATATTTCATGATCGTGCCGGGCGACGGCTCAAGCGCTGATGGCATGGTGTGGGCCATCGCACCAGGCACCAAAGCCGTGCTGTTCGACGTCGACGGCACGCTCACCACCGGTGACAGTGAATTGTTCGAAGATTTGTTGGGCGGCCAAGCCAACATGTTTGCCGATGCCAATCGCGTCGTGCAGCGCTGGGCCGACGCTGGTTATCTGATCATCTACGCCACAGGCCGGCCCAATTTTTTGCGCAACCACACGCGGCAATGGTTACAGCAACATCAATTTCCGCCAGGCGCGCTGTTCACCGTCGACAGTTTGCGGCAAGCCCTGCCGACTGCGAGTGGCGTTGGCACGTTTAAAACCAATCTCATTAGCAAGTTGATCGCAACCGGTGTGGTGTTCGAGCGAGCCTACGGCAATGCTGCGACCGATGCGTGTGCGTACATGCGCAGCGGCATTGAGCCTTCGCGCGTATACATGACCAACAATAAAGTTCGCACGTGCGACGGCAAATCGACGCTGCCGCTCGCAAGCTACAGCGCGCACCTGGCATCGTTGGTGGTACCGCCGCTGCGATAGCGCGTTGACGTTTCAGCCTGGTGCAAGGCCGCGAATGCGCGGAAGCAGCATCACAAAGTTGCAGGGCTTGTGGCGATTATCGAGTTGCGGAATCAAGATCTTCTCCATGCCCAAACGCACACCGCCGGTTGAGCCAGGCAGCAAGAACACATAGGTTTGGCCGCACAGCGCGGCCATCGCGCGACTTTGAATCGTTGACGTGCCGATGTCAGCGAACGATAGATAACGAAACAGTTCGCCGAAGCCTGGGATCTCTTTGCTGATCAGCGGCATGAGCGCTTCGGGCGTCACGTCGCGTGGCGTCACGCCGGTGCCGCCGGTGGCGATGACGACGTCGATGGCGGGATCGGCGATCCAGGTTGCCATCTGAGCGCGCAGCGCTAGCTCGTCGTCGCGCATGATGACGTGCGCAGCAATGCGGTGGCCGGCAGCGATCAGCAAGTCCTTGATCAATGCGCCCGACTTGTCGTCGGCGTGCGTGCGGGTGTCGGACACTGTAAGTACGCCGACGTTAACGGCTACGAATTCGCGTTCCATGATCGTATGCTAGCGTGCAAATCGGCTACGCGCCGTGCTAACCGGCAAGAATTATTGATCAATTCTGAACGGGTGGCTGCGACCCGATCATGAGAGCGCATGAATTAGATCGACACTGCGGCAACCGCGTTTGAAGTATTCATGAAACGCTCCGACCTGCCGATTGCCTCGCCTTGCAACAAAGACTGGGACACCATGACGCCGGCTGGGCGGAAGCGCTTTTGCAGCGACTGCAAAAAGCACGTGCACGACCTGAGCTGCATGAGCCAAACCGAAGCCCGCTCGTTTTTGAACGAGCACGTCGGCGAAACGCTGTGTGTGCGTTATGCCGTGAACAACGCTGGCGACCTGCTGTTTGCACCGCGTGATTTGATTGCTGCGAGTTCGTTGCTGTCGGCGGTACGGACCATCGCAGCGGCAGCCGCCGTTGGGGCCGCTGGCTATGCGTATCACGCAAGCCAACAACCACCAGCTGAACGCGAATATACGATGGGGGCGGTCGCGATGCCAACCGAGCAGGCGGCCGAGCAACCCACGGTCGAGCCTTGGCAAGTTGAAACGCAGGTGACGCCGGTGCAGCAAGTCCCGACCATCCACGACGGCCCGCCAAAGCATTTGATGGGCGCAGTCCGGCCACGGCCGGAACCGACGGAACCGACCGAGCAAACGCCCAAACCTAAGCACCGCCGCAAGTAATTGATGCAACGGCGCGCGACGACGCGTGTCTATGCGCCATGAAGCGGACCCAACTTCCTGTGCTTTCGCCATGTACCGCTGATTGGGACACGATGACACCCGCAGGCCGTGCGCGGTTTTGCGCCGAGTGCCAAACCCACGTCCACCACGTAAGTGCGATGAAGCGTGCGGATGCGGCGGCGTTTCTGCACGCGCACGCCGGGCAAGATTTATGCGTGCGCTATGCGTACGATGGCGCTGGCAACGTGCGATTTGCGGATACGGCCAGCACCGCCATCACCGCGGCGCAAGCTTTGTGGCCTTCGCTGCGTGCGATCGCAGCAGTAAGTACGTTGGTAGTCGGCGCGGCAAGCGTGGGGACCGCAGGAATATCGACGGCGACGGCGCTTGAGTTCCGCAGTGAGACAACATCTATCAACGACGAACTCGCGGTTATTGAGCGCGCATTGTTGCTGCTTGAGCTCGAACGCAAGCGTGCCGAAGATGATGACTCCGAGATAATGGGGCGCGTCGCGAGAACATTGCCCGTCCCAGAACTAAGTGATGAAGAACGGATGCGGAGAAAAGCCGCGTTGCACGATGCGAGGAACTTGCACCTGACACCGACGACGAAAAAGTAGTTCAACCGGCGCCTGCCCTATCGCATCGGCTATGAGCCGTTTTTCGATGAGCTAGCCTGGTATTTCGAAACGAAAGGCACGGTCGATTTCATAGAATTTCCGACGGCGCTGCGCGTGTTAGCTGCATGCACTTGCATTGCGTAAGAGTTTTCGCTGCGTCGTTCACCCTATCAACATTGGCTGCTGCACCGGCGTTTGCCCATCAACCACCGCCGATTGACATTAGCGACATTAAGGCGATCGGGCTGGGCCAGGAGTGTTTTGCGATCGACACTGGCAAGCAAGCACCTGGCGCCGCGCTCGAACAAAATTCGATCTGCGTTGCGCCCGACGAAATCACCTTGATTTCGGCCGGTCAACAAGTCGCATCGTTCAAAGTAAAACAACGCAGCGTCGACAACTGCAAAAACTGCCATCGTGCGACCTACCAAGTCGTCGGCGCAGCCTTTGCTAAAATTACCATTGCCTTCAACGGCCGCATCGATGCCAAAACGGCGATCGAGCGCGGCACCGTGCGCATTGGCAACGTCAGCTATCGCTACAGCTCCGGCGGCGAAGCGCCGTACAACCAACCGGTCACACCAGCGCGGGCGGATTGCCACCCCGGCGTGCCGTGCGACATCTTGCGCCATTAGGCGTTAGTTCGCGGAACACAACTGCGACGCAGCAGCGTCGCTATACCGCGACAAGATTAACCAATTTGCCTTTGACGTAAATCTCGCGCTTGATCTCTTTGCCTTCGAGGAAGGTTTTGACCTTAGCGTCGGCTTTGGCAGCAGCGATGATTTCCGCATCGGTTGCAGTGAGTGGCACTTCCACTTGGCCTCGCAATTTACCGCTGACTTGCACCGCGATGGTCAGCACGTCTTTGAGCAGCTTGGCTTCGTCAAATGCAGGCCACGTTGCATAGGTGATGCTGGTGGTGTGGCCCATGCGTTGCCACATTTCTTCAGCGACATGCGGCGCAAACGGCGCGAGGATCGTGACGAACATTTCCATCCACCCGTACGGAATCGCGGTGGCTTTGGTGGCTTCGTTAACGAAGACCATCATTTCAGAAATGGCAGTATTGAACCGCAAATCGTCGATGACCGATGTGCATTTCTTGATCGCTGCATGCAACGCGCGCTCAAGGTCTTTGTTGTCGCTGCCAGCGGTTGAACCTGCAGCGCCAACCTTGTTGGTGCGTTCGTTGGTTTCGGCATCCACCAGCAAGCGCCAAGCGCGGTCGAGGAAGCGGCGAGTGCCGGCAACGCCAGCAGTTTCCCACTCGGTGCCTTCTTCGAGCGGGCCCATGAACAACTCGTACAGCCGCAACGCATCGGCGCCATCGCTGTCGCAAATCTCGTCAGGGTTGACGACGTTGTATTTCGACTTCGACATCTTTTCGAGCGCCGTCGCGCACTTGATGTCGGTGCCTTTGACATACCAAATACCGTCGCGTTGTTCGACTTCGGTATCGTAGCGGTACTTGCCGCCTTCGTCTTTGAACGATTGGCGATGCAACATGCCTTGGTGAAACAAGCGTTGAAACGGCTCTTTGGTGGTGACCAAACCAGCGTCGAACAACACCTTGTGCCAGAACCGCGCGTACAACAGGTGCAGCGTTGCGTGCTCGCTGCCACCGACGTACAAGTCGACTGGCATCCAGTATTTTTCTTCGGCAGGCTCCCACGCAACTTGATCGTTGGTTGGCGAAATGAAACGCAAGTAGTACCAACACGAACCAGCCCATTGCGGCATGGTGTTGGTTTCGCGTTTCGCCATGAGTCCAGTGTCCGGATCCCGGACATCGAGCCATTCTTTGGCGCGTGCCAGCGGCGGCTGACCGTCGCGGGTTGGCTTGTATTCGTCGATCGCTGGCAGCTCCAGCGGCAATGCGCTATCGGCCAAACACTTGATCGTGCCGTCAGGCATTTCATAGGTTGGGAACGGTTCGCCCCAGTAGCGTTGCCGCGAAAACAACCAGTCGCGCAACCGGAACCGAATCGATTTTTCGCCGAGCATGCCAGCTTCGAGGAATTCGATGACTTTGGTTTTCGCTGCGTCGACGTTGAGACCGTCGAGGAAGCCCGAGTTCACGTGGGCGCCATCGCCAGTGTACGCAGCTTCGGCAACGTTGCCGCCCTGCACCACTTCGATGATTGGCAACGCAAAGGTTTTGGCAAACGCATAGTCGCGCTCGTCGTGCGCTGGGCATGCGAACACAGCGCCGGTGCCGTAGCCGCCGAGCACGTAGTCGGCAATCCACACCGGCATCTGAGCGCCGTTAACTGGATTAATCGCATAAGCACCCGTGAACACGCCGGTCTTCGGAGCATCCGCAGCTTCTTCGGTGCGTTCGCGATCGGAGCGATTGGCAACTTGCGCGCGATAGGTTGCAATTGCTTCACGTTGCGCTGCCACCGCGATCGTATCGACCAGCGGATGGTCAGGTGCAAGCACCACATAGGTGCCACCAAACAACGTATCAGGACGTGTGGTGAACACGGTGATCTTGTGGTCACGGCTATCGTTACTACCGGCGAGTTTAAAATCAACGTTGGCGCCGATCGAACGGCCGATCCAGTTGCGTTGCATTTCCAACGTACCGACCGGCCAGTTGAGCCCGTCGAGGTCGTCAGTCAAGCGATCGCCATAGGCAGTGATTTTCAACATCCACTG
>JAKQOD010000299.1 GCA_029565465.1 Deltaproteobacteria bacterium
GCACGCCCATCCAGAGGGCCTCACAACTTGTCAGGCCGCCGCAAAAAGGAAACGGGTCCAGCGCAATATCAATGTCGCCGTACTGCGCAAGCATCGTTGGATGCGGCGATGCTTCGCGCAAATCCAGACGGGTTGAGTCGATGCCATGCAGCGCAAATGCGCGTTCGATATGAGCTCGCACAGCAGCATCAGCGAGGCTCCGCCATTTAAGCACCAGTCGACTGTTAGGCGTGCCAAAAAGGATGGCGGCCCACGCCGCGAATACGTCCTCACCGGCTTTCGCTGGGTTGTTGAATGAGCCAAACGTCACGTAGCCCCGCGTGCTTTCTGGGCACTCAGCTATGGCTGGCGCGTAGCTCGGCGGTTGATACGTAAAGTGGCAACGTGGCAGCTTTCGCAGCGGCTCAACAAAGGCATCTTGGGCGCCAGGTGGCGCCATCGCGTCGCCGAGCAAGACCCCGTCAATCGTGTCAAGTCCAGTGCTAGCAGCGTACCCCAGCCAACTCAACTGCACCGGGGCTGCGCGGGCGGCAAATACCGGTAACCGATTGTGTGCAGTGTGCCCGCTCAAGTCAATCAACACGTCGATACCGATCTTTGCAATAAGCGCCAGAAGCGCTCCATGGCTGAGCGTGCGCGCGTCGTGCCAGTGCTCAACGCCTTCGCGCATCTTTGAAGTGATGTCGTCGTCTACATACACGTCCGCGAAGCAATGCACTTCTATCTTCGAGCGGTCATGCGCGAGGATCGCTGGCACGGCCATCCAGCCGATGGGATGTGCGTAAAAATCAGCGGACACGTAACCCACTCGTAGCCGACAGTCGATGCCAACTCGCGCGGTTGCGGGGATTGGTGCAACGAAGTCTTGCGGTACGGTCGTGACGATCGATTTCGCTGCGGCTTGTGCACGTTGTCGAAGCAAATCGAGCGTCGGTACCGCGGAGTATTGCAACGTCATCAATGTGTTCGACCATGCGCTCGCGTTATCGGCCTGTAGCGCTAACGCCTGCCCCAGCGCCGTGAGAGCAAGATCTACTTCGCGTGCGCTTTGTAGGCTGAGGGCAAGATTGATCCACGCTTCGACAAGCACCGGCTGCCGCGCGATAGCCTGCTGAAAACAGCCAACAGCATCGACAACGCGCCCACGCAGTTGCCATTGCAATCCAAGGTTCACCTGAGCTTCAGGCAGCGTTGGGTCAAGCGCCACAGCTCGCAGCAAAGCTTGCAGCGCTTCGTCTTGCTCGCCCATACCTTGCAGGGCAACTGCGAAGTTCGACCAGGCATGCGCGAGATTGGGGTGTGCTGCAACAGTTTCGCGATGCGCTGCGATGGCTTCGTCCACGTATCCCGCTTCGTTCAGCACCCAGCCGAGACGAGACATCGCCTCACTGTGGTTTGGGGCCAAAGCAAGTACCTGCCTCAGCGCAACAGCAGCGGCCTCGTACCGGGCAGCAGCCTGATGCGCTAAGGCGTCGGCCAACGCATTCGCGACCGCCGCGCCGCTATTCGAAAAATTAGGGGCCGCCGACAAGGATTATCCGTTCTAGGAATACACTTATTGGATTATGTGAGAGATTCTGGTCTGGCGCACGACCGCGCTGCAAAGTGTTCACGCCGAGCGCTTTGGGCGATTTTGAGGGTTGCCAGTCTGCGATGTTGTTCGGCGATTGGCGCTAAGGGAAGTGCATGCTGAGTTCAGTCCGTTTAGATCGTCCCCAAACGCCGTCGGTGGCGTTGCGCGGTGGTATACCTCGAGGGCGGTTCCGGCTTCGCAGCCTCACACTCGGCATTTTGCTCACGTTATCGTCGGGCGCTGCGCTGGCACAAAGTTGTGCCTTGGGCAGTTTCTCTGAAACCGGCAGCGAGCCATGCACGCCCGCGCTGCCCGGCTTTTACGTCGCCGTGACCGGAGCGACTACCGCTAGCCAGTGTTTTGCTGGAAGCTATCAACCCCTTAGCGGCCAGTCGTCGTGTTTGCCCACCCCTGCTGGACATTTTGTTGACTACGAGGGTGCCTCCGCAGCAACGCTTTGCAGCATTGGTTCCTTCCAGGGATCCACAGGGCAGACAACCTGCTTCATCGCGCCTGCGGGCACTTTCGTCAGCACCGTGGGTGCGACGGCATCACAAAGCTGCGCCGCAGGCACCTATCAAGGCATGGAGGGGCAGAGTTCGTGTACTCCGGCCCCTGCCGGTAGTTTTATCGCGGTCACGGGGGCGACTTCGTCGTCGGACGCGTTCGCCTGTGCGGCTGGGACCTACCAACCGCTCGACGGGCAATCATCGTGTCTTCCTGCGCCCGCCGGCAGTTTCGTAAGCGTGACCGGTGCCACCAGCGCAACTAGCTGTGCGGTAGGCTCGTTTCAGTCTTTATCCGGCACTACAGCATGTTCGCCTGCACCTGCCGGAAGTTTTGTTGCCGTCACGGGCGCAACCGCACAGGAAAGTTGCGTGCCGGGCACGTATCAAAATTTGTCGGGGCAGAGCGCTTGCGTCGCCGCACCTGCAGGCACCTACATTTCTGTGGCCGGTGCATCAACGGCTTCGGCGGCAGTAGCCTGCGCCGCCGGGACTTACCAGCCGTCGACCGGTCAGGTATCGTGCATTCCAGCTGCGCCGGGCACCTTCGTCGTGTCTACCGGGGCGACGGTGGCCACACAATGCGGCATCGGCACGTTCGCGGGTTCATCAGGCTCCGCAGTGTGTACGACGGCGCCTGCGGGCAGTTTCGTCAACATCGCCGGCGCGAGTACACCAACTGCGTGCCCGCCCGGAAGTTATCAATCCCTCACGGGTTCATCCACATGCACGCTCGTACCCGCAGGACGATACAGCACGGCAACAGGTGCGTCTTCGTTGTCCGTTGCACTCTTATGTGCAACAGGCTCGTATCAGGACCTACTCGGCCAGACGTCCTGCAAACCCGCGCCAGCTGGCAGCTTCGTGAACGTCACCGGCGCGACGAGCGCGAGCAGTTGTGCGGCGGGCACTTTTCAAGCTGCCTCCGGACAAGCCTCGTGTACGCCAGCCAGCGCTGGCAGCTTTGTCAGCAGCCTTGGAGCGACATCGGCGCAACCTTGTGCGCCTGGTGCCTTTCAAAGCAGCACGGGGCAGTCCGTGTGCGTGAGCGCGCCAAGTGGAAGTTTTGTTTCGGCAAGCGGAGCAACCGCCCCCGAGACCTGCGCAGCAGGAAGTTTTCAGGGGGCTGCGGGTCAAACGAGCTGTGCGCCAGCCCTGGCCGGACGATTCGTCGCTGGAGCGGGTGCGACCACCTCTCAGCCATGCGCCGTTGGCAGCTATCAGACCTTGGAGGGCCAGTCGTCGTGCCTGCCAGCGCCGGTGGGAAGTTTCGTCAACCTAACTGGCGCGGCAACCGCAACACCGTGCGCGGTAGGCACGTTTCAAGGTATCGCCGGCCAAGCGGCGTGCTTACCTGCCGCCGCGGGCAGCTACGTGAACACGACCGGTGCCAGCGAGAGTACGCCGTGTGCAACCGGTACGTTCCAATCGGCGACGGGCCAAGCCGCCTGCACTCCGGCCTCTGCGGGCACTTTTGTTTCAGCTACCGGAGCAACTGCCTCGCAGCCTTGCACTGCAGGCACCTATCAGGCCGCGACGGGTCAGTCGGCTTGTCTACCGGCTCCGGCCGGCAGCTTTGTCACAAGCGCAGGCGCCACGGCGTCCGAGTTGTGCGCACCGGGAACATTCCAAGCCTCGTCGGGCCAGACAACATGCAGCCCAGCGCCAACGGGTAGCTTCATCAACGGCAGCGGTTCGAGTGCCGCGACCCCGTGTGCAGTCGGCACATTTCAGCCCGACGTTGGGCAAACTGCGTGTCTTCCGGCCGGTTTGGGCGCATACGTCAATGTCGCCGGAGCCACTTCAAGTACGCCATGCGCGCCCGGCAGCTATCAATCACTTGAGGGCCAGTCGAGTTGCACGCTCGCGTCCTTGGGTTACTTCGTGGCAACAGCGGGCTCGACGACCCAGACGCAATGCGCGCTCGGTACTTGGTCATCCACGGAAGGCGCAACGAGCTGCACCGCGTTGCCTGTCCTTAACATCGACAATAGCGATCCAAACACGGTCTACGACGCCGGTACCGACGGAATACTGCTCCTGCGTTTCCTGTTTGGAGTGCGCGGTGCGGAGCTTATCGCCGACGCGCGTGGCGAGGGCGCGAGCCTTCGGAGCGCGGCCGAGGTTGAGACGTACCTCGCAGCCAATCTCTCGCTGTTCGACGTTGACGGTGACGGCAACACGCTTCCGCTCTCAGACGGCCTGATGATTCTGCGCCGGCTGCTCAACCCACTCGCGGCGACGACGGATGCGCCAGCGATGGCCGCGATCACAGCCGGAGCGAAAGTCGGAACGCGCAGTGACGTAGACATTGTCACAGCTATCGACGCCTTGAAACCCTGAGTCCGTGACGGCAAGCATGGCGCCTTTGAGCGCACGCTGGCTGTTTCGACGGTGCTAGGTTGTGGAATCAAACAGTCGCCATCCACGTACCGGCATATCGCCCAACGAAATATCGCCGCGCCGCGTACGCGTGATGTCCGCGCGCCATTCTTGGCCGTCGCAAATCGACGAAAGAATGCCCTTGCCGAGCGTTGCTGTTGTAAGCAGCAGTGCGTTGACATTCTCAGCAGCGGGCGTGATGTTTACTGCGCCTTGCAGCGCGTGTTTGAGCGCCGCAATCGCATCGTCTGGCGGTGGCGCACGAAAGTCGATGAGCCACGATTCCTCAACATCAGCCGCTGCGAGACGACGCGCGAGCGCGGTGTCGGTCGTGTAGATCACGAGCCCCATCTCGCGCGTGGACAGCCGCCCAGCGACACGCAAACCACCGCCCATCAAGTTAGGCGCAGCGGATGAATCGTTGGGGCGATAGTTCTCTGGCGTGAGCAAACTCATCGCCGGTGCGCCACCAAATTCATCCGCTGCGGAAGTGAATCCGCGCGGCTTGTTCATGATCACCGTCACGGCGTTGTCGAGCTGCGCTTCGGCTTCGTTGGAGAGGCGAATCTCGGCGTTCGGCGCTGCGCGATCACCAGGCACCACGATGCGCCCATCGACCATCACCCAACCTTTTTCGATCATGCGGTCGGCTTCGCTTCGCGACGCGATGCCGCGCTGCGCCATGATTTTGGAAATGCGGATCGGTTCGTTGTTGTTCGGGTCGGTGGGCAAATTGGGCTTTCGTGCGGTCGGCGGGATAGGCGCGGCACTGGTGTGAGTTGTGGGAGCGGCCTTGGCCGCGATTCACCGTGGAGATCGCGGCCACGGCCGCTCCCACAGGGATAGAAATAGCGTAAATCTACGCTACTTGCGCGCCGCCAAATTCTGGAAAAACGTTGCGACGCCCGCTTCGCCCATTTTGCGCGCATCGGCCAACTCGCCGCCGTTGGTCGCGTACACCAACTCGTTCGCGGGCGTGGCGATCACGATCGAGGGGATGCCCTTCTTGATCACTTCTCCGTACGGCTTCACGACGTCGAGGTTTTTGTTGAAACGACCGACGTCGACCTTCACGACCACGTAGTGTTTGTCGAGCAGCGCTGCGAGCGCGGGCTTTTTGAATTCACCGTCTAGCATTTTGCAATCACCGCACCAGTTCGCGCCGAACACGATCATCACGCTTTTGTTATGCGCCTTGGCGGCAGCGAGCGTGGTTGCCACCTGTGCCTTAGCATCAGCCGCCTCGTCGTAAGG
>JAKQOD010000312.1 GCA_029565465.1 Deltaproteobacteria bacterium
GATCATCGGTGGTTCATTCGCCGACAAAGTTAGCTTTGGCAGCACCCAACTGGTCTCGGCGGGCCGCACCGATGCGTTCTTGCTCAAACTTGATGCCACCGGTGCGGTGCAATGGGCCAAACAATTTGGCGGTTTGTATGAAGATTCGATCAACAACCTCGCCGTCGATGTGCAAGGCAATATCATCGTGCAAGCGGTGTTTGCCGACGAAGTAAGTTGGGGTGGTGCCAAGTTGCATGCCGGTGGTGGCAGCGACGCCGATGTGTTGCTGGCAAAGTACGACGGCAACGGCAATCACCTGTGGTCCAAAAACTTTGGCAACCAGTTTAACGAAGTGCCGGGCGGCGTCGCTGTCGATCCAGCAGGTAACATCGTCATGACCGGCTCGTTTGATCGCTCCATCAAAATCGGAGACACCGAACATGGCAACGCTGGGGAGTCCGACGTTTTTGTGGCGCGATTCGCAGCTGATGGCACTGCGCTGTGGTCGAAAACGTTTGGTGGACCACGCGAAGACATTGGCTATGGCATCGCAGTGGATGCAGCTGGCGCAATCACGGTTTCGGGATGGTTTTTCGGCAAAATGACCATTGGTGATAAGACCCTGACTGGTAAAGGCAACAAAGAATTTTTCTTACTCAAGCTTGATGCCACCGGTGCCATGCAATGGGTGAGTGCGTATGGCGATCGCGACCATGATCAAGGCCGCGTCGTCGCGCTAAACAAGTCTGGTGGCGCGGTCGTCGCTGGTGTTTTCCGCTTCAGCTTGCCAATTGCTCAACCGCCCCTGCAATCAAGTCGAAACGAAGGCGACAAAGCACCGAAGCCGGACGCGTTTATCGCGGCTTTTGACCGATAACGCACTGCGCTGAGCCCGCGACGGCCAGACCGGGCGGATGGCGGCTCGCCACGAAGATTCGCTTATTTGGCGCTGGTTGTTTGAGCCTAGCCAGCAAATTGCCTATGCTAGTAACAGTGGAACCTGTCGACGCGCTGTGGCTCGTTTCGGTAAGCGCTTCGGTGCTCGACTTCGTGTCGGCATTCCGGCGCTATGCCGATCGGCAAGGCATTTTTGTGCCGACTGCAGAGCCGCTGGCCGCAGGCAAACGTGGCCGCATCGCGCTAACGCTCGCCGATGGTCAGATCATGATCGAAGGTGAAGCCGAAGTGGTGAGTTCAACACCACGGCCCGGCGGCTTACATGGCCGCGCTGGGATGACACTGCGCTTTTCCGATCTCGATGAAGACAGCAAGCTGGTTATCGCGCATCTCGAAAAAGCTCGGTTCGCAAGCAAAGTGACCTCCGTGCCCGACAATGTGCGGGCACGGCCCGGCCGGCTACCGGCCAACACGCCAACACCAGCGATCGACCCCACCGAAAAAGTTTTCGAGCCGACGCAAGCGCTTGCACGGTGTTTAGTGGTGGGCAATCGCGATGCACTCGCGGACAATGCACGACCGAAAAGCGCGACCGATGCACCCAGCGCCGGCGCCAAGTCCGGCAAGTTTGTCATGCCCTCGATCCCGTCGCCAACCACGGGGCGAGTGCCCGCAATTCCGCCCGTGGCTGCGGCACCGTCGGGACCAACCCGCACAGGCTCAACCAGCACACCACCACCGTTAAGTGCGCCGCCAGTTCGAAGCGCAACCCCAAGCACTCCACCACCGACGCGTGCGATTGCACCGAGCACGCCCCCACCGCTTAGCACGCTTGCCGCGCGTGCTGGCACACCAAGCGCACCTCCGCCTTTTGCGCTTGCCTCACCCGACGTTAAAGCGCCATCCGATACCGATCCAACCGGCGCGTTAACCAAAGCACCATCCGATACCGATCCAACCGGCAGCGCAGGTGTACGGCCAGATACAACGCCAGAACTCGCAGCGAATCCGCAAGCACCGGTGGTCGGCGCAGCCACGCCCGACAGCGCAGCTGAAGACCACGGCCCAACCGAACAAATGGCAGCCCCCACCGTCACGGTGCTATCGCCGGTGATCTTGCCGCCGCGTGAACCCGCAGTTGCAGCACCGGCGGAGCCGACGTTACCGACCGGGCACCGAACACCACCGGCGCCGTTTCGGACCATGCGGGTCGCGGCGGTGCCCGCGCCGATTCAAAATGCCTCGCCGTTCTTGCCTGCGGATACCTCGCCTTCAAGCGCGATGGATGACGCTGAAATCACCTCAACCACAGAAATTCCGTTGCCGCCAAGTGCGCCTGGGATTGCCGCTGTTGCCGAATCAAGTGCGCCGCCGGTTGCAGCCGAACCGCCCGACACCGCAGCGATGGCAGTACCAGCGGCACCAGCCGAAGGCGCGGCCGCGGAATCCGTGTTGGTTGCGGCACCAAGCCCCGCCCAGCCAGGTCGTCGTCACGATGAAATCAATCCGGTAACCGGCAATTGGACGATTGCGCTGTCACCGGAAGGGCCGTCCACGGTCGTGCGTGAACCAATCGCACCACAATTTGAAGTCGTGCAGTCAACTGCGCGGATTGGTAACGCACCACTCGAAATCTCAGGCGCGCTAGGCGGACGTGCTGATCAAACTGGCGAACACCGGCCAGTCGGCACCGCGCCATCGATCGAAATCGCACCAGAACTGGCGCGGCCTTCACTACAAGATATCGTCGCACGCTTGCCACCAGGCGCAACCAGCGACGATCCGGCGCCGACCCCTCCGCCATTTTCGGAGTCCGTAGATCCGTACGGTGCCACCGGCGCGTTTCACATCGGCGGCGAATTTGCGCAACCGCCGCCGCCCAGCTTTGCAGGATACGCGCAACCTATTCCGATGGCGGCCAGCGTGGCGCCGCCGGGCGGCTACGCAACCCCAACCCAAGGGCTTGCAGCGTCAGCATTTGGACCGCAGCAGTATCAAGATCCCCGCGCCTTAACCGATGCGGGTACCGGTTTTTTCCAAAGCGAAGAGTCAGCCGACCAGCGCCCGCGTTATGCAACCACTGGTGCCAACGGCATCATTCCGGAACGCAAGTCGAAGCGCAACATCTACATCATCGCTGGCGCGGCCGCCCTTGCCATCGTCATCGCCGTGATCATGGCCATGGGTGGCGGTGATAAAAAGGCCGACGGTACAGCAGCGCCCGGCAGCAACCAAACCGTGCTCGGCAGCGGCAATGGTACGGGTAGCGCACCTGCCGTGAAACCACCGATCGCCGTTGATGCGGCGCCACCGCCGGCACCGCCGATAGATGCGGCACCAACGCCGGTGCCGGTTGACGCGGCTGCCGCACCAGCAGCGACGCCAGATGCAGCGGTCGACGAACCAATGCCAACCAGCACACTCTGTACGGTGAAACTCAACTCCGATCCAACCGGAGCGGAAGTCATCAGCGACAAAGAATCGCTCGGTGTCACGCCGATCTCAATTGACGTGTCGTGTGACCAACCGCTCAAGCTGATGTTCCGCAAAAGCAAGTGGATTGGCGTCAGCAAGATCTTGAAGCCAACGCGCAAAGGTATCAGCTTTACCGCGCATCTCATCAAACCATCGCTATCGATCAAAGTGAGCTCGACCCCGACGGGCGGCACGATCTCGATCAATGGCAAAGCCGCTGGCACCACGCCGACCACGGTCAAAGTTCCAGGCAGTGGCGTTGTTACGATTTCGGTCGCTAAAAAGGGCTACGTAACCGCCACCAAAAAGCACACGCCCAAAGCCAATAACGAGAGCGTGGTCTTCACGCTGACGAAGAGCAAGTCCAAGTAGCGCGCCGGCCAAGCTACAAGTTGCTTGGGCTCGCTGGCACGCTCGCCACCAACACGCTTGCGGCTTGCAACCACCGTTGCGCGGCAGCAATCAAATCGTTGGTTGAAAGCGCTCGCATCTTCGCTGCATGGTCGCGTTGCGCAACCGCAGTGCCGTGCCGCTCGCCATAAAGTGCCCAATGTTGAAGCCGGGTGGCGCGATTGATCAGCGCTTGCATGGACCACATCGATCCAGCAAAGCGGCGAGCCACAATGCGGCCAATACGTTCAGCAGCGATGCCGTTGGCAAGCGCGTGCGAAATCACGCGGCTCACGGTTGCGACCACCGTCGCGTCGTCGGTGCCTGGCCGGACGTCGACGACGATGTGGATTTCGCCACCGAGCCTGGTGACTTGGGTATAGGCCGAAACGCGTTGCGCCAAAAGTTGATCATAGATCAATGCGCGCCAAAGCTCGCCGGTGCCAGGTTGCGCAAGCGCCGTGAGCAACACGTCAAGGCAATACGCATCATCAGTGTGGATTTGCGGGCCATGCCACACCCAATGCAGGCGCGTGAGTTTGGCAAAACTATCTGGCACATCGATCCGCTGGGCAGTGAGCGGCGCGACGGCCGCAACGCGGCGTGCTGGTTCAACCGAGGCTGGAAACGTACCAAAGTACTGCTGCACCAAGGCGTCGCACTGCGCATCGTCGACGTCGCCCGCAATCACCAACGTTGCGTTTGCGGGAGGATAATAGCGACGATAAAAATCAGCGACGCTATCCCTGCTCGCGTTTTCAATATCGGCGTGCAAACCGATCGTGAGGTTACGATGCGGGTGCGCTTCGTCATACAGCGCGTGTGCAATGGCAAATCGCTCAGCGCCGAACGGCACATTTTCGTAGCGTTGCCGGCGCTCGCTGCGCACCACCGCTTTTTGCTGGGCGACTCGATCGTCGAGCAACGCTGGCAAAAAGTAGCCCATGCGGTCGGATTCTAGCCACAGCGCCATAGCGAGCTGATTGGCCGGCACCACTTGATGATACTCGGTGCGATCGGCGCTGGTCGATGCGTTGGCGTCGGACGCACCAACCTCGCGCAGCACTTCATAGTGCTTACGCCCCCCGAGGTGCAGTGAATTCTTAAACAGATGCTCAACCAAGTGAGCCAAGCCACTCGCGCCAGGCACTTCGTCACTTGAACCAGCGCGGTAGCACATGCTCACCGCCACTTGCGGCAGGCTGTTGTCGCGATGGACCAACACATCTAGGCCGCACGGCAAGCGCTGATGCCGCGCGCCAACGATCACCGCATCATCGACGATTTCAAACGGGGCGACGGCTTCAACCGTGGTCATGGCGTTTCATCGGTGGTGCCACGCGCCAACGAAAGCGCCAATTGATAAAGCTGGCGCCGCGGTTTGCCAGTGAGCACCATCAATCGAGCGGCTGCGTCTTTGGGGCCAAGGCCTTGGGCCAGCAGGGTACGCAATTGTTGTTCGATATCGACTTCAACGACCTGTGCTTGGCCGCCTTCGATCACCAGCGTGCACTCGCCACGCGGCGCTTCGTTGGCATAGCGTTGCGCTAGTTCGCTCAACGTACCACGCACATGCTCTTCGTACAGTTTGGTTAGTTCACGTGACAGCGAACCGCGCCGGTCAGGCCCAAACGCTGCCGCAAGATCAGCGAACGTGCGGCCCACGCGATCGGGGGCTTCGTACAACAGCATGGTTGCCGGCTCGTTGCGTAAGGTGCCAAACAACTGTTGGCGCGCGCCTGGATCGCGCGGCGGAAACCCTAAAAACAAAAAGCGCTCGGCGGAAATGCCCGACGCCACCAACGCAGCAATCGCAGCGTTGGGCCCCGGAATCACTTCGATGGTGATGCCATGCGCGATCGCGGTGTGGACCAAGCGCCCACCGGGATCCGAAACTAGCGGCGTACCAGCTTCGCTGATCAGCGCCACACGTTGACCGGCATCAATCGCAGCGATCACCTCAGCGCTGCGCTCGGCTTCATTACCGTCAAATAGCGAAATCACGCGCCGACTCGACGGTTCAGTTGGCGTTCGTTCGTTCGCTTCATGCTGGGCCATGGCACCCATGCGTGCCATCGCGGCCAGGCTATCAACTGCGCGCAACAACACATGCGCCGACCGCGTATCTTCGGCGGCAATCAACTGGGCCGTCGCCAATACCCGCGCTGCACGCAGCGACAGATCTTCGAGATTGCCGATGGGCGTGGCCACCACGGAAAGGGTTGGTCCGCGCGCCATTTATTCCCTCGACATCGCGCCGATATCGACCGCGCTGCCAAGCTCACTTTCGAGGAATTTACGCAATCGATCGAGCATGCGCTTTTCCAATTGCCGGGCGCGTTCGCGGCTCACGCCGTATTTGTCGCCGATTTCTTGTAGCGTTTGCGGCTCGTCGGTGAGCCAGCGTTCACGAAAGATATGTTGGTCGCGGCCTTCGAGCTCCTGCGCGAATTCTTCAAGCTTGCTGCGTAACAGCGTCGCGAATTCGTTGTTGGCAACCGCTTGGTCAGGCCGTGCGCTTTCCGACGGCAAATAGTCCATCCGCGTACGTTGGCCATCGTCTTCGCTACCCATTGGCGCATCGAGCGATGCTTCCGGAGCAGCCAAGCGTTTTTCCATTTCGATGACTTCGTTTTCGGTGACGTCGAGCTTTTCGGCCAGCGCTTTGGCAGTTGGCGCGAACCCCAGCTGCTCTAGTTTTTCGCGCTCTTTGCGCAAGTTAAAAAACAATTTGCGCTGCGCTTGGGTGGTGCCAATTTTGACCAAGCGCCAGTTGTTCAAGATGAACTTGAGGATATAGGCGCGAATCCAAAACGCGGCATAGCTCGACAGTTTGACGCCGCGGTACGGGTCATATTTCGAAACCGCCTGCATCAAACCGATATTCCCTTCTTGCACTAGATCCAGCAAGTTGCGATGGGCTCGGCGATATTCGTAAGCAATTTTAACCACTAAGCGCAGATTGGCTTCCACCAGTTTGCGCGCGGCAGTGCGGTCGCCGTGTTCGACCAAACGCACCGCCAAAGCATGTTCCTCTTCAGGCGTCAGCAATGGAAACCGCCGCACTTCGGACATGTAGACGGCCATTGGGTCGCGTCGTGACAGTGCGCCACCCTTGACGACCGGTGGCTCGGCAGTGTCGTCGACGACCTCCGTGCCGTCAGCTTCGTCGGCACCGTCAGGCGCTGCCACTGTCGCTACGTTGCCAAGAATTTCAACATCGACGGCGTCAACCCCGTCATCGGCGCCGGTGTCATCACCGTCGCTATCTTCGTTGTCATCGGTGCCGGGCGCAGCTGCGTCGTCGGCTTCGTGTGCCGACCCGTCGGCCTCGACGTCGATGACTTTGCCTACGCGTTTGGTACCGGAACGGCTCGTGCCGGTGCCCTTGGATTTGCTAGCGACCATCGATGCCTCACCATACTACATCCGCCCACGTCCGGCGATCGACTCGGCACGCGATCCGCTGGCGCATCGCCGTTCTCCGTTTATACTCGTAGGATGCGAACCCGTGCGAACGTCCTTTTGGTAGCCGCAGCCGCGTCTTCCGCACTTGCACTCACCCTAATCCATCAATCACCAAAAGGCGTGGTGTCGATCGGCTTGCAACCCGCAGAAGTACGTGCAGCACCAGGCCAAACCGCGGTTGCCAAATACGATCTGTCGGCTTTGAAAATTTTCACGTTGGCGCAAACCCGGGTACGCGAACGCTACGTCGATCCAAGCCGCATCGATCCGCAGAAGATGCTGTTTAAAGCGCTTGATTCGGTGCAGTTCGCGATCCCTGAAGTGTTGATCGAACCCGATAGCACCAACCACAAAGTTACCGTGGTGGTGAACGACAAACGGGAAGTGTTTGAAACTGGCGATGTCGATTCGGCATGGCGGTTGTCGTCGCGGTTGAAGCAAATCTTCCGTTTTATGGAAGCCAACATGAACCCGGGCGCCGATTTAGCGAAAGTTGAATACGCAGCAGTCAACGGCATGTTAGCAACCCTCGACCCTCATACGGTGTTGATGGATCCCGAAGCCGCGCGCGACATGGATGCGTCGACGTCTGGCAAGTTCGGAGGCTTGGGCATCGTGATCCGCATGATCGACCGCAAGCTCACGGTCGTGCGCCCGATGAAAAATACGCCAGCGTGGCGCAAAGGCATCAAAGCCGGCGACCACATTGTGCGCATCAACAACGAGATCACCGAGAACCTAACTAGCAACGAAGCGGTTGATCGGATGCGTGGCGATCCGGGCACAGGCGTGACGCTGTTCGTCGAGCGCAAAGGCCAAACAGGTTTGCTCAAGTTTGAACTTGAGCGCGCGGTTATTCGCGTCTCGCAAGTTGAGCATAAGCTGCTCGACAAGAACGTTGGCTACATCCGCGTGAAACAATTCTCCAAAGGCATTGCGGCCGATGTTGCCGACGCCATACGTGAGATGAGCGGCCAAGGCGCCACCGCGTGGATCTTAGACCTGCGTTGGAACGGTGGTGGTTTGCTCAGCGAAGCTGTGCAGCTGGTTGACTTGTGGGTCGACTCCGGCACCATTGTCAGCCAAGTTTCGCGCAACGATCGGCCGTCGCAACGCGCCGAAGTTGGCTTTGGTGACACCACGTCATCATTGGCGGTGCTGGTCAACGGCGGCTCAGCGTCGGCATCGGAAATTGTTGCGGGCGCACTCAAGAACCTCGATCGTGCAGCCATCGTGGGCACCCGCACCTTCGGCAAAGGGTCGGTGCAAGAACTCTACGACAACGACAACGGCAGCAAACTCAAGATCACCGTAGCGCAGTACCTCACGCCAGGCGATCGCTCGATTCAGAACATAGGCATCGTGCCGGATATCGCGCTGCAGCGTATGCGGGTGCCAGACAAGAACGATGAACCTGCCGACTACGTACGCTTGTTACCGCCGACGAAGTCGTATGGCGAAAAAGATCTCGATGCGACGTTGACCAGCTCGTACGCCAACGACACGGACAAACCTGCGTTTGAAGTGCCGTTCATGGTTGAAAAACCGAAAGTTGCCACGCCGGCCGCCAAGGACGCTACACCAGCGCCAACCGAAGACGATGAAGAACCGATCGAAGACGAAATCGTCGAAGATTTCGAAATGCGCATCGCGAAGAACTTGGTCTCGTCGGTCAACTCGCCAACGCGCACGGGGTTGGTCAAGGGTGCCACTGCAACGATTACCAAAACGCGCAACGAAGAAGACAAAAAGCTGGTCGAAGCATTGGCCAAGATCAACGTAAACTGGGCGCCGACCGCTGGCGCTGGCGCAACCACGTTGGAAGGCTCGTTGTCGACCAACAGCACGATCACCAAGGCCGGTGAGACGCTGGCCATCACGGCAACCGTGAAAAATACCGGCACCGCCCCTGCCAGCCGGGTGCTGGCACGCATCCACGCCGATGACTACTCCTTTGACGACACCGAATTGCCAATCGGCGCGATTGCGCCAGGCGAAACCAAATCGTTTACAACCCGGATCAAACTGCCCAAAGACGCGTTGTCGCGCGTCGATCGCCTCACGTTCGAATTACGCGAAGCCAAAAACGCAAAAGCGACCACGCAGCCACTGGAAATCAGCGTGACCGAACGGCCGCGGCCCGTGTTTGCATATTCGTACCAGCTGATCGACGACGGCAACGGCGATGGCTTGGTGCAAAAAGGCGAAAAATTCCGGCTGCAAGTCACCATCAAAAATACTGGCGCTGGGGCCAGCGACGAAGCCAGCACGATTCTGCGCAATGCCTCTGGCGATGGTGTGTTGCTTGACAAGTCGCGTTTCGAAATCGGCGTATTGGCGCCAGGCCAATCGCGCGACGTGACCTTCCCGGTCTCCGTGACCAACGATTTGCATGGCAATCAATTGATCATGGAACTCATTGCGTATGACGCAGCGTTAGACTCACAAGCCAGCGATAAACTGAAGTTCGACATCGTGCCTGCACTAACCGTCGCGCCAGGCAAAGGCAGCGCGGTTATTCGTAGCAAGTCGGCGCAACTGTATGCAGGTGCAGCTACCACCACGACCATGATTGGCACCGCAGCCAAAGGCGCAGCCTTCCCAGTGCTTGGCACGGTGCCAGGTTTCGCGAAGTTGAACCTCGGTAACGGTCGGGTTGGTTTTGTTGCAAACGCTGACATCGCGACCGGCAGCGGTGGGCCAGGCGCGTTCACGCCAGCCTGGAACTCAACACCACCAAGCATCGCCTTGAATCTCCCGGCCCTCAAAGTTTCAGGTGGCAAATATCCTTTGGCGGGCACCGTGTCGGATGACGCGCATGTTGAAGACGTTTACATCTTCGTATCGAATAGCAGCGCCAAAATTGACAGCCGCAAAGTGTACTACCGCAGCAACCGCGGCAGCAGCACACAAAGCAAGCTGGACTTCAACGCCGACATTCCATTGTGGCCGGGCGCCAATCAAATCACCGTGATTGCACGTGAGAACCAAGAAGTTCGATCGATCAAAACGATCAACATTTTGCGTGACGCCAGCACCACCACGGTTGCAACGCCAGCCAGCGCACCATCGGTTGTCACGCCGAAAGCCGCACCTGTTACCAAATAGGCGCGACAAGGCGAAACCTGGCGGCGTATAAGGTCGTCCAAGCTCTATGCGTTTTTTGACGACTGCATTTTGGACGCTGACGGTGGTAGGCGCCACGTCGACGGTGGCTGGCGCTGCGCCGGTAGCTGGTTATGTCCTCGATGGCGAAACACTGCAGCCAGTTGCGGGCGCTACCGTTACCGCTCCAGGTGTTAGCACCCAGGCAGTAAGTTCGGCAGAAGGCGCATTCCGGTTTGACGACGTGCCCGGCGACAATGTGACGGTGGCCATCACGGCAGCCGGTTATGAGCCGGCGAGCCAAGACGTTGTCATTGGTAGCGAAGAGCCCTTGTCGTTGATTATTTATAAAACCGGCGCACTCGGCGAAGTCATCGAACTGGTCGGGCGTGCGCCAAAACCGCTGGCTGTGGGCACGCAAAATCTAACAACGCAAGAGTTGGTGCGTGTGCCAGGTGGCGAGCGCGATGCGTTGTCGGCGATTCGAGGCTTGCCCAGTGTTTCCACCAGCCCTGCCCCGGGCAGCCAAGGCTTGATCTTGCGAGGCGGCTCGCCCGACGATTCGAAGTTCATGATCGAAGGGGTGACGATTCCACGCATCTATCACGTGTTTAACAACACAACGATCGTGCCGACCCGATTCGTCGAAGCCATCGAATTCTCTCCAGGCGGCTTCGGCGTGGAAGAAGGCCGTGCCACCAGCGGTGTGGTTTCGTTAACCACAGCATCATCGCTGCTGCAGCCCAACTATGCCGAGACAAACGTCTCGTTTCTTGAAGTTGGCGGCTTGTTTTCGACCAAGCTAGGGCGCGATAGCAAGTGGGGCGTGTCGGGTGGCTTTCGACGCTCCACCGTCGATGCGATTTTGCCGCTGGTGTTGCCGTCGGATGCCGCAGTGAATTTTACGACGTACCCGACCTACTACGACGGGCAGCTGCGCGTTGATTGGCGGCCGACGTCGCAAGATCGCGTCGCAGTGCTCGGCATTGCGAGCTTCGATGAAATTGCGTTGGTGAATAAAGAGCCGAGCGATGGCAGCTTCGGCAGTTTTGGCAACAGCACGTGGTTCGGTCGCGTGCTGACGACCTGGTATCACGAAGGCAAAACGCTGCGGAATTGAGCGGTATTGTCGGTTGGCGCCGATCGAATTCGTGTCGCGATTGGGCCAACGAATAAGGTCGATGTCGACTTATTGCCGGTGACCTTTCGTGATGATGTGCGGGTGCCCTGGCGCACCGGCCAGTTTCGCGCAGGGGTTGAAGCCACAGCAGAAAACTACAGCGTCGATGTGTTGGCGCCGGTGCCGCGCGCGGAAGGTGAACCGCCGATCAAGCTCGGTGAACAACCCGTGTTGGCGTATCAAAACAAGTTTAACCGCCGGTATCTTGCAGCGTACGTTGCAGTCGATTTTGACTTAACTAAAACGCTAAAAATCACGCCGGGGCTGCGCGCCGAGTATTTCAGTCGACAACAAGCTGGCACGGTGATGCCGCGCATTCAGCTCGAACAAAAGTTTGGCAAAGTTTCCGTCAAAGGTGCGATGGGCCGCTACGCGCGTGGTCCCGACGCCAATGCACAAGGCGCCGCAACCAACTTGGTGCCGGAAATCGCAGCACAATACGTGCTAGGCGCAGAAACCTCAGTGGCCGAAGGCGCAACCGTTGGCGTTTCCGGTTTTTATTCACGCCGCACTGACTTGGCATCGACGCTGCGAGGTCAGCTCAGCAGCGACGGGTTGCCGTATTTTTCAGTTGGCACTGGTCGCAGCTATGGGCTCGAAGCGTTGGCTCGGTACAATCACGGCAATTGGTATGGCTGGCTAGCGTATTCGCTGTCGCGGTCTGAGCGGCGTGATACGGCGACCTCAGCGCTACGCTTGTCGGACTTTGATCAAACCCACAACGCAACTGCGGTGGCCAGTTACAAGTGGCACAAGTGGCAGTTCAGCGGCAGGTTTTCGTTGCTGTCCGGCACGCCGTACACCGATGTGACGGGCGCCACCTACGATGCCGCCAGCGATCGTTATATCCCGTCGTTTGGCAGGACTAACGGGGCCCGACTAACTACCAATCACCAACTCGACCTACGCGCTGAACGCACCTGGAATTTTACTACCTGGTCGCTCACTGGGTACCTTGACATTGCCAACGCCTACCAAAACGCTCGCGTCGTGCAGTACAACTACAATCGCGACTATACCGAGCGCGAAGCGACGACGGAGTTTGTGCCGATACCGTCTCTCGGCGCCCGCGCCACCTTCTGATGTGTGTGCGCAGTGCTTGCGCGATCGGAATGGCTGCGGTGCGCGGGGCGTGCGCAGTGCTTGTTAGTGGGGAATGGCTGCGGTGCGCGGGCGCCGCGTTGGCGTTCCGCTTCCGCTCCTCACGCACCCAAAGTGCGCTGCGGTGCGGTTCTCACGCCGCCTTGCGCGCGCACATCCTCGCGCATTCCAGCCCGAGCTACTGCGCAGCGCCTTCGCACTGATTTTCATCGGCACTGCAAAGGATCCCAATCTGTCTATCTCAGAAAGTTAGTACCGAGCAGAGCGCTGAACCCCGGGCTGGAATGCGCGAGGATGCGCGCGCGCAAGGCGAAGGGAATCCCCGACGAGGAGCATACTGGAAGTATGTGACGAGGAGGAAGGGCCCCAGCAACGAAGCGCCCGCGCACCGCAGCCATTCCCCACACCACTAGCACCCACCTAATTAGGCGAGCCGCAGGCGATCCACTGGCTCAACTGCACCCGCTCCGCCATGGTCGGAATCGGACGCGTGCCATTGGCTTCGGGCATAAGTTCGTTGGTGGCCGATGGGCCTGAGCCCGAATATTCGTCGGCATGATCCGAGACCGACTTAAACCCAGTGAGGGTATCGAAGTCATGAAACTCGGGCGCACCTTTGCGCGCTGCACCGGTCTTGTTGGCGTCGTGGCACTCAACACAATACTTGTCCAAAAAACCTTTGCCAAAGTTGGTGTAGGTCAGCGTCGAACCCTGTGGACACGTCGCACCCGTAGGCGCGCCCGCGGCCGCATGCTCGTGGTCGTCGCACGCCGCCAAGGCAAGCAGCGCAACACTCGCAACACTCATCAATTTCTTCATCATCGTATTTCCTTTGCTTTCTTTAGTTCCAAATAAACGTTGCACTGCCGTACACGTCGGCATGAACTTGCACGGACACAGGGTTCGTGGCTTTGTTGGTCAGAATTAAAAACCACTCACCATCGGCAGGTGGCACAAACTCATAGCTTGCAGTCATCACCCCACGTTCACCGTGCACCACTTGCGTCGAACCGTTGGCGTGACCGTGCACGTTCCAATCAATTGGGCCATCGCTGGTCAATTTGATCACGATGCGATCGGTTTTCTTGGCGGTAAAGGTACCTTCGAGCGAAGCTGTGACCGCCATGGTTTTGGTATCGGCAATCACACGCGAAGGTGCAGCGTCGACTGATGCAGCGTCGCTTAGCGGTGCATCAACTTGCGATGATGCATCACTGCCACAGGCGACCATAAACGGTAGCAAACAAAGTAATAATGTACGTTTCATAAAGCTCCTAGAATGCATAGCCCACATCAAAGGTGGTGCGAGCGTAAAATGGTTTACCAACGATGCCAACCTGCACCGATGGATGAAGGCGCCATGGGCCTTGGTTGAAATCGAAACCAAGCCCAACGACACTGCGGGTAACGCCCATATCGTCGAGCGGCAGCGCAATGCTTGCCATCGCTTCGGGGCGAACAGCCGACCCTGTCGCCAAGGTCAAGCGCAGCATCGCATTGGCTTCAAATTGATTCATGGGATTCACTAATGGGAAGCCCGTCTTGCTGTGATGATGATGATGTTCGGATGCCGCCGCACCAACCGCTTTGCCTCCTCCGATCATGGCGGTTGCCGTGACCGGCCCTGTCCGCAGGCTCAGCGCGGCACTCGACATTGCCATCCAATGCCCCATACCCATCGATTTTGAGGAATCGCCTGTTGGCGCCGTCATCACGACCGCCACAGCGGTTGCCCAACACTGGTTCCGCCACACATTTGCTAACGCTTCGATACTAAGGTCGCCGATGCCCAGTTCGGCTGCGCCCACCGCGGTGCGATACATCGGCAAGCCTACCTGCGCCGCATAACGGCCGCGCTGATACCCAACTTGTGGTGTCGTGCCAACTAGCCCACCACCAACGACGGCGCGAAATTCATTACGCAACACCAAACTCACGTGCTGCACATCAGCCGCAGCCGCGTGGGTTGCGCCCAGCGACACGGGTATTTCATGACATGTTTGTGCTTGTGCGTTGGCTGCCGCTGCCATGCATGCAGCGATCGTAAACGCACAAATTCGATACAGGTGCATACGCACCTCCTAACCATAAAATTGATAAACGTTGCCTGGCCGCGATGCGGGTAACCACACCGTTGGTCGGAGCAACGACGAATCTATTCGGTTAGGCGGCCCCGTGGTGGTGGCGCATCGGGCGCGTGCGGCGCAGCCGAACTAAGCGCGAGTGGTGCCATCGAATGAACTGGCGTGCTTTTTTGCGGGATTGGCGAGGCGGTGATCGGTGGTGCCCAAGGCGACTCAGCGCCAAGTGCGACGATGGTAGCGCTTGGCCCACAGCGCTTCATACTCGGCGCCATCGGAGCAGGCTTATCCTCATCGCGATCGTCATGTGTTTGGCTGTGCCCCGCTGGGCAATCCGGGCAGCCACACGCCTCATCACTTTGATGCACGCCACAGCAACATGCCATGCTGCCAAAGTGCAGCCCCGCCGCCGCGATGCGGGTGACTTGCGAGGTCAGTAATACAATGATCGTTGCCAATGTCACCAGCAACCAGCGCACGCGCGAAAACGCGGCAAGCCGATGGTGGCGTTGAGACATATTGCAACCTACTCCGCCCACAGGACGCACGCAAGCCAGTAGTGGCTAGAGGTGCCCACGATCACGCTGCAAAACGTCGCAGGTGCTGTACCACGCGCCGGATTTCACACTACAGTGCGCGTATGAACCGACGCGAAATGCTTGCATCTGTAGCTGGCGCTGCTGCTGCCACCGCTATTCTTCCTTCGATCGCAGAAGCCAAAAAAATGGCGCCCCCTGACGTCACGCCGCGTGCGGCTGGCACCCACGCTGTGGTGCCGCTGCCATTCGACCCCCGCAAGTTACGTGGCTTATCCGAAAAGATGTTGACGTCGCACCACAACAACAATTACGTCGCTGCAGTCAAAAACCTGAATAAGGTCGAAATCGAACTCGATCGCGTCACCAAAGATACCGCTGGTTTTCAAGTTTCTGGCTTGCGCGAACGCGAATTGACGTTCACCAACTCGATGAACTTACACGAACGCTACTTCGGCAACCTTGGTGGCGATGGCAAAGCCAGCGGCAACTTCCTCCGTGCACTCACCTCCCAATTTGGCAGCGCCGCACGCTGGGAAGAACAAGCCCGCGCAACCGCCATGGCGCTTGGTGGCGGCTCCGGGTGGGTCGTGATCGCGCTGTCGCGCTTGACTGGCGATCTGCGCATCATTGCGAGCCGCGGCCACGACCAAGCGGTTGTTGCTGGCGAGCCAATCATGGTGCTCGACATGTTTGAACACGCGTATCAAATGGACTTTGGCGCCGCGCACGCCAAGTACATTGACGCGTTCTTTACCAACCTCAACTGGTCGGTTCTCGACGATCGGTTCCGCGCTGCTACGAATGCCTTGCGGGCATACGGCGGCGCAACCGGGGGCTTTGCCGCAGTGCCAACGACGGTGCCAGCAGGCATCAAAGCCAACGCCGACGCCTTGCGTGCAACCCCATCGCCCAAAGCGCAATAGTTCGAGGCGCGCGATGAAACCTTGGAAGTACGTGCTGCTAGCCGCTGGGCTGCTCGGTGCGATTGCGATCTTCATGCCGATGTTGACGATTCGCAAAGGCTTCTTCGAACAAGGCTTTTCGACGCGCGATTTGGTTTTTAACGGTGAGCAAACGCGGCAAACGCTCAATGGCAAGATTCCGCAGCTTGCCTTGCAGCACCTGCCAAAGTCGTTGCAATCGTTGCGCAGCGATCTGCAAGACGTGCTGCTAGCCGCGCGTGCACTAAGCGCCGTGTTCGTGCCAGCGCTGCTGCTGTTACTGCTCGGCGGTTTCGCAACGTATCGCGGCGCTTGTGGCCGCGTCATCGGAACGGTTGCCGTGCTTTGCGGCGCGGCGTCGATGGCTGGTTGGTTTGCGTTGCGTTGGGGCCTGCGGGAATACGGCACCGATGCCATCTCCATCCAATTGAGCAGCGGCGCAACGATGCTGCTGGTGGTTGGCGCGCTCGGCGTGGTGGGCGGCATTGGTGCATTGGTACAGCCAGAAGCCACTGCCGGGCAGCCACCACCGCCGGCGCCTCCGAGTCCGGCGTAAGCGTCACGCGTAAGCTTGCTGCTGGTGCTACAATTTCTGACATGACATTATCGCTTGGCCGTTCCGTCATCATTGCGCTCCTCGCTGCGGCATGTTCGAGCTCGCCCAAAACTCCGGTCGAGCCCACGCCACCTGCTGGCCCGACGACAACCGCGCCCGCCACATCGGCTGAGCCTGTCACCGACAAGCTCAGCGCGGTCGAAATCGTGTATGGGTTGGCAACGTTTGTGATGGACTCGCCGCGCGGCCAGCAAGACAAAGCGGAAGTAGCCGTAAAGGAAAGTGGGCTTGCCAAGCAGCTCGAAAGCATGGGCCTGACCGTTACCTATCGGTTCGATCAAGCTGCCGCTGGCGACGATGTGCTTGTCAAAACCCTCGATGGTACTGAGTTGGGACGCACGCCCTTGATCGATCTCGGCAAGAAAGACGCCCCCTCGGAGCTGATCGAAAAGATCCAAGCTCGGGTTGCACCAGCACAGTAAGCCGGCCGCCACACGCACGAGTAATGCAGCCCCACGCCAGCCTCGATAGCGTAGGACTCGGCGACCGGCGTAGGATATTGCGGCGCCGCGGCGCCAGCGCGTGATCTTGTATAAAATTCTTGTCAGCTTCTTTTGGACATGGCCGCTCGAAATCGCGACCGGTTCAACGCGCGAAGCATTTGACCGGCTCGCCCATCACCACCAAGCGTTCGGCAGGCTCGAGTTCGATGCCATCTCCGCAAGTTGCAGCCCCCACATCGCGCCAGCGGCCAGCAAGCACGGCGTGCTTGATGCGCACGGTCGGCTGCTGTGCGGCAAGTTCAACTGCGCTAGCGTCATGCACCGAGGCAACGCTATGTTCGACTGCGTCGAGATCTTCATTGGCGCCCCAAAACACCAATGCAAAACCGTGGGCGAAGATCACCGCGACGTAGGCATCATAGTCGCCTTCAAAACTATCGACGGCTGCAAGCCGCATCACGCTGGCGGCATCACCATCTTGATTTTCGCCAGCTGGATGCAGATAACTTCGCTCACGCGACGTCGACCAATAGCCACGCACTACCGTTCGACCGTTGCGCGTTGACGTAGTGCTGGCCAGCAGCGTCGCAGCGATCAACTGGCCGTAGGACGCTGCGTAACCTGCATTAGTGACGAGTGCCCCGTCACGGCGATATGCCAAGCGCGTATCGTGATGCACCCAAGCAAAGCTATCCGTGCCAGGCGCAACAACGTTGACGGGTTGATGCGGTGAGCGCAACGGCACGCCGTCGAGCGCAGCGAGAAACGCGGCACGACCGAGGTAGCTGCTGGCTTGAGGCTGCTGCGCGATGGCCAACGCAACCGACGCGAGTCGCGCGAAGTACGGTGGATGGGTGTCGTCGCAGAAGTCGGGGTTGTTACCAGGCATCCACCGTGGCGCACAGGTTGCCAACAGCGTGCGCAATGCCTGCAGCATCCCTTCGGGGTGATACCCCGCGTTGACCAACAGCTGCGTCGCTCGCTCGTCGGCGACCTGCTCAAGGTTGCGCGAATAATCCAGTCGTTGCGGCGACAGTAAGCTGCTATGTGCTGCGGCGACAATTGCGTTATTCGAATGCTCACCGACGATGTGGATCAGCTCGTGTGCAAGCATGCCGGCTGCTTCGGCTTCGTTCGCAAGCAGCGCTAAGCGACCGACCTCAACATCGATCAAGTTATCGTGCGCGCTGGTAACGTCGTCGTACACCAAACGCACCGTCGGATGCGTTGGCAGCCGGTTAGCGCGGACCAAGCGATCAACAATGCTTTGCAAATAACGTTGCAACCCAGGCAAGCGAGCGACCCGCAATGAACTTTGATAGCGCACGTGGTGTTGGGCCCAGATGCGACAACGCACAAGATCGTGCTGACAGTAGGCAGGGATGCGCGTATCCAAGAACTGGGAATTGACACAACCCGTGGCCAGCAACCAAACCGCCATTATTGCGAAGATGCCCTTCATGGGTTCGACGCCTTACGTCGCTTGAGGCTGAACCGAACGACCACGTTCGGCACATCAGTGCGAACTTCAGCACCGACATACGCGATAAAGCCAGCCTGGGCAGCGGTGCGCAAAAATTCGCCCAAGATGTGGTTGTAATGCGCTTCCTTGATGAGACTGCCAGGTTGCAACTGAATTGCGAGTTCGGGCGGATGAGGATCGCGCGATTCATCGACCACCGCCGCCAGGGAAAAGCGGCGGCCTTCGGCTATCGTGAGAACCAGCGCCATAGCGCCCGCACGACCGCTGCTGGGTTGCAACGACGCATCAATGAGGCGAACTTCGAGGTAACCGCGATTGCGATAGTACGTTTGCACTCGCGGCAAAAAGTAACGCTGCACCATGGCCAGGCTGGGTACGCCGCCAATTTGATTGAAGCCCGGGTTGTCGAGGCCCAAGAGGCGCTCCACTTCGGCTTTCAGAATAGCGTGATTGCCAATCACCACGATTTGGTCGAGCGACGCGCGCCTCCCACGCGTTAGCTTCACGGTCAAATGCATACCGGCCGCTTTGCGGGTGCTGGTCACTGCCAACGCGGCGGCTGGATAACCGGCGCCGATCAAGAGGTCTTCGGCTGCGCTGCGCAGCAGCTCAATGCGATCGGCGGCCCACACCGCACCGCGGGTTTCGAGTAACGGAAGCAACACGGGATCGCGCTCACTCGCTGGATCAAGTGCCACATCGACGATGCGCGGCGCGACGGTTAACGCCAGCTGCACCGCAACGTCATCACCCTTGGGCGCGGCGGTCAATTGCACAGTTTCAAAGATTCGTAGTGCCTTCGCAGTGGTGCAAAATTCGTTCGCGGTAAATTGGTCCAAGGTACCCGTCGGGTGGAGCGCTTCACAAACCACGGGCGCAACCGCGTCAGGCACCCCACGCACCGACAACGCCGTTATGCGCCGCCCTTGTAGCTCCGGCGCGATGGCACAACCCACAACAGGCTGCGCCGCGATAACCGGCGGCTCACTTATTTCAGCTGTCGCTGGTAGCTGACAGGTCACGTCGGCAAACGCCGCTCGCGCTGACAGCAGAACCCAGCCTGCGGCTACAAACCATGACACGCGCTGCATCTATGGATTCGGACGAGCGTAACTAGCACGCAGTCGCACGAAGGAGCCGACCGGCAGCAATTTTGCGTTCTTTTGGCAAAAAACAATGCGCTGGCAGCGGCATCCCCAAAAAAAACAGGCACCGGGGTTCAACCCGATGCCTGTCTTAAAACTTGTATCGAAGCTTGCGTCCGTTTGCGCACCGCATGGGTGGCACGTTACGCAATAGGGGGACTACCAGCGATCGCCGCCGCCGCCGCCGCCGTC
>JAKQOD010000317.1 GCA_029565465.1 Deltaproteobacteria bacterium
GCGCGTTTAATTACTGCGGCACCACGTTGGCCATCGGCACCCACATGGTTTCGCCGGTGGAACCAACTTCAAGCTCGTAGTAGCCAGAGAGTAATTGTTTCACGACAGCTGACTGCATCAAGCCGTTGGCGCCTTGCACCAGCACGCGACCACCTGCCGGAACCTTGGTAGCAACTTCGCCCGCGACAGCATTGCCAACCCCGATGCCCATGCCACCGATCGCCATGATCGCACCGCGGCCTTTGGGATCATTTTCGCCGCGTGGTTGTGGCCCTGTGCCCGCACGCTTCGAAGGTTCGGCTGGCGCCACCGGCGGTGCGGTCGTCGTACGCGGTGTAATTTCGCCTGACGCCACGGCCGAGTTGATCCGTGGCGTAATTTCACCTGCAGCGACCTGATTGCGGGTTGAGATTTCTTTGGTTTCGACAACCGTCGGCACCCCAAGTTGGGGCGTCTTTTTCCGCGGCGGCAACGTGACGGCGACCGGTGGCCCAACCACCGGCATCTGTTGGGTTGGCACTTCGTACGGGTCTGAAGCCGCGAATGAAGCTGCAACCCGCACGGGTTTAACACCATTGAGGGTATCGTCGGCGGCTGCTAGCCGTTGCAAATCGTTCGACGAGGCAGGCATGGCGTTATTGCTATCGCTGGCGCGAGCGGCCTGTGCTTGCTGCAAGATTTCGGCGACGGATTGCAGGCCGGGCGCATGACCACGCACCGTTTCGCTGCCCGAAATCTTGCGCTTTTCTTCAGCCAATTTGGCAACTGCAACATCACCTGCAACATCGCGTACGGTTACCGACCCAGGTGGTGGGGTCCGAGTTGCAACCGGCCGCGCAACCATTGGAGCCCCCAGCAATTGGGAACCGTCGTCGACCGAGATGTCCAACGAGATTAAGCGATTGAATTCCAAACCGAACACCGCGCCACCAGTTGGATGAAACGCCAGCAGTTCTTCGATAATCGCGCCGCGGGCTGCGCGATCCATCAGCGCCAACGTTGAACCCGTGGTCACCGTGCGTCGGACTAACAAGCGCGCCAAGATGCGTTCGACGCTGCGCGCCACACTTTGCTTGAGCCCACGATCGATATCGTAAAATGGCAAACCGACAAACTGCGAAACCAACACCACTGGATCACCGCAACGCACCGTGACAGCACCACTGGCGCGTACCCGCACGGGCTGTTGCGTCAACGGCACCACAAAACTAATGGCGCAATCAAACCCAACTTCGACCGGGCTCGTCAGCACAAAATACGCCGCCGTTGGCCGCATTGGATCTGGCGTACGCCAACGGTGGCGACCTGGGCCCAAGCGATTGCCCACCGCCCACGATGGACACATCACGACTTGGTCGTCGTTGTTACATTGAACGTCACATTCCGCGCCGATTGGATACGGCCACGTGTAGACGAGCTGATCCGCCGCATTGGCATCTCGAGCAATCACCGTCGACATTGTTTTTATTCTACCGGATCTTTCAGCCAAAAAACGCCAGTGAGCGGCTACGAAATTCAATCAATTTTCTTCCCCAGTCGGCTTACGCCGCAGCGCGAAATAGGATTCGCGCCGCCAAAACGCCGCCAGCGCGCTACCAAGCGGTCTAGGGCTCTGCCGTTGGGGTCGCAACCAGGTGGATACGGACGCGGCGGACCCGGCGCGCCGAAGCCTCGACGATCTCGATCACCGTACCATCTTCTGTCGTGATGCGTTCCCCGGTTTGTGGAATCGAATGGGCCAAAGCCATGCACAGGCCGGCAATGGTGGTGCGGTCGCGTCCAACCGGCAAGTCCAAATCGAGATCACGATTGACTTTGCGGACTGGCGCCCAGCCTTGCACGATGAAGGTGCCATTGGCTTCTTTGGTGAAGAATGACTCCACGACATCATCTTCGCTAAAGATGTCGCCAACCAATTCTTCAATCAAATCCTCGATCGTCACCAAGCCCGACACGCTGCCGGTGTCATCGAGCACAACTGCCATTTGGCTGCGTTGCCGCTGCATTTCACGCAGCAGATCCAAGGCGCGGGTACCTTCATTCACTTTGTACGGTGGCCGCAGGATGTCTTCAAACATCACCAGATTTTGTTCCCACGCCATCGACAACACGTCACGCGCCACCACGTAACCAACGATGTTATCGAGGTTGTTTTCAAATACCGGCATGCGGCTGTGGCCTTCTTCAAGGATCAAGCGCTGCACTTCTTCGACGGGCGCCCCACGGCGCAGTGCCACCATCTTGCTGCGTGGCACCATCACTTCGGCCACGGTCACTTCACCAAAACCCAACGCGCGCGACGCAATTTCGCTGGCGCGCGGATCCACCGAACCGGTTTTAGCAGCTTCTTCAACCAGCTCTTGCAATTCGTCTTTCGAAAGCCGGGCTTCCGTAAACGTTGTGCTATCGCCGAACAGACGCAACACAACGTTGGAGCAGGCTGTTAACAACCACACCAAGGGCGACAACACCCGCGATAGCGTCAGCAGCGGGCGACCAACGAAAAACGAGTAACGATCCGAATAACGCAGCGCTAACGACTTCGGAATCAATTCGCCGATGATGAGTTCCATAAATGAGATGCCTGCAACCACAATAATGAAGGCAACTGTGCCGGCTGATTCACCTAAGCCGGCGCGTGTCAGCGGAGCCTCCAACAGCACAGCTAGGCCATGACCACCAAACGCCGCAGCTGCCGTGCCCACGACGGTAATGCCAATTTGCACGGTCGCCAAGAAGCGCTCGGGTTGGTTGCGTAGGCTTTGCACCGCCAACGCTCGCTTGTCGCGCCTCCGAGCCAATTCCGACAGCCGGGTTTTGCGCACGCTGAGCACTGCAATTTCAGCGGCCGCAAACAACCCGTTGGTCACCATCAACGCAGCGATAATCAGCAGTTCAACCACGGTTCTTCTGGCGCATCATACACGACCTTGGCGAAGACTCGCATACGAGTGCGGCGATCGCCAGATCACCAGGCATTTCAAACCTGCTGTGTTCTGCGATAACCTGTTGCAATGTCGACGAGATATCGCCCGCCGCGTCCCCCATCTTCGGCATACATTACCCCAGCTGGTGCAGCGAAACTGCGCGCCGAACTCGACCAACTTTGGTTGGTGGAACGACCGCGGGTGACCCAAGAAGTGGCCGATGCAGCGGCCCAAGGCGACCGCAGCGAAAATGCCGAATACATCTACGGCAAGCGTCGGTTACGGGAGATTGACCGGCGGGTTCGGTTCCTGACCAAACGCCTCGAAGCGGTGAAAATCGTTAACGAAGCGCCGACCGACCCCGAACGCGTATTCTTTGGCGCCTGGGTTTCAGTCGAAGACGAGGACGGCGAAAGCAAAACCTATCGCATCGTTGGGCCCGATGAATCCAATGTTGAAAACGGCTGGATCAGCATGGACGCGCCCATGGCGCGCAGCCTCATGGGCAAGCGAATCGGCGACGACGTCACGGTGATGCGGCCCAAAGGCGATTGTGTTTACTCGATCACCGCGGTTCGCTACTGTGCAAAATGAACCGTCGGGCCGTCGCACTCGACGGGGATTGTAAAGACAGCCCCTAGACGTTGCGCCGCGTTGCGACTACAACTCAACGATGTTTGCCAACCAGCGGGTAGCTGTTGTTATCCCCGCCTTCAATGAAGAGCAAAAAATCGCAGCCACCGTGGCTTCGATACCTGATTATGTCGATGTTGTAATCGTCGTCGACGATGCGTCGGCAGACAGCACCGGTGAAGTAGCCCAAGCGACGGCTGATCAATTGAGTGATGGCCGTCGCGTCGCGGTGGTGCGGCATCACGTCAATCAAGGCGTTGGGGCTGCCATCGTGACGGGCTACCGGCAAGCGCTGCACAGCAAGTGCGCAATCGTGGCGGTGATGGCTGGCGATGGCCAGATGGATCCAGCGGATCTCGCTTCGATTCTGCAGCCGATCGTCGACGGTACGGCTGACTACGTCAAAGGCAATCGCTTCTTACATCCCGAAATTTGGAAAGCGATGCCAGCTGCGCGCATCGTTGGCAATTTGGTGCTGTCAGCCGCCACCAAAGTAACCTCGGGCTACTGGCACGTGTTTGATTCACAGTGTGGCTACACTGCGATCAGCGCTGCCGCGCTGCAGGCGATCGAGCTCGACGGAGTTTTCCCGCGCTATGGGTATCCCAACGATATGTTATCGCGCTTGCACGTTGCCCGCATGCGTGTGTGTGATGTGCCAGTGCGTCCGGTTTACGGACCACATTGGCGTAGCGGCATCAACTTGACGACTGCGTTCCATCCGATTCCGTGGGTGCTATTGCGCTCCTGGGGCAATCGCATCGCAGCCGAAGCTCGTCGAGCCTTGTAGTTTTGGCGTCACAACGGCCGCAACGCATCGGGGTGATCACCACATCGTATCCGATGAGCGACGCCGACCCTGCCGGCGGATTTGTCGCAGCACACACGAGCTTGCTGCGCGCCGCCGGCAACACGGTGGAGATTGTCGCTGCAGCATCGAGCCAACCGGCTGGGGCACTCGCGGCACCGGCGGCGACGCATCGCATCGGCAGCGCTGCGGTATTCGCCCATGGCGGCGCGCCCGACGCACTTGAAACGGCAGTGGTATCGCATCCATGGCTGCAAAGTGGGCTGTTTTCGCTGCGCATGGCGGCTGTCGTCGCACGACGCCGACATCATTGGGATGCCGTGGTTGCACATTGGTTGGCACCGTCGGCGCTCGCGGCACTAACCACGCGCGGCCCGTTATTGGCCATTGCGCACGGCGGCGATGTACATCTATTGCATCGTTTGCACTTGTTAACACCCACGGTGGCGGCGCTAGCAGCCCGACGCGCACGCCTGGTGTTCGTCAATCGCACCGCCGCAGCATTGGTAAAAGATGCAGTACCAGTACGCTTAGCTCGTTATCTCGACCAAGCCGCGACGGTTATCCCCATGGGTGTTGCCGTCGACAACTTTGCTACCGTTGCGCAGCGGCGATTGGCCCGCCCTACCCCAAGCGTACCGCGGGTAGTGGTGATCGCACGGCATGTCACGGTCAAAGGCATCGATGTCATGCTCGCTGCGTTGCCGTGGCTGCCAATCGCTATCGAGCTGCAACTCGTTGGCAACGGCCCGTTAACCGGCAAGCTGCAGCACTTGGCAGCCAACCTGCGTGCACAACATCCACGTCACACCATCGAATTTGTCGGCGCGCTTGCACCTGCGCAACGCGATGAGGCCCTTGCCCAAGCTGACCTCGTGGTTGTGCCATCGCGACAGTTGGCGAACGGGCGGACCGAAGGCATGCCGCAAGTGGCACTCGAAGCATTGGCCAGCGGCATACCGCTCGTCGCAACCGCGACTGGTGGGCTAGCCGATTTGCCACCGCCAGTTGTTTTGTGTGCGCCGGACTCACCGCAAGCTCTCGCGAACGCGATCATCCACACGTTGGCCGCCCCACCTGCAGCCATCGATTGCATGGCCGTTGCTGCCGAATTTTCCTGGCCACGTGTGTATCAACGACTACGCGACCACTGGTTTGCAGGCCCGTAGCGCGCAAAGCTCTACGCAGATGAAGCGCCTTAACTGCGCGAAATTGTGCGCATTTGCCACGCAAATGGTTCAACCAATTGAGTTACATCCAATTTGTCACCGAATTGTTTCAACCAGTTAGGCAGCCGATCCCAATGAGAGCAGGCCAACCGTAACTGGGCACGAATGCTGCTACATCCGCCAGTGATGTCTCACACTGGAACCGGCTGCGAAGTCTCGATTGTCATGCCTTTTGCGGATGACGAAGAGCTGATCGGAGCCGCGGCTCGCACGATTGCTGCGGCCATTCGCTCGATGGGCCTATCATTTGAAGTGCTCGCGATTGATGAGGATTCAGGCGATAACTCGCACGCAGTATTGGCGTTGGTCCGCGCCGAAGTGCCGGAATTGCGCGTGATTCATGCACCTGCTCGCGGCAAAGGCGTAGACACTGGCGCTGCGCGTGCCAGCGGCCGGACGCTAGTGGTGCTTACGCCAACCGCAGCCATGACGGTCGATGGCATTGTCGCGGCGGTTACACGTGTTCGCAGCGGCCAATCGGAAGCCGAAGTTGTGCTCGGCCGCTACACCATCGTTGAGCGTTTGCGTGCCGCTGTTGCACTGCGCGGCGTCAAAGCGGTTGGTGATGCGATGCACCGCCGCCTCGTGCGCCGGTTGCAGCTTGCGCGGCTCAACGTTTCGGTTGCAGGTGGCGGCGCGGGTGCGCCACGTCGAGGGTTTGGCGCCTTCGCACGCAGTGGCTTCCGTCGCTGGTAAGGTTTCCAAAGCCTACGAAGCTGCAGTTGCTGACGATTTTCGCCGCGGGTTCGACACCAACGTGCGCTACAATTTTGCAGTGGCATATCGTTTCATCGTTTGGTTGTTGCGGCTTGCCACCAAGGTCTTCTTTCGACAGATCGAAATTGTCGGCGAAGAACACATTCCAAGCGATGCGCCTGTGTTGTTCGTCGGCAATCATCCCAATTCGCTGATCGATCCTATTTTGATCATCACGAGTTGCCAGCGCAACGTCCATTTTGCCGCGAAAGACACCCTGTTCTCGACGAGAATTATGCGGTTCATTCTGACTCGCGTGGGTGCCGTGCCGGTGGCTCGTAAAGATGATCACGGAGCGTCGGCTGGTGGCAAACTCGACAACGACGCTGCATTCACAGCCATGTTTGGCGTATTGCAACGCAATGGCGCGATTGGCATTTTCCCCGAAGGCCTTTCGCACGACGAATCGCAGCTAGCACGGCTCAAAACCGGCGCTGCACGCATGGCACTAGGCGGCGCACAACGCACCACCAAGCCAGTGCAAATCGTGCCATGTGGCCTCACGTTCATCCACCCCAAGCGGTTTCGCAGCCGAGTCTTGGTGCAATACGGTACGCCGATTGTCGTCGACGATGCCTGGCGCGCCAAACACGCCAGCGATGAAAAAGTTGCCGTGCGCGAGCTCACTGAAAGCATTGACGCGGCGCTGCGTAGGCTGACCATCAATGCGCCCGATTGGGATACCGTACGTGCGCTCGACGTTGTGCGGCGGCTATATCAGCCTGACGAAATTTCGATCGAACAACGGGTCGAGTTGGCTCGGCGCTTCAATACGTTTTTTGCGCAAGTGCAACACGAACCACGCGTCGCAGCGACGATGGCACGAGTCGCGACCTATCAACAAAACCTCGACGAACTCGGCCTCACCGATCGCGAGTTAGCCCACGATCTTTCCAAAATGGAGATAGCGGCGCGCTTGCTCAAGCATCTTGGGCTCGTCGGGTTTTGGCTGCCGATGACGGTGCCTGGCGCTCCGCTGCATTTGCCTACGGTGGTGTTCGCTCGGCTCTTTGGCCACAAGCTGACGCCACGCAAAGATGTGATCGCAACGACGAAACTCGTCATCGGCATGCTGTTGGTTGGCTTGTCGTATGCGATTGCGATTGGCTTGCTGGCGTGGAAAGCCAGCTGGCGCTGGGCCGCGCTGGCCGCCGTGCTCTTGCCGCTTTCAGGTTGGGCAACCTTGCGCGTGCTAGATCGCTTGCGCTTGGTGCGACGTGGCATGGGCACGTTGCTACGGCAATTGCGGTTTCGGCACGAAGTTAAAGCGCTGCGCGATGAACGTGTCGCGTTGGTGCGCGAGGTTGTCGATGTGGTGACCAGTGTGACGCCAGTAGGCGTGACGCCGCTGTTTCCCAAACACGATCCACGCCGCGTCGATGACGAAGAATTGCATGCTGCTGCACGTAGCAACGCAGACCTAGACGCCGAATTTGACCGCGACGCCGACGGCGATCGCACCGCCAGCGAACGCAATGGAGATACTGCACCATGAGTGAAGCCACGCAACGTCCGTTGGTGATTTTGCTGCACGGTTTGGCTCGGCGGCATGGCTCGATGAGCAAGCTCGGTGCGTTTTTGCATCGCGCTGGCTGGGAAACCTGGGCGCAAACCTATCCGTCGCGACAATTGCCGATTGCCGACGCTGCGCACCACGTCGCTGACTGGATCGCCGAGGCTGCTGGCGATCGACCTTTGTATGCAGTCACCCATTCGATGGGCGGCATCATTGCGCGTCACTTGCATGACCCACGTTTGCACTGGCAACGCATCGTGATGCTAGCGCCACCGAATAACGGCAGCGCGATTGCCGCAGGCATGCAGCACAATCCGCTGTTTCGTTGGTTTTATGGCCCAGCTGGCAGCGATTTAGCCAACCCAGGCGCGTGGCCAGCACCGCCGGCACAGTTTGCCGTGATCGCCGGCACACGGCAGTTTGCCTTGACTAATCCGACCAGTTGGACGGTTGGCCGGCGTTTTGTGTCCGGGAACCGGACGTCAAGTCCAGAGCCATCCGACGGCACCGTTGCAGTCAGCGAAACCAAGCTACCAGGCATGGCGGCGTTTGCCGAAGTCGATGCACCGCATACATGGATCATGAACGACGCCAAGGTCCAAACCATGGTCGATGCGTTTTTGCGCAACGGTACGTGGTAGGTCGGCCGGCGCCTACGCTCAACGCGCCCAGAAATTCGCGAGTTCGAGTTCGACCGCATCAAACGGGGCTGCGCGCACCACTGCGTCGCCGGAAAAAACTTGCGTGATTCGCCAGGTACCAGCGTCCAGCGTCAGCACTTCGAGCAGTTGCACCATCGGATCAACCAGCCACACATGCTCAACGCCAGCTCGCGCATAGACCGCGAGCTTCGCACCGCGGTCGAAACGCGCTGTCGACGGTGACAAGACTTCGCACAGCCAATTCGGTGCGATCGTGGTAAATGGCGTTTGGGGCATCTCGGGCATGCGTTCGCGTTTCCACCCAGCTACGTCCGGCACCACAATGTCCGGGAGGAAGTGCAGCTCTGGTTCCGGCAAAAAGATCCAACCGCCGGGGCCGCCGCGACCGCGGTCGAATGGACCGGAGATATCGCTAAAGATACCCCCTGCCGCGCGGGCATGCTGCAGCGATGGTCGCGGGCTCACATGCAACTCGCCGTCGACGATCTCGCCAACAACGTGATCAGGCAAAGCGAACAGGTCTTCGTAGGTTGCGATTTTTCGCGCTGCGGTCACCATCCTGGTCCAGTATGCCAGATTCCGCTGCAAACCGCGCGCAAAATTCGCGTTGGCGGCCCGAGGCGCAGTATCCTTGGCGCCGCATGACTTCCTCGATTTCGTCGCCTCCTGCTGTGCCCACTTCTGCTCGCGTCGTTGTGATCGGCGGTGGTGTGATTGGCTGTTCCGTTGCGTATCACCTCGCACACATGGGCTGCAAAGATGTGGTGTTACTCGAACGCGACAAACTCACGTCGGGCACCACCTGGCACGCTGCTGGTTTGATGGTGTGTTTTGGCTCAACGTCGGAAACCTCGACGGAGATGCGCAAATATACGCGCGATTTGTACAGCCGGCTCGAAGCTGAAACCGGCCAGTCAACCGGCTTTAAGCCAGTCGGCTTCATCGAAGTGGCAAGCGACAAAGATCGGCTCGAAGAATATCGGCGCGTGTCGGCGTTTAATCGTTTCTGCGGCATCGACGTGCAGGAGATATCACCACGCGAAGTCAAAGACTTGTTTCCGCTCGCGCACGTCGACGACCTGCACGCTGGCTTCTATGTCAAAGACGACGGCCGCGCCGATCCGATCGGCTGCACCATGGCGATGGCCAAAGGCGCTCGGCAACAAGGCGTCAACATCATCGAAGGCGTCGAAGTGCTTGGCGTCGACACCAAGCGCGGCCACAATGGCATGGTCACAGTGTCCGGTGTCCGGACAACATCGGGAACGATCGCCTGTGAATCCGTTGTCAACTGCGCAGGCATGTGGGCCCGCCAACTCGGCGCGGCGTCGGGCATCAACATTCCGCTGCAAGCCGCCGAGCACTA
>JAKQOD010000336.1 GCA_029565465.1 Deltaproteobacteria bacterium
AACGGCGGCACCGAGCCGTCGGATAAAACCCGACGCTACGGCGTGGACCTTGATCTAGCGTTTGAACCCACATCGTGGCTGTCGTTCGACGCAAACCTCGCGGTGGCCCGCGCCACCCTGGTTGCCAATCAAGGCAACAGCGGCGCACTGGCGCTTGCACCGCGCTTGATGGGCGGCGCCGGCGTCGCGCTACACCGCAAGGCTGATTATGTCTCGCTGCGCGTGCGTGGCATTGGCGATCGGCCAGCCAACAACGACGGCTCGCTCACGGCGGACGGCTGGGTGCTGGTTGACTTAGTCGGAGCCAAACGCGTGCACCGTAACGTGTTGCTAACGCTCACGTTGAACAATTTGTTCAACGCATCATGGCGCGAAGCACAATTTGCCGACGTCTCCCGAGTTGCCCCCGGCGCAGTCGAAGCCGAAGATGTGCATTTCACCCCCGGCATGCCACTGACCGCAATCGCTGGAGTCGAGCTGCAATATTAAGCTGCGTTATTTCTTGTACACCAAGAAGTAATAGCCGGCGGCCGCAGCCGCGACAAGCAACGCCACCAACGGCATCAACCGGTCCCAACGCAATTTCTTCTCTGGTGCTTTTGCCATGGGCAAACGCTAACACGCGCGGGGCGCGATTTCACGTGATGGCCTAGCCGACCATTAACAAAACATTGGCCGATGCCACCGGCTTGGCACGATCGTTTTGCCACGCGACGGCTGACACATTGGCGACCCGCCGGCCAATGCGCGTGATGGTTGCTTGCGCGAACGTATCAAGCGGCCCAGCGGAACGCAGATATTCGACGGTGAAGGTGATGGTTTTCGGCAAGCCACGCATCGCTGCGGGGTCACCGCGATACAACACTTCAAATACAGCGGCCGTTTCAAGCAATGCCCCCAAGGTGCCACCGTGCAGTGCCGGCAACGCCGGGTTCCCGATCTGATGTGGGCCGAACCCCATGGTTGTCGTGAGTTGGTCGGCATCAATGTGCAACGTTATTCCCATGAACTGGGCATACGGCACGGCGCTAGCGATTGAGCCAAATTCGCCGCGGCTTTTGGCGGATGCGATCCGAGCCAACACCGAGCTGCCGATGGGCGCCGCATCGCTCATGTTGGCTCCTTGGCATCCGGTGGCTCCGTCGCCGTTGCGGCAGCAAGGCCGGCCGTTGCACGTGTCACCGCTGCGTCGCCGCCTTTCGTTGCAAGCATAAATGTTCCGACCGCCGATGCGATCGGCTGGTTGCGGTCGTCGTGATACGCCACCGCCCGGGTAAAACCGATGTTGCGGGTCAATTTGTAACAAGTTGCAAATGCCAACACATCACGCCCTGGCTCGGCTGCGCTCATGTAGTCGATGCGCAGATCCAACGTTGCGATTGGCCAACGCGGTAACGCCGCAAATACCGCGGCGCCGGAACAACCGTCGAGCAACGCGGTAATTGCACCGCCGTGCAAGACACCGGTTTCTGGATTACCAACAAGTTTGGCGTCATACGGCAACCGAAACACCACGCCTTCAGCCTCGATCGCTTCGATGACAATGCCTAACGCTTTGTTGTGCGGCACGTTGGCCGCAAACGTGATGCCAAGCTGCCGTTTTTGGTTATGCCGTTCGGCCCGTGCGGCATCATCGGTCATAACCAAACGTTCCTTGCAGCATTGGATTGCTTGCCGCAAAGTTGTTGAGTGCGCCCCACGTAGCCGCACGCCACCTAACCCGCTGCGCCAAATAGAACCCGGTCGCTTCGCGCAAGTAGCGTAGCCATAACGGATGGTGCGCCGACTGGTCGCGGGTTTCTTCGCGATCCTCGACGATATTGAACAACTTGCCAGTGCCGTCGTAGTCGACCACGTAGTGCCAATCGGTTGCGCGCAACGCCAGCGCTTTGCCGTATTCGCTCGCCACCACGCGCGGCAGCGCTGCGCCATTACGCTGCATCGCTGGCATCATCGAGCTGCCTTGCATGCGGCCATCAGCAGGCAGCCCAAGCAGATCCAACACGGTCGGTGCAATGTCGGCATTTGACGTGACTTCATTCACAACGCTCGCCGGTAACCGCTTGCCGAAGATGACCCAAGGCACCGTCACCAATTCGTGATTCAAGCTGTATGCGTGGCCGACCCGACCGCCGCGTTCGCCAAGCCCTTCGCCGTGATCGGAAGTTACGATGATCGCGGTGGTGTCGGCGACGCCTGCTTGCTGTAAGCCCTCTTGCAGTGCGGCGAAGCAGCCGTCGAAGTACTCGACTTCACCATCGTGCAAGCCGCGTAGCTGGTCCATGCTGTGTGGCCGCAACGACAATTTTTTAAATGCGTCCAAGTGCTCGCCGGTAACCTCGCGCCCAAAGGGCGGATCAAACGGCCCTGCAAAGTATTTCTCGGTGATGCCCTTGTGATAGCGGTACGGCACGTGGGGTTCAACCGGTAGTGCACTAATGAAGAACCGCTGCTTGGCCGCCTTGGCTTTTTCCACCATCGCCAAGGTGCGCTTGACCACGGCTTTGCAATCCACGCCTTCTTTTTCGCGGGTTGGCGTGTGAAATTCATTCCATTTGCCGACGGTGCGAAACCGCGCCATCGCAAAATCGTTGTTGCCAACATAGCCAGTCCAAAACCCCGCAGCCTTGGCGATTGCCGATAGCACGGGTGTATTGGGTTTGATCTCACCTTTGTCACCGGCCGCGCCATGCACGCGCGGTATTTGCCCGGTTTGAATCGTTGCATGCGATGGCGGCGACGACGGTGCCATCGACTGATTGCGCAACATCACCACACCTTGCGCTGCTGCAGCAGCCGTCATCGCCGGCGTTGCGATGCGGGTTTTGCCGTACAGCGCTAAACGATCGGCGCGCAGCGTGTCGACCACGACAAGCACAACATTTTCGAATGGCGCGATCGGCCGTGGTGCCGCGGCTTGGGCCTCAATGGCGACGCGCGCCCATGCCAGCGCGCAGCCATCGCTTTCAAAACTCAAGCGCACGAGTTGATGCGCAAACGCGCTAAGGTCAACGGCTTGTTCAGCCGAGTTGCCCGCACCGTTCCAGAGTTGCACCGGCGCGGCCAGCGAGCCATCGGCGTTTTCGCGCACCAGCGTTATGGTGCCATGGGCGCTGGTACCGCGTGGCGTAAACCGCAGCGTGGCTTGGGCCGGCACCTCGAGCAAGATGGTTTGACGGGCGGCACCGGGCAGCGCGTCGGCCGCTGGTGTGGGCAACTCACGGCACATCGGCGTTGCACCAGCCGTTGCTGGCATGAGCTCTAACTCCGTGATGCGGGATCGTTTGTCAGTCAAGAGCCGCACAACATGTTCGCCTGCGCTGAGCACTGGCAGCGTGTATTCCACATCACGCCCGCCTGGCGTTGCCGTGGCCAATGGCGTAACCAGTGCTGCGTTTTTGCCATCAATGCTGATGCGCACCGGCTTGGCCGCGTCGGCATGTAACCGCAGCCGAGCCGGCCCGCCGCTCCAAGGCACCGTCAGTTTAGCTTCGCCGCCTTCGATGTGCGCACCATCGGGAGCAGGCCGCCATGGCGAGTTGTATGCCAAATCGTATTTGCGAAAACTTTCGTCCGCGAACCGGACAACCAAACCACGGTCGTAACGATCAAATCGCAACCGATTGGCCACCAAGTCGATCCGCAGTGCAGGGCCGCTTGGCGGCGCAACCACCGCAGGCGGTGTTCCGCCAGCCGCCGAAGGTGCAACCGCAACTGGCGTCACAGAGCTGGGCAGCGGGACCACGGGAACCGAGGACTCTGCACGTTTGCTTTCGCAGCCCGCTAACGCCGTTCCCACAGCAAGCACGGCAACAACATCAACAAATCTTGTCACACACTGCCCTTACACAATTCGCGAACCATTCACAAATCCGACAACGCGTTAATTGCCCGACAACGCGCCATCGGCGAGCCGCGCGCCCGTGCCGGCTGCATAGTCGGTGATTTCCATGCGCACATCACCGTAGTCAGTTTTGGCAACAATGACGACGGGTACCCGATCCGCATCGTCGGTAATCCAAAGCGAAAAATTGCGGTCATCGCCCGTAACTTCTTTGCCGTCGCGTTCGAGCTTGCGGGCAACTCCGTTGAAACGCAGGGTTGGGAACTTGCCCAACGCGGTGACTTGGGTGTCTTTACCCACCAATTCGATTTGGGTCCGCCAAACATAACGGCTGCGCACCACATCCGACGTGATTTTCGAGCCGATGCCACCTTGCCAGCCGCGCAGCACCAAGAAAAACGAGTTCATATCCCACAGCTCAGCCTCGCCGAGCTTTTGGGTTTCTTGCTTTTCACCGATGGACTTGCCTTTGATAACCACCGGCACATTGCCATCGCTCTTTTTCGAAAACTGCGTATCGGCGTCTTCAACCCCGTCGGCGCCGCCATTGCCTTCGCCTTCATGCGAGCGAAACAACAGTGGCCGGCCGTTGGTCACGTCGACCCACGAGGCAAATTGATCATCGACCTTATCGACCAGTGCGGCCAGGCCCAGCGACTGGGCGCCCGCTTGAACCACAAGCGCCTTTTTACCGTCAAATTCGGTGATATCGCCGACTACGATATTAAAGGCTGCCACTTCGACGTTTTGTAATGCGATACGAAACGCCATTCGCTCGCCGGGCCGCGCGAAGGGTGGCGCAGCTGGCAAGGTTGTTGCTTTCGCAGTACTATCAATCAGCAGTGTTGGTGCAGCAACCGGTGTTTGCTTGCCACCGCAACCGGTGCCAGCGAACAAGAGGCCCGAGAGCAACAGTCGTCCTACCGTTCCCTGTTGTTTCATGGGCTTGAACCTAGCTCGCAACCAGCTCGTAAGTCCCGGGCGATTCGCCGAAAAGTGCAAGAAAAGCGCGCTAAACCACCGTCACCGCAACGGTATTCCCACACGCGAAGTTCGTGCCAAAAACGGCGGACCACGCCAATGTGTCCTTGCACAATTGCCGCGGACGACTACTATCCCCGGCATGAAAGTATCTGCAATCACCTTCTCCCTTTTGCTCGCAGTTGCGACGTCCGCTGGCTGCA
>JAKQOD010000842.1 GCA_029565465.1 Deltaproteobacteria bacterium
AAATTAAGATCGTTGCAGCCCCCGCCCCAACGCCCGTCGTCGACGAGCCAAGCGGCCCAATCATTACCATTGAGCCAGAGCCAACCGAGCCATTGCCGATTCCCGTCCCAGTCAAAAAGCGCAAAGCGCAGCTACCTGACCCGCCCGAATTGGCGGCACGTGCCGGCGAAGTAGCGGTTGCGCACCGCCACGGGCAAAGCGGCGCGATGGAAGCGATGCCTGCAGTGCTCATCGATCTCAGTGCGCTCGAAGCGCCCGTCGAACCCGTGCAAGTTGATCGCTCGGGCGAGATTTCACGGCCGTTCGTCGAACCGCCACGCAATGCCATCCCGCCGGCGGTGTTGGTCGAAGTCAGCGATGACATTGCGAGTGTTGTCACGCCGATCGAAGACGCTGCTAGCGCACCGATATTGCTTTCACCAGCGATGGCGAAATCGCATCCAGGCATCGTGATTTCATCGATCGAAGGTGAAGCTAGCGAGCCCATCGAGTTGATTGCCAAAGTTAGAGAGCGCGCACGCATCGCGCGGCAGACCCAGCTGGGCTTTGCACCGCCGCCAAGTTCGACGAATGGCCGACCGGATCGCGATACTGAGGTCAATGCGTTAACGCGCGATACCGAAATCACCACAGCGGTGATGTTCGACGAAGACGGCATGCCGCTTTCCGACGATGCCCTGGTGCAAGTGGCACCACCGGGCCCAGCCACAACGCCTTCCGTCATTGTCGACGAAACGATAGTTGCTGCGCCCGTCGTCTTCGCGCCGGCGGTATCGGCGCCCGTTGTCATGGGAGCGCATGATGACGACCCTAACGAACACAGCATCCCGACCGCGATTGAGACACCCCGTGACGCGACGCTGCCCTTCGCCATCAAGATGGTGCCGCCAGCGCCGATCACGCCAGCCCTTGATCCGGTCGACGATGGCTGGGGGCCGCCAGGCACCACCATCCCGCCGCCGTTTGTCGGCGAAGCACATGACTTGGACCAAACCGCGAGCGTGATCCCCATTCCGACGCAAGACTCGGCGCCGCTACCGATTGCCGCTCGCGAAAGTTCCGGCACGCCATCGATGTGGCGCGGCAGCGCCAGCGCTGACGCCGCCCGTGCGTTGGAAGCCAGCACGGCGGAAACGTTTCGGTTACTCACCGTACTTGATCGTGCAGCGTCGCGCGATGAGGTAATTGGAGCCCTCGTCGAGCATCTGGCCAAATCGCACCGCGACGCAGCGTTCTGCGTCGTCCGCAATTTAGACGTTGCAGTATTCGCCAAACGTCCTGGGATGGTGCCCACTCCGCCGCCAACGTTATCGTTGAGTGAACCCTCGGCGTTGCAAGATGCGTACAGCACCCGCATCCCGTACCGCGGTGTAGTACCAGATGCGCGCACGGGGGCTTTCATGCAGAGCATTTTCAGCCGCATCCCGAGCGACCTGCTGCTGTTGCCGATTATCATTCGCGAGCGAACCATAGGTATTTGGTGCGGCACCGAACGCGACCGCGCAGCGTTCGATGAACAGCTCGCGTTGGTCGCCCGCGCAGCGGGCACGGCGCTCGAACGCATTGTTCGAAGCAAATCGAAATAGCCGCATTCTTTGCACCGCACCGTCGAACCAACCGTCGGCGCCAATGGTACAACTAGGCCGTGGAGCTGTATTCGCTGCTTGTGTGCCCGCGCTGTCGTGGCACAACGTTCGAAACCGACAATGCGGCCTGTGCTAGCTGTGGCTTGGACCTGCATCGCAAACGCGGGTATCTCGATTTGATCGACGTCGCCACGATCGGCGAACCTACGCCATCCAACACCGAACAACGGTTTATGGAAAGCGATTTGGTCGCACATGCATATGACCGAGTCTGGCGCCCGACGTTTGTACGCATGCTCGCCGGCAAAGGTGCGGGCGGCGCCGTCGGCGGCATTGCTGGCGAAATGTTCATTCACAAACACAGCTTGGGCCTGGACGACCGCGAAGGCCCATGGCTTGACCTTTCCTGCGGACCGGGTGCGTTCACCCGCGCACTCGGCGCGGCTGCGCCTGGCGCGGTGGTGGTTGGCCTCGACATCTCACGCGCGATGCTCGACGTCGCAGCCAAGCGCTGCGGCGCCTACCCAAACGTTGCGTTGGTCCGTGCCGATGCCCACTCCCTGCCGTTTCGCGATCACAGCTTCGGCGGCGTAAACAATGCAGGCGCGCTGCATGCATACGACGACCCCGAACAGGTATTCCGCGAAGTGCTGCGCATCTTGCGGCCGGGTGGCATTTTTGTCGGTTCAACATTCGCCGAAGCACCGTCGCTGTTTGGCAAGCTAGCGGCGCGCGCCGCTGGCATTCGCCGCTTTTCGCCGTCCGAACTGCGCTCTTGGCTACAACGCATCGGCTTTTGCGACTACGAAGACGTCCGCATGGGCGGCGCCTTGGTGTTTCGCGCCCGCCGCCCATAGGCAGCATCGCGGTTGCTGGGCTAACGTAACCCATGTTTCGTGTCATTGACCGCCACACCGACGGCTCGTTGCATATCACGACCGATGATGCTGCAACCGATGCGTTGATCGCGATGCCGCCGGCCGGCACCGTGCGGTGGATTGACCTGCAAAAACCCGATGGCGATGCACTCGAAAAACTGCGACGTGCCTTCGCGTTCCATCCGTTGGCGATAGCCGACTGCGCTGCCTACGGTCGGCAATCACGCGTGGACGATTACGAAGACTATCTTTTCATCGTTAGCCACGCTTTTAGCCAAGCCGACAACGATCCATTGCTGATTCAAGTGCACGAGATTCACGCTTTTATTGCCGAATCATATTTAGTAACGGTACACGACAACCCGATTCCGGCCCACGAGCAAGTCTGGACCAAGGCGGGCTCCGACCCCGCCCTGTTGGCCAGAGGCCCAAGTTGGCCGTGGCTGTTGTCGGTGCAAACCATGGTCGATGCAAGTGAACCATTGGTGTTGGATCTTTCGGAAGAACTCGATGGCATGGAGCGCGCAGTCATCGAAGAAGGTGGCGCCATTGATTTGGCCGAAACCTTTCGTATCAAGCGCTCGGCCGTCGCGATGCGGCGGGTCTTACGGCCGCTGCGCGATTCGCTGCGCGTCATCGTCGAAATCGCCGAAGACGCCGACCCGCGCATTCCCAATCGTGCAACACAATATGTCACGGCATTGTGCGATCGCGTGGTGCGGTTAACCGAAGCCGTCGAAGAAGCGCGCGAAGTCGCCAATGGTATCGTCTCAGGTTACCACGCCGTGCAATCAACCCGCACCAACGCGGTGATGCAGCGCTTAACCATTTTCTCGGTGTTCTTTTTGCCGCTGTCGTTCATCGTTGGCTTTTGGGGTCAAAACTTCTCGCAGCTACCTACGTCGCAAACCTGGGCGTACCTAGCGATGTACGCATCCATGATTCTCACACCAATTGGGCTGTTTCTTTGGCTGCGCAAGCGCTGGCTGTAACTGCACCGAAATGCCAAACGCCGCACCTCACGATGCGGCGTTGCCGGTTTGACGCAGTATTTGCTATTGCTTGAACGTCAACTTCACACGATTCACTTTGCCGACATCTTGCGCTGCGTTGTCCACGAATTGCAGCGTGTAGGTGCCGTTAAGCGCAGCACCGAGCTCCGTTGTCGTCAGGTTGAACGACTCAGTGATGTTGTCAGCCGAGCCACCGATATTAGCTACCAACGTTTTGATTTTGACGCCATCACGCAGCAAGTGCACAGCCAAGTCGCCGCGGTAGGTGTGCGTAACGTCGAGCGTCACTTCGAGCCCCGTGGTTGCACTGACGCCAGTCACGGGCACATCAACCTTGACGCCGGTTGCATCGTCATCTGGAATCGTTGCGGCTGGTGACACTTCGAACACGTTGCCAACGGTCGTGCCGCCGCCGTTGTCGCCGGTAAGCGACTTGCTGATCAACTCGCGCACCTTCGACAGGCTGACGTGAGGATTCGATGCGCCACGGGCAGCCGACGGGGCCCACAGGAAGTCTGGGTGATTCTCAACATCTTCCGTGCACCAGCGACCGCCGATGACCTTGCCTGCGTCCGACAGTTCGAGGATGTAGTGGTAGTCGTCATGGTTAATGTTGTTTGCCATGCCAACTGGGTAGGCCGACGCCGACGATTCCGTTAGGTAGTCCGTGCGCAAACGCACTTCAACCAGCTTTTTGGCGTTACGGTTGTAGCTCCACGTCGCGCCGGTCCCGCCAACACATTGGTTAGCGTCAGCGATCGAGATTTCGTCTTGTTTACTGATCGTGTAACCAACCACCGGTTGATTCCACACTTCGTAGTTTGCCGTGCGGTCTTCCACCAACGCGGCATCGTTGATGCCCAGCAAGTTGGTAATCACGATGTGGAACGTACCCGCGTTGGTATCGCGGCAAGCATCATTTTCCGACGCAGTGGTGCTGGTATCGATGGTTTTGCCGTTGCAACGGCCACCGATCATAACGGCATCGGTGCGGTCGTAAGCATTTTGGATAAGCGCCTTGATGTCGCCTGGCGTAAACGTGACGCCGTTGAGCGTCACAGGTTTTTGAGGTTCTGGCTCCAACAAGGCGGCAGGCGACCAGGCGTGGCAGGTGCCCCACCATCCTTGTGGCCCTTCATCATCACTCGACGAACAATCGTCGATGCCGCCTTTGTTGTCGTTGTTAATACCGTCGAACATCTGTGAGATGCCCTGAAAGTTTTTCAACTGCCACGTAGCGGCAGGGCCGGCACACGTGAAGTAGGTGTCCCACTGGGCTTTGGCGCCTGCGCCACAGGTCTCGCTTGGCTGGGTGGCACAACCCGCTGCGTTATTGAACGCTTTGTCATACAGTTCGAGCGGCGACTGCTTGCTTGCGCCTTGCCAGCGATTGTTGTGTGACAAGTCGTAGCTAGGCCAGTAGGTATCAGCCCAAGCAGGCGGAATCGCGGCCGGCGCTTGTGGGTAACGCGCTTTCCAGACTGGCTTGTCCAGCTTGCCGACCTTGGGCAATTCGGCCAAGCGATAGTTTAACGTTCGCGAGATACGCGCTGGGTCATTCTTGTAGTCGAAGCCGTCGCCTTTGCCGCCGCCTCCGTTTGGATCGGGGTTGTTGTCGATGTCGCCTGGCAAATCTTCATCGCCGGTGTCGGCGGCATCATCTGCACACGCAACAAAACTACCTGTTACCAACGACAAACCAACTGCTGCGAAAAGGCGGGATTTCATAAACATGCTCCGAGTCAAGGTTGATGTTCAGTCCCTAGAGCACGGCGCGTGCCAGCGGCGATCGGTGATCTGCCCTCATAGATTCAACAACTTGCATGCAGCTACGCCGCCATGGAAACTGGGGTTGCCGGAGCATCGAAGCCGCACTGGCATTTACTGTCTCCAGCGACGAAACGCCGCACCGTTCAGAACGCAAAACGCCGCTGGGGGCAACCAGCGGCGCTACTCACAACGTCATTGCCTTATTCACGCAATGCGGAGGTACTTGAACGTCATCTTTTCGATGTGCATTTCGACTTTGACTTGCGCAATTTCTTCGGTGCTTGCATCGAGCCGATCGGGGGCAACATTGATGATTTCGCCGCCGGAGAACTCAAGCTGAAACAGGTCGGCTTGCCCGTTATCTCGCATGGTGATTTCGCCATGCATCCGCGTCGTCGCAGTCCCCTTGCCACCTGAAGGCAAGGCGGTTGGCACTTTGCCGCGTGACGCAAATTCAAGGTGCCGGTCAAAGAACGGTTGGGCATCCACAGCTGGCAGCGTGAACGACAAATTGGGAAACTCGACAGTGCTAGGTATCTTCAGTGCGCCCCGTTGCCCACCAACGTTATGTTCGATGATGTTTTGCTTCACTGTGAAGCCATCGATTTTGTTGATGCGTGTGCACGCCGCTTCGTAGCCGTCGATCGTCATTGAGAAGTTGCACGATGTCCAAAGCTTTTGCTGATCAAACCCCTGCGGCGGCTGCAACTTGCGTGGTGCATCGGGCGCTTTGAAAACCATGTCCTCAACTGACAAGCCAACGCTCATGTAGGCTGGGTTTTTGTCAGCCGCATCGAGCTTTGGGAACGCGATTTCTTTGATCAGCGCGGCGGTAAAATTTCGCCGTGCACGTTCCACATAGTAAAAGTCGGCAGCAACGATGGAGCCATCTTTGCGGGTCGGTGTGCCGACGAAGAAATCGGCAATCCATTTGTAGAATGGCTCAGACATCGCCATCCCGACTTGCAGCTTAAGGTCTTCAAACTTGGGTTTGCCAAGTTGTTTGGCGCGATCATATGTGCCGCCCATGGCGTAGCTCATAGAATCAGCTCGTACACCACCACCTTCGATGGAGCGAAACAGGCCAATATCGTTGCGCTCTTTGCCATCCAATTCCAGGGCGAAATGGGCAGCAGCGTAGGCTCGGGGTTGGGTTGCGCTCATTCGTCGTTCCTCAGGGACATTGTACACCGTACGGTTCGTGTCCTTAACGTGCTACGCTAGTTCGTAGGTTTTCTTCCCCATGGCCGACGCGAAGCCCGCTATTGACCAAATTGAGCGCCGCAGCGAAATCCCCGTGATTTCGCCAAGATGGAGCTTTCTCAAGGGATTAATGGTAGGTGCCATCGTCGAAGTTCCTACTTTTGCGGCGGCGCTTTGGCTGCTTGGCCGGCAAAAACTGCTGGCGCCGAGCGAGTTTATGCACCTGTTGCGGCTGACCGCGGCCTTTGCTGGGGTTGCAGCGCTGTTGACAGCGGGTGGGATCGGCCGAGTCGCTGCGTATGCAAGCATTCGCGGACGTGGTGGACGCTTGCGTTCGATCTACGTTGCGGCAGCCACCCACGCGGTCGCCGGCCTTGGCCTCGCCGTCATCGCAGCAGTGGCAAGCGAACTTTTCACCAACGTACACAGCACGTGGATTT
>JAKQOD010000368.1 GCA_029565465.1 Deltaproteobacteria bacterium
CACGGCGCCCGCGTCGCAGACATTCTCGCCACGCGTGGCAGTGACAACAAAGTGCCACTGTTCTCGCTGCCTGACCTCGCGAAACTCTGCGAAGACCTCAACACGCCGCCGCCGCTCGAACTGTCGCAGTTGCGGCCGTTGCTTGCGGACTTTGCGGGCTTGCCCAAAGCCAACATCAAAAAGAGTTTGGCCGAGTTGCTACGGCCCTATCAGATCAGCGGTGTTGATTGGCTGGCATTCTGTCGCGATGCGTCGCTTGGCTGCGTGCTCGCCGACGACATGGGTCTTGGTAAAACCTTGCAAGCGCTCGCCGCGATTCAAGGCAAAACCCTTGTCGTCAGCCCGACCTCGGTTTTGTTCAACTGGTTGGCAGAAGCCAAAAAGTTCCGGCCTGACCTCCGGCTTGCGACCTACCATGGCGCACGCCGCTCGCTCGACACCAAAGCCGACGTGATTCTGACCACATACCCAATCTTGCGCAACGATATCGAAGATCTCGAAGCGATGAAGTGGGACATCGTGATCCTCGACGAATCGCAAACGATCAAAAACCCGGATAGCCAAGTGGCCCGGGCCGCCTACAAACTCAAAGCCAAATGGCGGCTGACCCTTTCGGGTACGCCAGTTGAAAACCGGCTCGACGAGCTGTGGAGCCAATTGCACTTTACCAACCCAGGCTTGCTCGGTGGTCGCGCCGATTTCCAAGAGCGTTGGGCCGAACCGATTACGTCGGGCGATCCTGGCGCAGCGGCGCGGTTGCGCGATCGCATCAAGCCATTTGTGTTGCGCCGGATGAAGCGCGACGTTGCCAAAGAATTGCCGCCACGCACCGACTCGGTGATGTACGTCGAGCTCGACGAAAACGAACGGCTGACGTACGACGCGATTCGCGCTGCAACCCAAAGCGAAATCGTCAAGATGCTCGAAGCAGGCGGTGGCGTGATGGCCGCACTCGAAGCCTTGTTGCGCTTGCGCCAAGCGGCTTGCCATACCTCGCTGTTGCCGTCGGGCATGATCAGCAAGAAGGGCAAAAAAGGCAAAGCTGCCAATGCCACACCAACGGTGACCAACGCCGATGGCGAAAGCTTCCCAGTACCGCAATATGCCGAAGATGGCACCATCATCGGCAGCGCCACTGAAGCAAGCTTGCCAACCGGCGATGCGCCGCTGCTGGGCTCGTCGAAAGTGACGCGGTTGATCAACGCGCTCGAAGACGCGGTTGCCGATGGCCACAAAGCCTTGGTGTTCTCGCAATGGACGTCGCTGCTCGACTTGATTGAGCCGCATCTCACGGGTGCCAAGATCGCGTTCAATCGCCTCGACGGCACCACCAAAGACCGCGCCGCGGTGGTCAATCAATTCCAAGCCCCAGACGGCCCGCCGGTCATGTTGTTGTCGCTCAAAGCTGGTGGCACCGGTTTGAACTTAACCGCAGCCGATCACGTCTTCCTCGTCGATCCGTGGTGGAACCCAGCAGTCGAAGAACAAGCCGCTGACCGGGCTCACCGGATTGGCCAAGACCGCCCAGTGATGGTCTATCGTTTGGTGGCTCGCGACACCGTCGAAGAGCGCATCTTGGTGTTGCAAGACGCCAAGCGCAATCTCGCCGACGCGGCGCTAGGCCAAGCCGACCGCGCCACCGCAATCACCCGCGAAGACTTGCTCGCGCTGTTGGCGTAGCGAACTACTCGCCGAAGTTGCTATACGAAACGCGAGCGCGGCCGCGTTGGCCTTGCAACGTGGAGCGATCAAACGGATGGGCCAGCAGTGGCCGCAGCACGTCATACCCAACGCCAACCTTGATCAACGCAACCCCAAGGTTCGGGTTGTCGTCGGCAATGAAGTCGTATTTTGCGGCGGGGCCTGGCAACTTCGGAATCTTGAGCGAGCCAAGCTGATACGGCGCGATCACCGTGCGCGCAAACGAGAAGCCCGCTGCTTGGCGAAACGTCGTTGCGCGAAACTGGATCGCTTCGGGTGCAGCGCCCGCGCTTTCGGTCCAGGTCACTTCGCTGGTGGCGAGGTTCAGTGCGGGTTGGGAATCAAACCACGGCAGCACCTGCCCTGCAAAATCGAGGGCGTACGCAGTGCTTGGCGCAACCAATTCGACCAGCTGTTGAAAGCCACCATTGGCGCGAAAGTAATTGGTTTGGGCCAACAGATCTGGCGCCGTAGCGCCGTAGATTTGCACCGTGCCGGTGTTGGTTGCCGCAACCGTTTCAGGTTGAAAGAAAGCGTTGTCGGTTGCGCCTTCAATGCGGCCGGCACTGCGCGCGATGTACATGTTCAATGAGTTGATATCGGCAGGTACATTCGTAGCGCTTACGTTGAACGTGCTGTCGGCCAACAGCGGTTCAGTGCTGAGCTCGATCGCGCCGCTCGCCGGAATCGTCACGTTGCCTTTGTAAAAGGTGCCCAGCGTGCCATTGTTGGCATCGCGCATCACCACCAACATGTTGGCGGTGGTGCAGCCAGTTTCGAGATCGATCAGAAATGGTGGCTCATTAATCAAAAACGCATTGCCACATGACGTGGCAATTTCGATACGCGAGACACCCGGGACGGTCGGAAGATTGATCTGGTGGCTCATCATGGGGGCGACCGCAAACAAATCGCCCGAACGCAATACATCACCAGGTTTCACGCCAACGAACGAAATAACTTCATTGGTTGGCCCACCAAACGCAACGGTTTTACGTTTGGTAAACGTTTGTTCGAGCACGATATTCACCGTGCCACCTGGCAGCATCGTTTCGGTGGCTTCACCATTGGCGTCAGTGGTTTTGGTGGAAATCGTAGAGCCGTCGGCATTTTGGAAAATGACGGTTGCGCCAGGCACGATTTCACCAAACCGAATCGACACCGCTTTGACTACGCCGGCCGCTGGCGCATCAAGCGCAGCGTCCCCAAGGCGAGCGTCAACGTTTGGATTAGCGTCGGCAAACTGTTTCGAAGGTTCGTCGCCACACCCGGTGACACCAACGAGCGACAATACGGTAAGTGACAACAGATATCGTTGCGGAGTCATAAAAATCCTTGCGCAGTTATCGAGGCTGCTAACGTACGCCGCGTTGTGGAAAAAAGACCGAGGTGACAGCGCGCCCTTGTGCCGGCAGAGTGGTTGCAGGGCCGTCGCCGACGAAGGCGGTGGCACGTAAACTATCGTAGCCGCCTGGTACTTTGATGAGCCCAATCAAAGCCACGGCGGTGTCCGTTGGCAATGGATTAAACGCAGTCATCGCCGGCGGCAAAACGGGGACCCGCAGGCGGCCAGGGATGTGCGGGGCAACCATTTGATGGCGCCACGTCACCGCGGGCACATCGCCATTGGCGGGTCGGGTAAAACTATTGTTGGTGACGACAGCCTCGGCACTGCCGTCGGCGGACTCGGTCCACGCGAATTGCGAACCACCAGCATCATAGGTTGGCGCCGACAAAAACCATGGGATCTGCGCGGCTGTAACATCCACAGTCAGCGCCGCAAGTGGCGCGCGATCTATAATCTGCTGCAACGCACCGTTGGAACGTCGGATCGTCGCCGTGGCAAGCAAGTCTGCGGCTACATCCGGCAAAACGATGTCACCGGCGCGGGTAGTACCAAGCGGCGCATTGTACGAAAGCCCCATTGTTTGCGACGCCGTCATCTGCAAACCGCCTGCAAACGCAAAGGCGCTGACGTCGGCATCAACAACAACCGCGGGAATATTCGAAAGCGTAAACGTGTGGGCTTTCGCCGGACGAAAAGCCTCGCCTGAGACATCAAGAACGTTATTAGTTACGGCGACATTGGCTTTGTACAATTGGCCAAGGTCTGCGCCGTTGGCCGAGTGCGCGCTAACGAACACGTTGGTGGTGGTACAAGGCTGGCGAGCTTCAAAGGTAATGGTGGTACCGGACGTACCGGAGCCAGAACCGCAATTGGTTTGCACGTCGACGACGGTGCCACGCACTAAGCTCGGCACCAACACTTCGGTGGATACGAGCGTTGCCGCCGGAGCGCGTTTGCCCACAACCAACTGATCGCCCGGTTTAACCCCTTCGAAGGTATAAACTTCGGCGTTGATCGGGCGTGCACCAACGATTGCCGGTAGCACCACCGTAACGCTGCCGCCCGGCAGCATCGTGGCCGATGCCACCCCGTCTGCGTCGGTCATCGCTACTGCAACCACTGAATCATCGGCATTGAGAAACGCCACTTGCATGCCTACCGCAGCTGTGTTGCTGCGTGAGACCGTAACTTTCACAACACCTGCTGCCGGTGCATCCGGCGTGGTCTGGGCCGCATCAACACTGCCCGTTGGCGCATCGGTGAACGTAGCCGCCTCCTCCCCGCACCCCATTGCTGCTACGACCGCAACCGAAAATAGCTTTGTGAACCCCTGCCGGTTTTTCCTCATGGCGGCAATTCTATGTCGAGAACCAGCGTTAGGTCGAGTATTGGCCAGCTTCAGGCAATTTTTTTGTCGGCTGGCTCACGCAGTGTGGCCCGCGCCTACAGTGGCGCTACTTACCGAGGGGAGCTGGCCTACGCCGAGCGGTCTGCGGCGGAGCGAGCAACTTTGGCGTCTTTCGCGGCTTTGATGGCACGCCGCGATTTGGGTTTGGCCCGTTCGATTTCGCGTTTTTTGCGATCGGCGCGTTTGGCAGCGCGCGGTTTGGTTGGCGAGCCGGGCTTGGCTTTGCGGCCACGCGCACCGACGGCGGCGGCCGCAGCTTTGGCTTTCTTTCCGACGGCCCGTTTGGCAGCAGCCGCTTTCGCGGCTTTGGCGGCCGCAGCTTTGGCAGCTTTAATCGTCGCAGCTTTAACCACGGTGGATTTACTAGCTGCTGGCTTGGTCGCGGCTTTGGCTGGCTTAGCCGCTTTGGCTGCGGCCGGTTTTGATTTCGTTGGCTTCGCAGCTTTCGCGGCTTTCACGGGTGCCGCCGTCGGCGCAGCGAACATTGGATCTTCCGGGTTACCGATCAGCTTCCAAATCGCTTCAAGGATCGCCGGTACGCCATCACCAGTCGCCGCTGACATTTGCAGCAAGCTGATGTTCTTCTTCTTTAAGGCCGCAACATGCTCCTTAATTTGCTTTGCGGTGATCGCATCACACTTGTTGAGCACTACTACTTGTGGTTTTTTCGCCAACTCCGGTGCGTACTTTTTGAGTTCGCGATTGATGATGTCAAAGTCCTGCAGCGGAGCGCGTTCCGGGCCGGTGGTGTAGGTATCTTCGACGATATGCAACAACACGCGGCAGCGCTCAACGTGTCGCAAAAACTGCAAGCCGAGGCCGGCACCGTCCGCGGCGCCTTCGATCAAGCCTGGAATGTCTGCGACGACGAAGGTCCGGTCGTCCGAAATCCGGACAACACCTAAGCTTGGCGCAAGCGTCGTAAATGGATAATCGGCAACTTTAGGCCGAGCGCGCGACACCGCCGAGATAAACGTCGATTTGCCAACATTGGGATAGCCAAGCAAGCCGACGTCAGCCATCAACTTGAGCTCAAGCCGCAGCGTGCGCTCGACGCCGATGCCACCGGCTTCAGCCGTACGCGGCGCTTGGTTCCACGGATTCTTAAAGTGAATATTGCCACGGCCACCGTTGCCGCCTTGCGCAACCACGAAGTGCACGCCGTCGGTATCGAGGTCGGCAAGTTTTTCGTTGGTGCCTTCGTCGTACACCACGGTACCAACGGGTACGCGCAGCACCATGTCAGGGCCGCCGGCGCCGTATTGGTCTTTGTTGCGGCCATCTTCGCCACGTTCGGCGCGATAGTGGCGCTTGTACTTAAAGTCGAGCAACGTCGACAGGCTGGTCGACGCCAGCAGAATCACGCTGCCGCCTACGCCACCATCACCGCCGGATGGCCCGCCACGTGGTACACCGTCTTCGCGACGCATGGCGGTTGATCCGTTGCCACCGTCGCCGGCTTTGACGTAAATGGTAACTTCGTCGATGAATTGCACGGTTCAAGACATATGGCTAGCGTAGGTCCGCGGTCAAGCCCGGCGACCGACGGAAATCGGCTATGGTCGAAGACTTGGCGCCGTGCCGTGCTGCCAGGCCCAGTAAGGCGCGCCGTAGCTGTGTGGTTGGGCGTTTTCATCGTTGCCGGCACCACTATCGGTGGCAACGGCCTTGCACCTTCGGCGCTGG
>JAKQOD010000370.1 GCA_029565465.1 Deltaproteobacteria bacterium
TTGTCCATGGAAGCTCCCTGTCGTCGCGTGTTGCGCCGACGGTTTGGTGTTTCGATAACCGGAGCTTCCACTTTTTCTTTCCAGCACCGAAGTTTTTGCCACCTTCGAGTTAGCCAGTTACACAACTATAGAGACACTTCCAGCGCTGCGCGCACAACAAAGGCTGATGGCAGCTGACTGCGCGGGAGCCAGTTCGAGTAAACGGATTGTTGGCATCGCTGGTCTTCATTGGTACCGAAGCTTCAGCCGAACGGAAGCCAAACTTGAGCGCAGTCGATTGCACCGGCACGCTGCGCAAAAAACGCAGCGAGCAGCTGCAGCTTTTTACGTTTCGAAATGCGGCGTGCCACTTTCGGCGCATTTGTTTGCATTGGGCTGACATCAGCCGCGGACCATCGTGGGTCGACGCGGCAGCTCGGTCCGTAAGAAGTCGAGCACTGCATGGATGGCAGTCGAGCCCTTCGAGCCAGCGTGAAACATGCCGTAGATTTCGATGATTGGCATCGTGACTGTGGGAAGGACGCGCACGAGTCGTTTCTTGGCAAGATCGTCGGCGACGATCCAGGTTGGGAGCCGAGCGACACCAAGGCCAGCGAGCGTTGCGTTGCGTCGCGCAGCGCGATGACGTTGCTGGAGCGCATGCAGCCATCGACGTCGACGGCAGTTGGACCATCGGGGGGATCGAACGTCCAGCGCGTCGGCGGCGGCCCTTGCACTAAACATGGCACCCGCGCGAGCGATGCTACGGTTGTGAGTTTGCCGTGCTTAGCCAAGAACGCTGGCGAGGCACACAGCACGCGTTCCACCGTGGCAAGTTTGCGCGCAATCACAAATGGGCTACCGGCAGCAGCATGCCTGCGCGGACCGCAAGATCGACACCATCGCCAAGCAGATCGACGATACGATCTTCAAAGCGCAGATCCAATTTGAGCCGCGGATGCGCTGCGATTAAGGCCGGAAACAACAGAGCGATTTGAGCAAGCCCGAAGGAAACCGGCAGACTGATCGAGACGACACCTGCAACCCCGCGGCCGGGTCGCACCACATCGCGTGCATCGTTAACGCTAGCGAGAATCGTGCGGGACCGAACGAGGAACGCAGCGCCAGCTTCGGTTAACGCGAGCGCGCGTGTGGTTCGCCGCATGAGTTCCCCCCAAGGTCTTCCTCGAGGGCACGCAAGTGCCGGCTGGCCATCGCGACCGAGAGCCGAAGCGATGTCGCCGCCTTCGAGATGCTTCCGGCGTCTGCGATGCGGACGAACGTCTTCATGTGCTGCAGCATGTCCATCCATCGAGCTTGGGCGACTTTTGCATGCCATGCAAGGATCCTTCGCCTGCAACGGGACTTACCGAAAGGCCTTGCACTGCGCATGATGAGCTCATGCAAAAAACATTTCAAAACAAGATTGTGCTCGTCACTGGTGGCAGCGTTGGCATTGGCCGCAGCGCAGCCGAAGCATTCGCACGCGAAGGCGCATCGGTCGTCATCGCGGCGCGCCGCGAAAACGAAGGCATCGCTGCAGGCAAACGCATTCACGCCGCCGTTGGCAAAGCGAGCTTCGTGCGCGCCGATGTCGCCGTCGAAGCCGACATCGCTGCGATGATTGCATATGCGGTCAGGACCTACGGTCGCCTCGACGTGGTTTTCAACAACGCTGGTATTGAAGGCAAGCTCGGCCCGATCGAAACCGTCGGCGCTGCGGACTTCGACGCAGTTTTCAACGTCAATGTGCGCGGCACCTGGTTGGTGATGAAAATGCCTTGCCACATTTGACAGCTAGCAAAGGCGTCATCATTAACAACAGCTCGGTCGCCGCAGACCTCGGCATGGCTGGCACAACGATCTACGCGTCGAGCAAAGGCGCCATCATTACGATGACGCGCACTGCTGCGATCGAATTTGCAGCGGCTGGCGTGCGCGTCAACGCTGTTTCGCCAGGCCCGATCGCCACCGATATGGGCAGCCGCTTCTTTGGCTCGCTCGACAACATGCATGAGTTTGCCAAAGCGAATCTGCCGCTTGGCATCGCAGGTCGCCCCGACGATGTTGCCGAAGCCGTCATGCACTTAGCATCGCCTGCAGCGAAGTTCGTGACTGGCCAGACGCTCACCGTCGACGGTGGCATGGTGGCCAAGTAGCGAATCGCGAACGTGCTATTCCGGCACCCGCGTGAGTCCAGCGTCGGCTCCTGACGGTTACGCTGGGCAGCGCTGAATCAGCCAAGATTCGTACGCTGCACTGCAACCTTCGTAGGCGGTGGTCGCAGCGTTCGATAGCCCTTTCATGCCGTCGCCGAGGTCGACCACACTGCCTTGCGGCACGGTGCAGCCATGGGCCCACGCTGGTTGCGCTGGCTTGCGATACGATTCGGGATGATCACTTGGCATCGCGCAACCTGCTTTGCCTGGCTGGCACGCAGGCGTCCCAACCGGCACGGTTGCGATCAAGCTCGGCACTTCGGCGCATTGCTCGGCGGTCGGCGCAGCGTCGCCTAACGCAGCGGTTCGCTGATCAAACGCTTTGGCAAAGTCGGGGTTGCTGCTGCGCCGTGCAGCGTAGGTCGACAGCATATGCTTGCCGCCGGGCGTTTCGGCGGGCGTCGCTTTGGCTTGCGCAACGTCGCCCGTAGGCCCAGCGGACGTCGCGTTGACGTCGCCGGTTGGCCCAGCGGGGGTCACCGCTGCTGGTCGTCCTTGCGATGCACAGGCCGCAGTTAACGAAAACAACATTACGAATCGAATCGACATGGCAAAGTTCCTTGGCTAACGAGGGTTTAGACGAGCCGAAGCTACTCTTACCCATACGCTCGCCGCTACCGCTCGATCTGCCATGGCCGAATCTATGTAGTGCTAGACTTCAACTGCAAGCCGGCATGTGCCGGAAACCACTAGCGGCGCGCCAACTGGTTGAAGCTACTCCGCCGGCGCCAGCAGCCCTTCGTACAAACTATCGACATTGATCGTGCACTGAAGCGCTGCAAGCTCAACGTTTGCACCGTCACCAAAGACGGCCAGGGTCCAGCTATCGTCCGCGTTCCGGACATAACGTTCAACGGCGGGTTTGTCTTGTGCCACCAGAATGTAGTGCTGCAACGACTTGATGGTTCGGTAGTAAGCAAATTTGCGACCACGGTCATACGCCTCCGTGGTGGTTGAAAGCACTTCGACTATCACGGTCGGGTTGGTCGCGCTGTGACTGTCCTGCGCATCTCGCGCTACCTCGCCACAAACCACCGTGACGTCCGGATATGCCGCAACGTCAACTTCGCTCATACGAATCCGGAGGTCCGACGAATAAACTCGGCACGGTCTACCGCGCAATTGCGCCCACAGCTGCGCCGTTATTGCAGCAACTAATGCGGCGTGCTCGGGCGTTCCTCCAGCCATGGCAAAGATGTTGCCTTCGACAAACTCATGTTTTGAAGCGGCGGCCAACTCTGCGGACATATAGTCAGCGTAGGAAACGAGCGGTGGAGCCGGACTTCCCATAAGGCATCCTATCACAGGGTGGGCAGAAGCCCCATTGCATTTCAAGTTGCGCGCACCGAGCGGAACACTACGCTCGCGGCCCAGCTTTGCCAATATGCCGACGGAACGCGCTCATGACCCATCCGTGAAACACCGCTTGCGTATAGCGGTACACAAACCACGGCAAGCGCGGCCCAAAGTCGTGAATCGCGGTGAGCAACGTGCGGGACGTGCCGATTTCGCGTAGCTCGAACCGGCCACGCTGGTGGGCAAGCGAAAGCATGCCGCCGGTCACGTAAAACAATTGCCGGTCCGGTGTGCTGCGGTCAGCAGCGTAACTCAACACCAGGAGCGGCGTTTTCATCCCGATGATGCAGAACTTACACTCGCGTTGCGCATCAACATCGACCCGCAACAGGCGCGCAAATGCATGGGGCAGCCAACGCGTATACTCCGCTGCTGCCCACGCGGCATCTTTGTCAGCCGGCAACCTCATGCGTTGCACCGAGCGCACCAATGATACGGGTTTGGCAGCGACCATCGCGCGGCGTGGCGCAGCCGCCGCTGCGGCTTGTTTCATTTCCTTACGCTGCTGCAACGCCACTGCCAACGCGTCGCGCACTGATAGCATCGTAACCTGCGCCATGTCAGCGAGGCGTTGGTCCCGCGCGATCATTTCATGCCGCAAACTCTGCACCAACGGCCCCACGAGTTCACGCGATGCACCGGTTACCAGCGTAATCCACAACCTCGACAGCGATGGCGAGAAAAACGGCACCGGCACCATGCGGCGCTTCACACTGAGTTGTTGCGCGACCAGCTCCAACAGTTCGCGGTACGTAACAATATCGGGCGCACCGATGTCGTAGGTCTGTCCAAGACAATCCGCGTTACCGGTAGCAAACGCCACTAGTGTAACCACATCGTCAACAGCAACTGGTTGCGTTCGCGTTTTGGTCCAACCCGGACAAACCATCGCCGGCAAGCGTTCGACCAAGCGCACCAACATTTCAAACGATGAACCGCCGCCGCCTAAGATCAATCCTGCACGGATGGTGGTTACGGCACAACCGTAAAGCCCCAGCGCTTGTTCAACTTCTTGCCGGCTGTGCAAATGCTTTGACAACGTGCCGTACTCAGGCAGCAAGCCGCTGAGATAAACAATCTGGGTAACGCCGGCTTTGGCTGCAGCACGGCCAAAGTTGTCGGCGCAAATGAGATCCAGATCTTCGAACGTCGCCTGCGTCAGCCGCGCGCTCGGCATCATGCTGTGCACGAGATAGATGGCAACGGTTGCGCCTTGCAGCGCAGCTTCGGCTTCTTTGAGGTTAAACAGATCGGTGCGCTGCCACGTATCGACGGCAACGCCCGCAGGTGCAACCTCGCTGCGACCAATACCACGCACGCTGAAGCGCGTTCGCAGCGCTTGGGCCAACGCACCGCCGATAAAACCGCTCGCACCCGTGAGCGCTGCAATGGGCAATGCAGCAGCTGTGCTCACACGTTGCGTTTCAGGCTGCTGCATCAAGCTGCAGTGTAGGCCAGATTAACTCGCAGGCCAGGCGCCCTATGTTGTATTGCGTCGGCAAATACGCTCACTTTCAACGAATCGCGCGCGCCGATGCAGCGCCAGGTAGCGCGTGCTACCTTGCCGCGCCATGGCACCGGTTCGCAAAAAAACAGACCGCAAGAAACTGCTCGCAGCAGCACGCGTCGGCGGTGCAGCCGCCCAGTTGGCGTTGGCGAAATCGTATGAACGCCAAGCCCCGGTTGATCTCAGCCGCGCCAAACATTGGTATCTCAAAGCTGCGACCCAAGGTCTCGCGGAAGCACAAAGCTGCCTCGGTGACATGCTCGCCGACGCTGGCGACACCACGGGCGCTCTGCGTTGGTATCAAGCTGCTGCGACGCAAGGCGAATCCTTCGCGCAAAACAATCTTGCAGTGCGCCTGCGCGATGACTTCGGCCAACGCCGCGCTGCGATTCCGTGGTTTCGCGCTGCGGCTGAACAAGGCCACAGTGACGCTCAAGTTAGCCTCGGCTACGCGCTGTTCGAAGGCGAAGGCACCAAACGCAACCAAGCCGAAGCCTTGCGTTGGTATCGCGCAGCAGCGCTGCAAGGCCACCTGCGTGCCATCGCCAACATCGCCATGATGTATCGCGCTGGCGATGTTGTGAAAGCCAATCCTGAAACCGCCCGTCGCTGGTTTTACAAAGCAGCGATCCGCGGCCACGCCCGGGCGCAATATGCGATGAGCGAGATGAGCAAGAAGCCGATGCTGTCTTTGCAATGGCTGATGCATGCAGCTGGCAATGGCCACTCCGATGCGCAAATCGAGCTGGGCATCGCCTACCATGAAGGCAACCATCCAAGTGGCGCTATTGCGCGTGACTACGCATCAGCGTTGCACTGGTATCGCGCCGCCGCCGAGCAAGGTGCAACCTGGGCCTGGTACTTGATTGGGCTATGTTTTCGCGATGGCGAAGGTGTGCCGCGCTCGAAGCCTACCGCGCGCACGTGGTTGCGTCGGGCTGCGCCACATCACCGCGAAGCGCGGCAAGCGCTGCAAAAACTCACTGGTGCAGCCAAACGCTAAGCCGTCGCGCGTTTGCTACGTGGCACATCGGTTTCCGTGGCGACGCGATTGCGCCCGGCATGTTTGGCTCGATACAGCGCACGGTCGGCGCGTTCAAGCACCGACGACGAGGTGTCGCCCGTATGCCATTGTGCCACGCCCCAACTCGCCGTAATCGTTAGCCCTGCAAGCGGCGTGGCTTCGATCTCGCGGCGCACTCGCTCAGCAAATGCGGTTGCATCCCGTAGCGTGGTGCTCGGCAACCACAGCGCGAACTCTTCACCGCCATAGCGAAAACATTTGCAGCCTTCGAGCCGGCGCAAACAATCGGCAAACATTGTCAACACATCGTCGCCTCGCGCATGGCCATGCTCATCGTTGATGTTTTTGAAGTTGTCGATATCGGCCAAGACCACGCTGTATTCACCTGGCGCTTCGGACAGCGTCTCGTAGAGCTTGCGACGATTCCACAGGCCAGTCAGCACATCGGTCGCCGCAAGCTGTTGTAAATTTGCTTCGGCCACAGCGAGCCGGCTATTGATTCGCACCAACTTGAAGATGGCCACTGCCAGCACCACCAACACGCCAATAAAAAACGCAAACGCAATGCGCAAATACACCCGAGCCGTCGAAGCCAGCCACGAGGTAAACCGGTCAGCGCTTTCGACGTGGCGCAACGTTACGTCGTAGGGTGGCACTTCCTGGCGCTGCACATACGCCCAATAGTCATCGAAGCCATGTTCAGTGAAATAGCCGGCATCACTATGGCGGCGCTGCAACGTTGCACGCACCGCGGTCATCTCGGCAACACCGGCAGCAGTCGCAGCAAGATCACCGTGGTTCAGCAATTCACGAACGGCAAATGAGCGATAGCGCAGTTGCCCCGACAAATTTACGTCTTCCGCGATATCGGCATATGTTGTCGCCGCGACCACCCCAACCGCGCCGAGCACCAGCGTTACCAACAACCACAGCCAGATGAGCTTGTGCGAAAGCTCTTTACGAACAGGCCCAACAAGGCCAGCACGGCGTTCGATTCGGACGGCCATAAGAGCTTCGTTATTCTAGCGTTTGTCGTCGGCGTCGGCTACGTGGTTTGGTTCGTTTGAAGGCGGGCGCGTTATCGGCTGCAGCGCGAGCCGGTTGGCGTGTAGCAGTTGTCGCGTACGCCCGACACGCCGAAGGTCGAGTCGCCCACATTGGCGCGAATCGCAACCAAGATGTCACGCCAGCTCGATTTGCTGCCGTGGCCAATTGCGTAGATGATCTTGCTTAGCGCGACCGCATATTCGTCGGCGGCTGCAGAAACTTCAACCACGCTTGAAATCATGTCGAGGTTTTTCCACGAGTCGCCTTTGCCATGCAGGATTGGGCGCACATAGTACTCGTAGCCCAAACAACCGCCATACATCATGATTTGATAGAAGTTCGGGTAGGTTGGGCGCGCCCAGAAGTCGCTGGCGCCCAGCATCGAGTGGCCTGCATACGAAATGAACTCGTGTTCGCTGATGGCTTTTTGGAAGTTGCCGAAGTGCGCAAAATCGCCAAGGCCCGAGAAATCAGTTGGTGCGTACACGTCGATTTGCACCAGGTTGCCAGCGACGGTTTTTTCGAAGCGACGACCAACTGGGCCAGGCACTTCTTTGAACTTCGCAGTCACCAGCTTGCTTGCGTAGCTGCGCGCTTGACGCATGCCTAAGTCATTGGGGTCGATCGCACCGTCGCCGACTTGGCCAAAGATCATCACGGCCGTGAATTTTTTATCTGCTAGCAAGCGATCGTATTCCGGATAGAGTTTGGTAGTCGCGGATGCGCCGGCTTTGCTGACGGTTAATTTGAGGTCTTGCGTTGGAATTGTGCAAATGCCCGACGGCTCCCAGCGATACCAGTACACATCTTGGCTCAAGCCGATATGATCGTTATTGTCAGCGCATTTGGTGCCAGCGTCGGCGTACACCGTGAACGGCTGCAGTGGCACCTTGGAGGTGTAGGTCGCGCCAAGCTTGGCAGCCGTGGCTTGGCCAAACAGCGCCACCGCGTTTACGCCGCGGATGCGCCAACGTTTGCGGGTTGCATTCGCGGGCACATCGGCGTTGAACTTCCACTGCCCGTCGATTAACCATTCGGCGCGCGTAACCCCGGCGGTATCTTCGGCAAGTGATTCTAAGTACATCACGCCACGATTGCGCAATTCCGTAAGCGCAAACTGCGCCAACATAGCTGGCGCATTTTCCATTTCGCCACGGTCGGCGATGGCGTCACCTTCGATATCGACTTCGACTTCCACGCCGTCAGGGTTCAGATAACCGGTATCTTCTTTGCCCGCGTCTGCATACTCTTCGGTGAACGGATTTGAATCATCGGTCACGGCGTCCTGGCTATCGGCACAGCCGGGAGCAAACAAAAGTGCCGACAAAACCGCAGTTGCAAGCGTGAGGCGTTTCATGCAGGACATCTAGAGCAACTTTTACGCCAGCCGTACTTCATTACATTTCGGACAGTTACAGCAGATGACCGGTTGTCTACGCATAGCCAGGCTGCTGCAGTAGTCAGGCTTGCAAATCCCACGGCAGTCCATGCGACTGGCCGCCAAGGTCGCTCGTCCGGACTGGCATGAACCGATTTGGACTATTGATAACCTGCGGCTTTGCGATGAGCTGCGCCAATGCAGCTGGCGGCGGCCAAGACCTTAACCCAGACGCGCGCCCAGGCACGAGCGACGGTCGGCTTGCCAGCGGCGATGCGCCGTTTGGTAGCCCGGATGCAACCCCAGGCACCGGGCCGATCACGTGCGGCAACACCACGTGCCGGAACGACCAAAGTTGCGTGTCAAACGAATGTCGCTTCACCTGCGAAGGCACCAAAGTGCCAGGCGACTACGCCACCATTCAAGGTGCAATCAACGCGTTAGCCGGCGTTGATAGCGATGCTACGATCTGCCTGACTGCGCCAACCTACAGCGCAAGCGGATTGATCCGTATTGCCCATACGAATGCACACGCAAACCAGCTAAGCATCATCGGCCTAGGCATGGACACGACCCGTATACAATCGAGAATTGAGATCGGCGTTGGCTGGAACAAAGTTATCATGCGAGGCTTGCAGGTTGATGCCGGTAACGACGAGGGCATCTATATCGACGGCTATAACCAGGCGCCTGATACTTATCTTAAAGTGGACCTCGTCGGAGTCAAAACCGCGGCTCGGCGCGGAGTGTATGCCGTGGGCCGCGTAAATTTGCTGGTTGATGGCTGTGATGCCCGAGGCATGGACGGCCAGGCCATCGACTTCTACAATCCGACCTCAACCCCGTTGATTGCCCGCGTCGAAAATTCGTATTTACACGATTCGCAATATGGCGTGCGTTCGTATCAAGGCGGCGGCCTGGTCGACCTGCGCATGACGAACAACCTCGTGGCAGACGTCAACTACGGTGTGATGGCGAGCCAATATAACAAAGCCGTGCTCGTCAACAATATGTTTACTGGCGCACGCATCGAAGGCATCCACTGGGATGCCGGTAGCACGGTTACCTCGCACCACAACGCTTTATGGAACAACACGGCACACTATGGCGGCGCGGCCGTCGAAGGCGCCAACACCATCAAAGCCGACTGCCTGCTTGATCAAAGTTCACGCATTCCGACATTAAAACCGGGCTCACCCTGCCGCAATGCAGGCAGCGCCGCCGAAGCACCAGCACATGACTTCTGGTTTTCCGCACGCTCGTCGGCATCAGCGCCAGACCTGGGCCCTGTTGAAGTCAACTAGCATGTAAGAAAAGCTTGCAGCCGCGACCATCACGTTTGCAGGCGAGCATGTGCGCTGGCGCGGCAACCGACTCACTTTTGCATAGCAACCGGCACGCGCAGCACCCACCACGCCGCCAGCAGTGGCACCATTGATGCAAGCATGTACAGATCATGTTTATTCGCATCCAGTTGACTGCTTACGATTTGATTGCGCCGTGACTCGCCCTCAGCTGGCGAGGGTAGCGCTTGGTGTGGCGACAAGCGTACTGGTGATTGGGCTGGTGGCAGCAGCGTGGAAGTTTACGCCGCTGCAGGCCGTCGCTATCGGCAGCCTGTGCGTTTTTGCGTCTACGATCACCATCGGCGTCACGAGGAAAGGCCGGCTTGATGACGCTCACGAGCACAAACATAACGACGACGACTTGCTCAAGGCCGGAGCCTTACAGCGCGCAATCTTCAATAGCGCAAACTTCTCCAGCATCGCCACTGACGCCAAAGGTGTGATTCAGATCTTTAACGTTGGCGCTGAGCGCATGTTGGGCTATCTCGCTGGTGAAGTCGTCGACAAGGTTACGCCAGCGGACATTTCCGACTCGCAAGAGCTCATCGCTCGTGCAACGACGCTCACAATCGAATTCGCGACGCCGATTGCACCAGGGTTCGAAGCGTTGGTTTTTAAAGCCGCACGCGGCATCGAAGACATCTACGAACTCACCTACGTGCGCAAAGATGGCAGCCGGTTATCAGCCGTCGTTTCGGTTACGGCGCTGCGCGATGTGCATGAAGAAATCATCGGCTATTTGCTGATCGGCACCGATAACACCGCACGTTTGCAAGTGGAAGCGGATCAGAAGCTGCTCGACCAACGCCTCCGTGACCAGCAGTTCTATACGCGCTCGCTGATCGAATCCAATGTCGATGCGCTGATGGCAACTGACCCAACAGGCGTTATCAGCGACGTCAATAAACAAATGGAAGCGTTGACGGGCAACACCCGCGACGAACTGATTGGTGCACCGTTTAAGCGCTTCTTCACCGATAGCGCGCGCGCCGAAGCCGGCATCAAACAAGTGCTGCGTGACCACAAAGTCAGCAACTACGAGTTAACCGCCCGCGCGCACGATGGCACCTTGACCGTGGTGTCTTGCAATGCCACCACGTTTCACAATCGCGACCGGGTGTTGCAAGGAGTCATCGTGGCGGCCCGCGATGTCACCGCAGTCAAACACTTCGAGCTGCAGCTACATCAAAAAAACCACGAGCTTGAAATCGCGAGCCGCATGAAGTCGGAGTTTTTGGCTAACATGTCCCATGAGTTGCGCACACCGCTCAACGCCATCATTGGATTTTCCGAAGTCCTCCGCGACGGCCTAGCCGGCGCCATGCCGAACGAACAACACAACTTCGTTGCCGACATTCACAACGCTGGCACACATCTGCTTTCGCTGATCAACGACATTCTCGATCTGTCCAAGATTGAAGCTGGCAAGATGACGCTCGACACAGAACCTGCCGCGCTGGCCTCACTGTTTGCCAATAGCTTCTCCATTATTCGCGAAAAAGCCGCGCAGCGACAACTAACGCTCGTGCTCGAGAATGCGGATCAAACCAGCATCGTTCACGTCGACGTGCGCAAGATCAAACAGATCGTTTACAATCTGCTTTCGAACGCGGTCAAGTTCACCACCAGTGGCACGGTTACCATGCGGGCCCAACGCGTTAACCGCGCTGCCGTTGGCGAACTGGTGGGCCCAACCCCAGGGCGCAGCCTGCCACTGGCCGCGAGCGATGCTACCGAGTTTCTGCAGATCAGCGTCGAAGATACCGGCATCGGCATTTCGCCAGCGGGCATGGCGTCGTTGTTCAAGCCGTTCAGCCAAATCGACAGCAGCCTTGCGCGTGAGTTTGACGGCACTGGTCTTGGTTTGGCCATGGTGAAGTTGCTCGCTGAGTTGCATGGCGGCACCGTTGCCGTGCAGAGCACGGTTGGCCACGGCTCAACATTTACGGTGTGGGTGCCAGTTGGTACCGCAGCAGCACCAGCTGAGCCAGTGGTGGCCGATGCAGCGCCGCCGATCGTAGCGCGTGTTGGGCTACCGTTGGCATTGGTGATCGATGCCGACCCGACCGCCGCCGAGCTGATCCGCGTCCAACTCGAAGCCGAAGGTTTCGACGTGCTGAACGCGACGACCGCCGACATGGCGCTCGACATTATCGAACACCGCTCACTTTCGCTAATTACGCTCGATTTGATCTTGCCCTACACTGACGGCTGGGCGCTGCTGCGTCACATCAAGACCCATGCACATGGCACGCTGGTGCCAATCTTTGTGATTTCGATTATCGACAACCGTCGCAAAGGGCTCACGCTTGGGGCCAGCGCGGTGTTGCGCAAACCGTTGACCCGGCCGGATCTGCAAGACGCGTTACGACGTGTCGGCTTGTTAGCGCCAACCATCCTGCCAACCCTTGATGTCTTGGTTGTCGACGACGATCCGACCGCGTTAGCATTGCTGACCCTGCAATTGCGGCATCTCAACATGCGCGTCTCGCAAGCCAGCAGTGGGCGCCAAGCCATCGACATGACGCGCAGCCAAATGCCAGGGCTGTTGGTACTTGACTTGATGATGCCAGTCGTCAGCGGCTTCGATGTAGTAGCCACACTTGCGGCTGACCCGGCGACGACGCATGTGCCAATTCTCATTGTCACGGCCAAGTCGATCACGATGGCCGACCGCCTGCGACTCGATGGCCACGTCAGCTCCGTCCTGGAAAAGGGCTCGTTTTCGGCAGCTACATTTGCATTCGAAGTAAAGCGAGCGCTGCAGCCTGGCCCGCTGGCGACCCTGCGCAACTAGCGATTGCTGCGGGTTTCGCGCCGCCGTCGGGCAGCTGGCGCTGCCGCGCTTGTAGGTGGGCGCGCTTGGGCCCATGCAACAAAATCGCCGGCGGCCATCGGCCGCGCAATGAAATATCCTTGCGCTTGGTCGCAGCCGAGATTGTGCAAAAACTGCCACTCAAATTCGGTTTCGATGCCTTCGGCAACCGTGGTCAGCGACAACTTGCGCGCCATCGAAATTGTTGCTTCGATCAACAGCGCAGCCCGTGAGCCCGTGCCGATGCCTGACACAAACGACCGATCCAATTTCAGCTCGTCGGCGGGAATACGCACCAATTGTTGCAGCGACGAATAGCCAACGCCAAAATCGTCGATCGCAAAACGATGCCCCCGCATGCGCAACCGCGCAATATTTTCCAGACACATACCCACATCGGCCATCGCGACTTGCTCCGTGATCTCAAAGCGGACCAGCGAAGCCGGGACATCTTGTTGCTCGACCAGGTTTGCAACGCATTCGGCGATCCCCGGCGTCGATAAACATGACAACGACAAATTGATCGCAATGGGCACTGCAGCAAACGGCAACACACCCGTCCAATGCTTCGCATCGCGCACTGCACTATTGATCATCACCATGGTGAGCTGTCGTAAGAGGCCGGCCCGCTCCATCACGTCCAGAAATGCGCCGGGTGCCAAGACGCCAAGTTCAGGGTGCCGCCAACGCGCCAATGCTTCGGCGCCAACCAATTCACCGTCCGAAAACCGGACTTTAGGTTGATAGAACGGTTCAAACTCGCCGTTGGCCAAGCCGCGCTCGCAATCTTGGGCCGTGATCACTGGCAACGGTTGGCGTGCGACTTGTGGTGCGGCTCGATGATGGACTTCAGCGCGCTCCAACAAGGCCGCAAAATCGACGGTGTTGGCAGGCTTGGTCAAAACCCCAACAAACCGCAAGCGGCGCTCGCGTGCCATCAACTCCATGCACGTCAACAAGTCGCGATCGGCGCCGCTGTACAACGCAATCGGTGGACAAAGCTCAAGCGTCCGCAACTGACACAACAGCTCCAACCCATCCATGCCAGGCATCGCGACGTCTGAAATGATGAGGTCAACGCCAGCGTTCGTTTTCAAACAAGCCAACGCTGCTGCGCCATCGTTTGCCTCGATAACACGTACGACGCCAAGCGCACGAAGCCGCCGCACAAGCAACCGCCGTTGCAACACGTCGTCTTCGACAATCAACACCGTTGAAATCGCCATACGCAATTTCACTGTTGCATATTTACGTATCGCAATTCACCAATATTTCCTCAAGCGACTGGATTTTTCGCAATGACATGTCTTGCTGTGCCGGTGCAAGACCGCTAGTTCGCGACATGTGCGCAAACCCGTTCCAACCAACGGAACGAGATCGCCTACAACTGTTTCGACAACGTCAACGAAGCGGCTCGTTCGCCGAGTGCTGATACATCCACCAAGAGTGAGACGCCGCTGCCAACCGAGACGCTAGCGCCGCCGCCAACTTGCACATGATAGATGTCGGTGCCGGTAATTGCGGAGCCTGCGCTTGATTGCCAAAATACTGGGCCACCAAATAACCGGACCAACGCAAACGGACTCACTCGACCAAATGTGCGACCAAAAATTGCACCGACTCGAATATCGGTAGCAATGAGCGCGACGCCGGGTTCATGGCCTTGATGGGTCGTCACGCGCGACGCACCAAGGTTGACGCTGCCGTTGATAAACATCTTATGGCTGAGCGGCCATTGTTTCGCCACGCCGAGCCCAACGACGAAGCCGGCCGAAATATCGGCATCGGTCGATGCTGATTTCACGCCACCGTCGAGAATCGCGCCGATCGAACCACGAAAGCTCCACCGCGAAGAGCGCGTGTACCCAAGCGTCGCGGTTGTAGCGAACTGCGAAAGCTCGAACCGGCCATCTTCTGCAAATGTCAACGTGGTGCGCATCGCGCCAAGCGACACACCCGTGAACCAGTAGCCGGCAGCGTTCGCGCCAGTAGAACCTTCACAGCCCGTCGGACCGACAGGCGCGCCGATGCCTCAAGCCTCAGCGAGGCGAGGCGCCGAAGCGTGCAGTGTGAACGTTGCAGCGACTGCTGTAATCAGCAGGAGACGCGAGCGCATGCGGCAAGCGTAGGCCACGGATCTCGACGTGACAAGCGTCGAAGGTAGTGTACTTTCGAGCCACGATGAAACGCTTCGTGTTTTTTGCGATGTTGCTAGCAGGGTGCGGCCCGACCACCAATTCGTCACCCAGTGGCGTCACTGGCGTCACTGGCGTCACTGCAGCGGCCGCAGCGCGTGCGCCTTCCGAGCCGTTGCAATTTCGGTTGCTTAGCGGTGAAGCGTGGGCGGCCCCCGTCGGCAAAGTCTTGGTGGTCGATATTTGGGCATCGTACTGCAAGCCATGTCGCAAGGGGTTTCCCAAGCTCGACGCGTTACGTGCGGCGCAACCAGACATCGAACTTTTGGCGGTTTCCGTCGACGAAAAGGACGCAGCAGCACAACAGTTTCTCACCGAGGTGCCAACCAAAGTGACCATTGGCCGCGCCAGCGCTGATTGGGTGATGGGCGCGCCGCTCAAGCTGCATTCGGTGCCATCGTTGCTAGTTTTTGACAAACAAGGCCGCGAACGCTTTCGCGCGTCGGAAGCGTTTGATGCGGATTACGACAAGCTGCCAGCAATCGTGCAGCAACTGCTCGCAGAGTAGATCGGGGCGGTGCCACAGGGCTCTGCCCGCTCTGCCCGCTCCTGCCCCGACTTCCCGATCGAAACGCACGCTCAAAGGTTGGCGCTCGTGCCGACAAATCCGCGCGGCGCGGCGCGCGGTGGTGGGTGAATGTGCGGCTTCGCCGCGCAGAGGGCGGCGGTCAAAGCCGCCCTTGTTGATCAATCACCGCGTTGGCTGCAGCGCAACGTCGACGACGGCGGCTGCAAACGCTGTGGCGGCTGCTTCGCATGCAGCTAAGTCGCCAGCGTTGACGCCCGTGAGATAGGCACACGCAAAGTTGGTTGGCGTTGGCGGCGTAATGATTTTCAACGAGCGAACGTCGGCCGCTTTGAGCGCAGCATCGAGCGCAACGACAAATTCGAGCGGCGGCGCAACCAAGTAAGCAATCGGTTCACCGACGGCAACGCCAAGATCCGCAGCGAGATACCGGCCAACCGCGCTGATCACATGCGGGAAGACCGTGACCGTCCCCTTGCCGTCAGCATCGTAAAAGCACGCATCGTGGGCCAAGCAGCGCAGCGTTGCAGTAAGGCCGTCTTCGATAATTTGCGGGTCAGCGCCGGCCAATACACCAAGCACTTCGCCCGATAACCGGCCCGACGCATGGCTAGCACCTGCGTAAAAACTTTGGCCGAACACCACGTCAACATCGGACTGTTTGGTGGCTTCGTCGAGAGCCACATACAACGAGTCGTCTTGATCACACGTGATCAAGCCAAGCGAAGTGTGCTTGCTTGGATCCGCGCCGTAGGCACGCAATACATCAGCACTTGCGTGCGGAATGCGTTTGACAGCTAGGACGTTAGGCAAAATCGGTTCAAGCATCACGGACCACCAATCGTTCGCGCACTTGCGGTGCACGGTATTCGCGGCCACCCGCGCCAATGCCAGTGAGATCGAGTTTTACGCCGCTCACACCTTGCGCAATCATCGCAGCAGCGAGCGCAGCCAACCGAGGCGCAGCTTCTTCAGGTGCAATACCACGCGCGTGCAAGTTGCTCATCATGTTGCGTTCACCGTCGGTGTTGCCGATTTTTGGACCGTAAACCGCGTAAGCCGACAAGCCGTCGCCAGTGCCTAGGCCGGGCCGTTCACCCAGCAAAATGATGGCGACTTTTGCGCCAACTTCAGCGCCGATTTCGTCTTGCAGCCACACGCGCGCAAACTTCGCGCACACCGGCGTGCCGACCGACAAGCCACGCGCAGCGCACGCGGCTTTGGTCGCTGCAAACAATTGCTCACCGCTGCCCATGCAGGCAATCGCCGAGAGGCCATCGGCCAAAATCAACTGTACGTCGGGCCCCGCTCCGAGCGTTCGCTCGTTCGCTCCATTTTGGGGCCCCCGCTGCGCATCTTTGCGCAAGCGAGCCAACGAATCGGGATGCAAGCGACGTCCGAGATCCGGACGAAGTAAAAACTCACGATGGCTGGTGGCTTGCGACTGCAACGGCAAAAAGCCATGCTGGGCTGCCCATTCGTCGGGCAACTCGGCAGCAACTGCACTGTGCGCAACCGCGAGTTCGGCTTGAAACTGCAACACCACGTCGGTGGCGTACCGAGTGCCGACGTGGCCAATGCCCAACAGCGCTGTGGTGTGCTTCGCTGCTGCGGCGGCAGTCGTCGACGTCGTTTCCCGTGCTGGCACGTAGACACGCGCTGGTGGTGCTTCCACCCGAGGTAGCGGCATCGTCGGAACCAGCGGCGCGTTTTCGCCGCGAGCGTGGCGCAACTGCGCCATCAATGAGCGGGTACGGCTCATTGCAGCACTCCCACATCGCCAAAGCGCGGGCCCGGCTTGCCGCCGACCCAAATGCCTTTGCGGTCGAGCCACGCATCGAACTCCGGCGTTGCCGATTTGCCCAACAGCGCACGCACCGACGCAATATCGTGAAAGCTAGTCGATTGATAATTGAGCATGATGTCGTCGCCGACGGGCAAGCTCATCAAGTAGGTGCAGCCCGCCGCAGCCAACAGCACTTTGAGCGATTCCAATTCATCTTGCGACATGCTGGCGTGATAGGTGAAACATGCGTCGCAGCCCATCGGCAAGCCCAACAGCTTGCCCATGAAATGATCTTCGAGAGCAGCGCGGGTAATTTGCGGACCATCTTCGAGATATTCGGGGCCAATGAACCCAACGACGGTATTCACCAAAAACGGATTGTAGCGCCGCGCTAAGCCATACGCGCGGGCTTCGATTGTCACTTGATCAGCACCGTGATGCGCCTGCGACGACAACGCCGAGCCCTGCCCGGTTTCGAAATACATTTGATTCGGCCCTTTGGTCGAGCCGCGCGCTTTCATCATCGCAGCTGCTTCGTCGAGCAAGCCAACGCTGATACCAAACGCTGCATTGGCGCCTTGGGTGCCAGCGATCGATTGGAACATCAAGTCCATCGGGCAGCCCAACGCCAGCGCTTTCATCTGCACCGTGATGTGCGACAACACGCAGTGCTGGGTCGGTATCTCGTTGCGCTGCATCACATCGTCGAGCGCACGCAGAATCTCGGCGGTCGACTCCGGCGTATCAGTTGCGGGATTGAGGCCAATGACAGCATCGCCGCAGCCATAGGCTAAGCCTTCACGCGTCGACGCTAAAATGCCAGGCACATGGTCGGTTGGATGATTCGGCTGCAAACGCGAGCTAAGCCGGCCTGGCAAGCCCAACGTATTGTTGGCGCGTACCACCACTTCGCATTTCGCGCCGACCGTCATCAGATCCATGTTCGACATCAGCTTGCACGCAGCCGCCGCCATCTCGGGCGTCAAGCCCGCAGCAACCGAGCGCAACATGGTGCCGGTCGTCGACGGCTCTAAAATCCATTCGCGAAATTGCCCAACGGTGAGATGGCCGACCGCCGCAAACGCGCGGGCGTCCAAGCCATCTTCGACCACGCGGGTAACTTCGTCGCGGTCATATGGGACCACTGGGTTTTCGCGTAAATCGCGCAATGTCAGGTCAGCCAGCACCGCACGGGCCGCAACTCGTTCGACTGGATCGCGCGCTGATACACCTGCTAAGTCGTCACCACTTTTCGGCGCATTCGCCTTCGCCAATACTTCTTTCACCGAAGCAAAGCGCAACCGCGTTCCGCGAATGGTAGCCGACAGATTCACGACGCTGACAGCCTACCGCATTTGGCCGGCCGGTGGATACGCGTGGGGGGCCGAAGTGCGTGCCGGGTTATTCACACCCGGACATGGCGGTGACGTTGGCGGTTTCAGCCAATCCAAGCGCAACAAGTGCTCGGCCAAGTCGGTCGCTAGCGTCCTGCAGCGCAAGATCTTCACCACAAGGTTTCACTTCAAGCAGGCGATCAACAAATACCCGGTCACTGGCATTGGGAGTCGACAGCCCGGAGACTTTGCTGCTCAGTGCCGAAAGCCAACTTTTGATCGCCAACGGGCCGCCGCCACCTGGGTTGGTGAGCTGAATTGCGTCAAGCGCTTTGAATCGAGTTGTCGCCTCTAGCGTCAAGCGCGCAACGAAGCGATCGAGGAATGCAACTTGGTCTACGTCGTTTGCGGCTTCAGGCTGTGTAGCCGTCACTTGAGCCGCCAATTCGTCGATGCGCTCGACGACGGCCTCGTCAGTATTCGTGGTGTAATCATCGACGATAGTTTTGAAAACCAGGTCGTACCAGATTTGATACGAAAGGCCGGCTTTCGACTCCGCACGCATGCTTGCGATCGCATCAAGGGCTGCTTTTTCGTCCGGCGTGATGACGAAAGCAGGTTCGAGAATCTGGGTCGCCACCAGCCCAGGGCGTTTCGCTATGTCCACGAATGGCGCATATAGCTTGCTCCATTCGTTTACTGCCAATTTGCCAACCGTGGTTGGTTTGCTGAGATTCCACGTTTGAATCAGCCATTGTTCGTCGCCGGTCAGCGTGCGGGCATCAACATAGCGTTGATAGTCGGCAGCGTTGGCAAAGATGCCGTCTACTGGAACGCGAGGGATGCGTGCAGCAAGCGGCGTGAGCACCAGCTGGTTGACAAATTTCGTCCAAACTACATACGCAGCGTCCGAGGCAAGGCATGGATTGTTCGCAGCCGCGGATGCCAGCGCTGTTACGCCATCGTTATTGTGGCGGCGCTCGGCCGACTGGGCTTGGTAAAACCCACGCAAGTAGGCTTTGTAAGCCTCAATATCGCAGCCAGGCTCATCGCCTTTGCTGTCACCAATGCCAGCGGGGCCGTCGACGTCCTCGTTCGGAGACGAAGCACACGCTGTCATGGCAGCGATACAAAACAACAGCGTCGGTTGGCGCAGCGAAATCATACAGCATGCAAAAGCAAGTCTGGTGCCACCATAATTGCTAGTCAATCCAAGCCGTTAGAGCAGCCCCCGCCGGCGGGTGCAACTGCAGTGGCCAGCACGAATGCAACCTGCAAAGCGCAGTTTTCAAAATGCCGTGGGCTTACTCGAAGCGGCTCTTGACCTTGGTTTGGCCCTTTTTTACCACCGAGGCGTAATAGTCTTCGGGTCGAACCCCTGCTGCGATGGCGCGGTCGGCTTTGGCGAGCTCTTCTTGCACAACTTCGTCGAGCGCTTCGAGCGGCACGGCGCCGTTGACGTAACGACCGTTGATAAAAAACGTTGGCGTGCCCGATGCACCGACGGCACTCATGGCGCGGTCGCCACCAGCTGCCCACATCTTGCAGTCATCGCTTGCGAAATCGGCAACAAAGCGCGCACCGTCGAGCTTGAGCGAGCTAGCCAATTCTTGCGCTACTTCAAAGGTAATTGGACCTTGGTTCACAGGCCGTTCGTCTTCGATGCGATAGGCTCTCGCCCACAGCGCAGCTTTCATCTCGCTGTACTTGCCTTGTTTGTTGCCAGCACACGCAGCTTGTGCGGGCGGCAATGCTTGCGCGCCATGAATCACCATGTATTTCGCAACCACGCGCACATCGCGCGGATATTTGGCACGGAGCGCTTCGACGGTTGGGTGCACCATCGCGCAATACGGACACATAAACTCAAAGCCTTCGATCACGGTTATGCGCGCATTTGCGGGCCCTTCGATTGGATCGATGGCTGCAATGGGGACCGCGTAGGTCTCCGCAGGATCGGGCTCCGCTGGCGGCAGCGCTTGCTCCAAGATCTCGATGATTTTGTCGACGCGCCGCTCCAACCGTTCAAGCCGCGCCGCATCGGGAGTTTGCGGCGCAGGCGGCCGACAACCAGCCGCGTTGGAAGCAACGCCTGCAACCACCAGCGACGATAGCCAAGTAGCGTATTTCATGGCGGCACTCTAAACGAGGATGCCAGGCCCCGCTACGCTTTACCTGCGGGAACCGCGGCAGCAAACGCTGCAGTGAGCGCAGCAAAAACCGCGGCCACCCGTGGCACGCGGCGCAGCGCACGCGGCGTCACCAAATACAGTTCCAAGCGTGGCGCGGCTGCAAAGGCTGGCACCGGCAGAATCTCGAGCGCGCCATCGGCTTGCTGCAGCACCGTCGGCAAAACCGCCACGCCAACGCCCGCACGCACCGCTTCATACTGCGTATGAAACGACGTGGTGGTAACCCGCGGTTTCGCTTGCAACTTGGTTGCCCACACTTGTTCGACGGGTTCGCTACCGAGCCGCGCCACAAATATCCATGGCCATGCCGACGGTGGTTGCGCCACCAACTGGCGGGCTAGCCGACGATGCGCAATAGCGGCCGTACGAAACGCAGCAACCCGTTTAGCGATTAAGTCACCCTTGGGCGGCAGGAAAAATCGAATCGCAATGTCTGCTTCACGGCGCGCCAAATCGGCTGGATCATCCGAGGTAACCAACTCGATTTGCAATTCAGGAAACTTTGCCAATAGTCGCGGCAACACCGTCGGCAAGATAAAAACGCTCGCAACGGTGTCGGTTGTCGCAATGCGTACGCAGCCACGCACATCGGTTGCTTGTTGACGCACGGCATCGGCCAAATCCTGCATTGCGGCTTGGGCCCGGGCGCCTTCGGCGACGACGCGTTGGCCCAACGCCGTTAAGACCAAGCCCGCACTCGAGCGGTCAAGCAGCGGCGCACCTAACGCATGTTCCAACGCTGCGACCCGCCGAGACAAGGTTGACTGTTGCGCACCCGCAGCACGTGCCGCCGCACTGAAGC
>JAKQOD010000371.1 GCA_029565465.1 Deltaproteobacteria bacterium
AGGCCGTCGCTGCTGCACCAACGCGCGAACCGACACTGATCGACGAAAATCTCGCCGCTACCACGCGCGAACCAACGCTGATCGACGAAGCCCTCGCCGATGCACCAACGCGCGAACCGACGCTGATCGACGAAGCCCTCGCCGATACACCAACGCGCGAGCCCGCCGAGGTCGAAGAAAGCCGGCCGCACCCGAGCACGACATTTGATGCCGAGCCAACGCCAATCCCTGAGCCAATGGAGTTCGCGCGCCGGCCAACACGGGTAATAGCTGAAGAGCCGACCCAAATCGGCAGCATGATTCCGCAGCGGCCGCCTGCACCAGTGCTGATCAGCGACGATATGGATCTGCATTCGCTTGCAGAAAACACCGATTTTGCGACGCTTGCGGCGGCCACACCCGATGTGGCAAGCACCGTACCAGCCGACGAAGACGAAATCATCGATGGCAGCGAACTCGAAATCGAAGCCGAAGCAGCCGATGAGTGGGGCCAGCAACAGTCCACCGTGATGGCTCCGAACGACGCCTTAACGGCTGAACGCATTTACCCGGATCCGCCCATCGCGATGCCTGCGCCGGGGCCGGATGATTTTGATTTCTCCGACGACACGCGGCAATTGCGTAAGCGGCCAGCATCTTCAACGCCGCCTGGCAAACGCAATTTTGCGCACACGTTGCCAGCGTCGGCGCGGACCAATCGTCACGTGACGACGCGTAATCCAAGCTTCGAAAAGCCAGGCACAACGCCGCCCTGGCATGGCAATGAAGTTGATAATTTCGAGTTCGAAACGCCGGTTACGGTGTTGGCGCCAGGGCTCTCGGCGAGGTTGTCATCGCTCGACATTGATGCCAACGACGAAGTCAGCGATTTTGGCCCGATTGAACCACCGACGAGCTCCGAGCTGCGCCCGATGCAAAGCGTAGCGTCACCTAGCCTTGATGAAGCGCTGCTATCGATGGGCGAAGACGATGATGACGACGCCGAATTCTTTTTCGAGCCGCCGCACCAACTACCGAACGAGTTTTCGCTCGATAGTCCGTCCATCACCACAGCTGGTGCACTGCCTACCGCCGATGATGAAATTCCGATCGACATAGACTTTGAGATTTTGTCCGAGTTTGATGACGAAGACGGTGACGGCGGCACGCACGGAAGTTAGGCATCGCGGTGCAAAACGCGATAGGATGGCGTCATGCGTTTGATTCTCGTCGGTTTGTTGCTCTTAGGGGCGTGCGCTAACAGCAGTTCAAAGTCTGGTCAGGATGCGCCAATCAATCCGGTTGACGCACCCAAGACCGTCGATGCCACCAACCAGATCGATGCCCGGCTACCAGTGCCCGATGCGGCACCAGCCGCAATTTTGGGCGCCGCTTGTACGGGGCAAGGCCAAGGTTCGTGCCCAACCGGCTATGAATGTCTCAATTTGCAAGGCGCCAGTGGCAGCTGGTGTTCCAAGCAGTGCACCATGGGCGCCGGCGATACATGCGACATGGGTTACACCGGGCCAGGTGTCGGCGCTTGTTTGCTCAACGTGACGCCGGCCTCGGGCGGCGCACCGATGCCGTTTTGCACAATTATTTGCCAAGATGAAGCTGGAGCGCCAACCCTTTGTGCACCGGATACCCGCTGCAACAGTACGTGCCCCTCGCCATTAACGTGCACCGGCGCATTAACGACACCCATGGGCGCTGTTGTTGGCCATACATGTAACTAGGGGACCGCTAGGAATTACTCTGCACGCGCTACGCATACGCCAACGATCCGCGTGGCACCAGCGCGTCGCAACGTGCGCGCCGCAGCCGCCATGGTTGCGCCAGTCGTTACCACGTCATCAAGCAACACCACACGTTTGCCAGCAATCGCAGATTGGAACCGTGGCGGCACGTCAAACGCACCGACGAGATTGCTTTGCCGCGCCGCCGCTGGCAACCGTGATTGTTCGGGCGTGTGACGGTGGCGCCGCAGCGCAAACGCTACAGGCGTCTTGAGTTGCGCCACCCGCATGGCATGCTGTAGCAAAATGGTGTTTTGGTCGAAGCCGCGCTGCCAGCGCCTTCGCCAGTGCAGCGGAATCGGCACAATGACATCGAGTTCATGTACACCGATCGCGATCGCCAGTGCCGGCGCCCACATCGGCGCGAGGTCGCGAGCAACTGCGATGTCAGAATTGAATTTCAAGCGCTTGATCGCGGTGGCTAGCTCGCCACCGTAGAGCCATGGCGCCACAATCGAGTCCAACGGCAAAGGATGGATTCGACAGCGTCGGCAGGTAACCGCAAACGAGCCGGTAGGCTGCGCGCACCGTGAGCAACTAGGCGGCAATGGGGTTAGCGACTCACGGCATGCCTCGCAGAACGCGGCGCCGCGCTCAATGCCACTGTTGCAGGCTGCGCACGTTGCGGGAAATACCCAATCGGCGAACAACGCGCCGAACCTAGACACAGCTTGAACCATTTGCATGGGTGAGCTATCGCGTCGCACCCACCAAAGTTGCGACCAAATCATTCGAAGTTTGCAAGCAATTGGATTACCAACGTAGTTGGTGAGAAAGCTCGCAAAACCAGGCCATCCGAAGCCCGCCCATGGCGGTCGGCGCCGTCCGCGGCCGGTCCCGCAAGGGCCGCTGCTTGAGCGAAGCAGCGGGCCACAACGTGGGCTTGACGCCGGTTGTGCCTACGAGCCGGATTTCGTCACAGCGTCACAGCGCCAAGCGCTCGACGCGTGGCTGGGCAAATTGCATCCGCTGTGGGAACAACGCTATTCGACCAAACGCCCCGTGCCCGAAGGCAAGCGGCAACACGGCCTGCTGCGGCCCGTGTACTGGCTTGGCAACTGGCAATTCGCCTGCCTGGGTTACTATGAACCACCGCGCCGAACCCAGCACTGCGCCGTCGCAGCCGAGCCATTTCCACCCATGCTGCAACAAATGGTCAGCACCATCGAACGCCGCATTCGCACCCAATTTCCTGCCTCCTACGTGCCCTCAGGTTGGCATCTCAACACATGCTTAATCAATTTCTACGGCAATCGCTGGGACGGCAACCGCTGGCAAGATGTCGCGCGGGTTGGCGAACATCGTGATTTTGAGCCAGGCCCCGTCGCGTCCATTTCGCTTGGCGAGCGTGCGCTGTTTCAGTTCGTGCAGCGTGGCCAACTTGCGGCGGCGCCAGTGCGCACCCAGTGGCTCGAAAACAACTCGCTGCAACTTTTCGGCGGACCGTATTGGAAGGACGACCTACTCCATCGCGTCACGCGCGTCGAAAACAAGCTCAAGGCTACGCTTGGCCCGACAATTAGCGATTTTGCGACAAGGCGCATCAACCTAACGTTTCGTTATGTGCCGAGCGTCGACGTCACGCCGTTTCGGGCGTTGTCGCCACGTGCGCAAAGCGACATTGCTGAGTACATGGCAACGTTAGCAAAACACTCGGCATTCTTTGCAGCTCAGCTTGCCGCTGCTACTCAAGTAGCGATGCTTCGGTCGCGTGATCGGGAGGCGTGATGCCAAGCAAGCGAGCCACCGTCGGTGCCACTGCCAGATTGGTGCGCGCCGCAGCGGCATCAAGCCGTTGCGGCGTAATGCCGCTGCCCCACATTAACAACGGTACAAATCGATTATCTTGCGACGGCGCGTCGTGGTGCGTGCCGGTTTTGTAGTCGGTCAGCAGCGAGCCGCGTGCGGGCACGACATAGAGTTCGCCTACAAGGTCAAGTGTCAAAGAGCGGCACAAGAGTGTCGGCAGGGTCAGGCCTGCGCCGCAAGCAGCACGCGACGCCTTCACCACGTCTGCGGTCGGTCCCGCTGCTGCGATATTCGGTACTCGCAGCAGCGCTTGGGTCGCGGCGGCCAAGGCGCGCTGTTGCACCTCAGGCGCCAAATCTCGCCAGGCAGGTACCAGATATACATTCAGCGCAACGATTTGATCGACCCACGGGCCACCGCCAATCGCTGCCACCATCGCTTGATCGATCACGCTGCGTAGCTCGGGACTTGGAATACGCCTTGCCCCGGGTACGCTGCCCGCTTCGACCAACGGGGTTGCACCGTGATCGCTCGTGAGCACCACCACGTAGTTATCGACGCCAACAACCTGGTCGAGCCGATCAAAGAAACGCCCCAGGGAGATGTCTTGGCGCAGCGCCAGATCGAGGACTTCCCACGATTCTTGGCCCCAGTTGTGGCCGGCAAAGTCATGACTATTGAGGCTGATGGCCAACAGGTCCGG
>JAKQOD010000377.1 GCA_029565465.1 Deltaproteobacteria bacterium
GTGCACACTTACGATCGTTCCGTCGTGGCCGTGCGTGTGTTCGGTGGCATCGTGTTGCCACAAATGCACGTTAGGCAGCAGTTCTAAGCCAAGCAGCCAGCCCAGCAACGCTGCCCACGCCGCCACCACGCGCAAGCGCGCATAGTTCGCACGAAAATGCCGGTGCCGTTTGAGCGTTATGGACGTGCGCTGTTGGATACTAGCGACCTTTCCATACCGCCGGCCGCTTTTGCAAGAATGCCGTAATGCCTTCGGCGGCGTCTTCAAGGGCTAACACGCGGCCCAGCTCGCTTTCCAAAAAGCGCAATTGTGGTTCGTATTCCATGTCCTGCGAGCGATAAAACGCACGCAACCCCAACGCCATCGCAGCAGGGCTGCGGCTAGCTATGCGTTGAGCAAGTTCCATCGTGGTCTGCTGTAGTACGAGCGATGGCACCACCTGGTTCACCAAGCCGCACGCTAATGCTTCGGCGGCGGTCATCTTGGCACCGGTCAGCATCATTTCGAGGGTCTTTTTGCGGCCGACGCTGCGGGTGATTTCGGCCGTGATCATCATTGGCCACAGCCCGACGGCGATTTCAGTGGTGCCAAACACCGCAGCATCGGATGCCACGACCAAGTCGCACGCAACCATTAAGCCAAGGCCGCCAGCGAGGGCAGGGCCAGGCACGCTGGCGATGATCGGCTTGCCGAGGTTGTGCATGCTGGTGAACAGCTCCACCAAACTTGCCGGCGCAATCGTAGGGCTGTCGCTGCTGGGGGCTTTGCTCATGAGCGAAAGGTCGCCGCCTGCGGAAAACACGTTGCCAGCGCCGGTGAGCACGACCACGCGGGCGTTGTTGTCGGCTTTGATCGTGGTCAACGCATGCACCAATTCGCCACAAACCAGGGGCCCAATTGGGTTCTTCTTTTCGGGGCGGTTCAGCGTCACCGTAGTCACGGCAGCCTCAGTCGTTACCAGAATGGTTTGGTACTCGCTCATGGCAATTGTGTAGCATGACCGCCGCTGTGGTTGACACCGCTAGGCTAGCCTGCCTACCCTCGGGACATGAGACTTAGGGCCCAGGCCACTGCATGCACTCTTGCCGCGATTGCTGCAGTTGCGATTCCGTCGCGCGCCGACGCTGACACCAACGACTTGGTGCTATCGCGCCTGACCACACGCACCACGGATGGCAACGGCGCCGTCACCGCCGTGGTGCCCCAGAATCTCGAATTTCGCTCGTTGGCTTCGCAGCTTGGCGTGGTGCTTGCGACGCCGATGTTGGCGCCTGCCGACACGTTGGGCTTTGGCGGCTTTCAGTTCTCGGTTGCCGGCAACACCACCACGATCGATGCCAATGCGAGCTACTGGCGTGCGCGGGTCGGCAGCTCCGACCCAATGAATGGCACCAGCAATGGCCCTGGCACGATGTCGACGGTTGGTTTTTTTGCACGCAAAGGCATGTGGTTTCCGCTGCCATCGTTCGAACTCACAGGCGGCGCTGTGCACTTGGTGGGCTCATCGACATGGGCCGCACAATTTGGTGCAAAGTTCGCCATTCATGAGGGCTATCATGACTTGCCGTTGCCGAGTATCGCCGTCCGCGGCGCGGTATCGCGCATGATGAATCAGCGTGAACTCGATCTTACGATTCCGTCGGCGGATGTGGTGTTGTCGAAGCATTTCGGCGTAGCTGGCACCTGGAGCATCGACCCCTTTGTCGGTTGGAACATGTTGTTGATCGTGCCGCGCTCGGAGGTCATTGATCCAACACCAGGCATTGATCCAATGACCAATCCCGACGATGCCAAGCTGAGTTTTGTGTTCAAAGACCAAGCCCTGATCTTACGCCAACGCATCGCAGCTGGCGCCAAGTTCAAAGTTTCGATGGTCGCGCTCACGCTCGAAGCGCAGTATGCGTTGGCCGGCGCATCGGTCGATGATCGCAGCGGCACCACGGCGTCATGCATGACCGCGTCGACGACCGTCAACTGCGATGCCAAAGACAGCGCGAAAGCGCAACTCAGCTTTGCGGCCTCGGCTGCGCTCGACTTTTAGTCCGGCACCGTTACCAGAATCCACTCGATGCTTGCCGTTGTGCCATCGAGTCGAACTACCAACGGCGATGTAAGTTCAAAGCTTGCCATGTTGGTCGCGCCTATGTTGGTTTCAGGGTTGAGCAATTCACAGCTCCGCGGCATCGTGTCGGCTGGCGCCATGTGCAACCTGACACGACGTAGCTGACCTGCGGCGAGGCCCGGGCCGTTGAGCGAAGCCTGCGACAGGCTGAAGCCTTGATACGATAAAAATGTACCAACGCTCAGCGCATTGCCGCTAACCACAGGAACTTTGCGCGAGGGCCCACACGCCTTGTTGGTGCCGACGGCCGCATTGAAGTTGGCACCGCCGCTGATGATCTGCAGCGGTGCAGCATCGTTGATGCTGGTGATCTTTGTTTGAAATAACAACGTGCCCGTAGGGCCGCTAAGGCCGCTGGCAAAGCTCAAGGTTGCGGCATCGCCAGTTTCTGCGTTGCTTGACGCGGTGTCGTTGGCAACGGCCCAGGTGCCATGCGTCTGAATGCTCGCCGGCATGGTGGTGCCGCCAAAACCTTCAAAAAATACGATCTTTTCAGCGCGGTTGGGATATTGGTCGCAGATGCCAAACACGCCATCGCCGTCGGCATCGGTTTGGCCAGGCTCGGCGGAAATTGGGCAGCCATCGCATACGTCGCCTTTGCCATCACCGTCTTCGTCGTGTTGGTCTGGGTTGCTCGTGGCCGGACAGTTGTCACAAACATCACCCAGGCCATCGGCGTCGCCATTGGCTTGATCCGGGTTGACCTTGGCTACGCAGTTATCGCACGCGTCCCCAGCGTGGTCGCCGTCGCCGTCGGTCTGTAACGGATTGGCCTTGGTGGGGCAGTTATCATCGTTGTTCTTGACGCCATCACCATCGAGGTCGGTTGGGCCGCCGCCGCCGCCGTCAGCAAGCTGCGATGGCCCATCGCTGGTGGTATTGCTTGGTGAATAACAAGCGCTGGCAAGCGCAAGCGCCGCAGCGCCGAGTGTTGCAGCAAACGCCGCGAACGTTGCTTTAGTGCTGCATGACCTCACCCGCGTAGCTTAGCACCAGACTGGGCCAGTGGTGGTCCAAGGTACCCACGCCAACACGATTGGTTCGAGCGCAATGTCGGCTTTGCGCGGCGTGTACTCGACGGGTTCAAGCACAATATTGCTAGTCGCGGTGCTTTCGCCGAGCGCTGCGATTTCCTCGTCGAGCTCGGCTTGCAATTCGGCCAAGTCTTGCTCGAGCTGCTCAGCTTCGGTTTTGGCGCGCGCGACATCGCCGCGCTCTTTGGCTGCTTTGGTTGCAGCACGCGCGGCACTACGCGCATGCGAAATATTGGCTACCGATGCGGTCTTGCGGCCCATCAATGCGCCGAAGATGCTTGCGCCCATCGACAATGCGGTGTCGGTGGTTTGCGCGCTGGCTTGCGCTTTTTCGCGATCGATCTTGAGATTGGCCCTATCGAGTTTGGCGTCGAGCGCTGCGAGCTTGGGTGCATATTTTTTGCGCAGCTTCTCGACCCCAGCGTCGCGTGCAGCACGTGCAGCGTCGGTGAGCCGAATGCGAAAGTCGCCTTCGCTTTCGCCTGGCTTGGAAGTTTCTTTGAGGGCTTCGCAGCGAAACAGCGTGAGCTTGCGATTGGCGTACAAGTGATTCTTGGCCGAGGTTGCAAAGCTGGTGTAGCTGCTTGCGGTCGCGGCGGCCGCGCTGAGCTGAGCAAACGTTGCGCCGGGCGCAGCGGTTGGCAGCACGGTTGGTGCCGTGGTTGCAAATGTTGCATTTGCCCAATCCGGGGCCGCATCATCGGCTGCCACCGGCAGAATGCACGCCAGCTTTTGCCAGGTATCAAGGTCGGCTTTGTTATCCACAAAATGCAGCTGGGCTTGCACTAACAATGCAGGCTTGTAGCCAAAGCCGGTCGGCATTTTGGATTGCAAATACACCTCTTTGATCGTCGGTGGCAAGGCTGGCTTAAACGCTTCGCCTGGCAACGCAGCACCCGCTGCAACGTGGCTGCCACCGCTTAACCAGCCCAATGCTGCGCCGATGACGTCGCCGATTTTCTGGGCTGCGATACTGGGCGCTGCAAGCACGGCGGCCACAGGCGCATCGCTGAGCGTGGGCACTTTACCCGCACTCGCAGCGTTAACGGCGGCAGCAAACGCCGACGGTTCTTTGTCAGCCATCGTCGACACGACCGCAGGCGGCTCCGGCGTGGTTGCCGGTGGCGGCGCCGCAACGGGCGGCACCGCAACGGGTGGCGCTGCAGCCGGCGAGGCCGATGCATTGCGCAGCCGTGTAACCTGCTCACGCGATAACGGCCCCGGCAGGTACGACAACGCAAACCGGCTCTTGATCAGCGTTGGTTCGTTGTCGTGCACGTTGTTCACCAAAAACACCCGGCTTTCGAGCGCCGACATCATTTTTTCGATGGTGGCGCGGTCCAGCGCTTTACCACCAACTGCAGCGGCGCCTTCGAGCCCGTCGAGCAGGCGCTGTTTGTCGCGCTCGGTTTGCAAGCGGCCGATCATCCACGTGCCGCAGTTAGCCAAGCCCTTGTAATCGAGGTCAACCGGATTTTGCGTGGCCAACATAATGCCCAAGCCAAACGCACGCGCTTGTTTGAGCAGCGTCAGCATCGGCAGCTTGCTTGGCGGCGCTGCCGTCGGCGGGAAGTAGCCGAAGATTTCATCCATGTACAAAATCGCGCGCAGCGAGGACGAACCGTTTTGGCTGCGCATCCAGCTCAACACTTCGGTCAACAGCGACGATACAAAAAACATGCGTTGCGCATCGTCGAGATGCGCGATCGAAACCACCGAAATGCGCGGCTTACCGGCTGGCGTCCACAGCAGCCGCGCGATGTCCATCGGTTCGCCTTGGGTCCACACTGCAAACGCGGGCGACGCGATCAACGTATTGATCCGCATGGCGAGCGCGAAACGATCTTTGGCGGGATAAAACGTATCAAGATTCATCACGCCAATCTGGGTGAAGCCAGGCGTTTGAATCTGCGCAATCAACGTCGGTAAATTGAGGTCCTGACCAGCCAACCAAGCGTTTTGCACGATGGTCGCAAGCAACACATGTTCGCGGCCCGTCATCGGATCCGACTCGACACCCAGCAGCGTCAACAAACTCGATACGGCGCCGCTGGCGCGCTCGCGTACCAGCTCGGCATCTTGCCGTTGGGCTGCGGTTGGTGCCGTTAAGGCACGCAACACCGCGAGCGGCACGCCAAACGATGCGCCCGGCGTGTACACGGTTACCGGTGCTGCTTCACGCAACCGCCCGATGCGCGCGCCGTCTTGTTGCCAATCGGCCAAGCCTTTTTGCCATCTGCCAGCGGCTTCGGCGGCCAAGGCATCGGCGGTGATGCCGCGCCGTTGCGCTTCGGAGCCGTCGACCCACGGCGCAAAATCTTCACCGCGCAGTTGCGGAAACGTCAGCGCGAGGTTGGCAAGGTCGCCTTTGACGTCGATGGCCAGTACCGGCACGCCGTCGAGCGCGGCTTCTTCTAACATCGCAATGCAAAGACCCGTTTTGCCACTGCCGGTCATGCCGACGCAGATTGCGTGTGTCGTCAGGTCTTTTGCGTCGTACAAATACGGTTCGTCACTGGTGGTCTTGCCAGCGAGATCGTACGGTTTGCCAAGGTAAAAGACGCCAAGTTTTTCGTAGTCGGTCATCGTCGGCGCCGTTATACGAGGCGCCGCCCGATTTGTGCAACCGATTTGCCTCGGCGCAGCCGACTAGCGTAAGCTGCTCGAATGGCTATTTCACGCAAAGAATTTCTCGGGTCCTTGGTTAAAGCAACTGGCTTGTTGGCGGTTGGCGGCGCCGTTGTCGCTGCTTGTGGTGACAGCGATTCGAAGCCCGACGCTGCAAAAACAGTTGATGCGAAGGCCGCTGATGCAGCGGCAGCCAACTGCAGCACCAATGGCACCGCCGTGGCAATCGGCACCAATCATGGCCACTCGGTCATGGTGCCTAAAGAAGATGTTGTCGCTGGCACCGACAAAACGTACACACTTAGCGGTGGTGGTCACACTCACTCGGTGACCGTCACGGCCGCGAACTTTACGGCGCTTAAGAGCAACACCATGGTCGTGCTGACATCCAGCAACGACGGCCACACGCACTCCGTCACGATCACCTGCGCCTAAGCGTTACTTTTGATTCGGCGACATCACCGGTTGGTCATTCGGCTCCTGTGATGGATCGGTATCCTCCGTTTGGTCGATGGTGCCCGACGCGGCTTCCACCGCTTCAGTGCCTTCTTTGCCAGCAATGTCGTTGGCTTCGGCACCTGGCCGAGCGCCACGGCGGCCGCGTGGCGTATGCGCAAATTGTTTGCTTGCGCGGGCCGAACGCGATCGATCGACGACTTGATAGACGATCACTTTTTCGCCGGCTGCAACCACGGTTTTCGACGAGCGCCGATTGATCCGCGCCATATCGTAGGCGCTGAGGCCATAGCGCCGCCCAATCGATTCAAATGATTCCGCCGAGGTTGGGCTGTATTCGATTCGCACCCGGCCGACGCGCTCCTCCGAAATGTCGAGATGTTCTTTCGAGCCGCGCGTCACCAGCGCTAGCTGGCTGTCATCGAGCAACGTGATCTTGGCTTTGGCTTCGTCGAAGGATTTGCTGACAAACGCTTGAATGATCATCTTGGGGTGCAACTTGGCGTCGATTTCGAGCGCGTTCCATTCGGCCAATTGTTTCTTCGAAATTCCCAGTGCCCGCGCCACCGTCGGCAATGTGTCACCGATGACAACCCGGTAAAACACGCGGCGGGTCTCCGGCACCATCAGGTCTTTGTCGGGCACCGCCACCACCAAGGGCTCACCGCGTTTTTGGTCAAAGCCCGATGCTTGCAGATTGACCTTCGCTTTGGCGCGATTTTTTTCGCGCAGCTCAGCCGAAATTTTCGGCACCACCAATACCATGCCGCCTTCGAGGTCTGACTCGTGGGTGATTTCGTTGAGGTCCCGCAACCGCTTGGTTGGAATCGCAAACGTCGTGGCGATGTCCTCAAGCCGTTCGCCGTGTGAGACTACGTAAGCGTCGAGCCCATCCCATTCCGAGCGCAAGTCAGCGAGCTTGCGTTCAAAATCAGCAGCGCCACCGTCGGGGACGCGCACAACGTAGCCCGCTTGGCCCGGCGGCGTCCGGCCCCGCCGCAGATGCGGATTGAGCCGTTTCACGTCTTCGACTTTGGCTCCGACCGCACGCGCGACCACGCCAAGTGGCATTGAAACTGGTAGGTTGACGGTTTGCCATTTTTCCGCTGACAGTTCAGTGACCTTGTCGAACCCAAACGTTGCACGATTGTGGCCGATAATGGCAGCTGCGAGGGCCTTGGGCACGTACAGCGTTGTTTCCCACGCGAGGCCATTTTCATATTCGCAGAGTTGCCAGTAGTCATTGGTGTTGTAACGCGCGATCGAACGCAGCACGGCGCCATACCCTGCGTTGAACGCTGCGAGCGCCAAGTGCCAGTCGCCAAAGCGTTGATACAAGTCTTGCCAATACGCGACCACCGCCATGGTGGAGCGCAGCGGATCGCGCCGCTCGTCGACCCAACGGTCTTGGATAAGCCCGTAAATGCGGCCCCCTTCAGGCATGAACTGCCATAGCCCCGCAGCCCCTGCATAGGATGAATCGCCTGGGTCGTACGACGATTCGATCATGGCAACATAGATCAAGTCTTCGGGCAGTTTACCCTTGCGAAGGGTGTCCACCATCATGTCGCGATAGCGGCCTTGGGCTTTGAGCCAGTCCGCCATGATGTCATGGCCGCGTGCATCGTTCTTATAGAAGAGCAAGTAGTCGATCAGCCGTGGCGTCCAGCGAACCGGCAGATCTGGCATTGCCAAGCTGTCCATCCAAGCCAGCTCAGGTTTGAAATCACTTGGCTTTTTGAATACTTTGGCCACGGGGGCAGCGGCGATGACCGGCGCTGCGCCGTCGTCGATCCAGGGGTTGGACGGCGTCTTGGGGCTAAATGCCTCAAGTTCAAATTCGCGCATGCGGTCGCGCAGCCGGCTACAATCACTACCCATTGGACAGCCGCGAATATCGCGTCGGCCTTCGAGCTGTTCGGGCAACGTCGGCATCGGCGTTACCGTCGGTGGCGCGGCCTGTACGCCGGTCGTCGTTGCAATCGGCTGAGCCGTGGCGGCGCGCAACCCTCCAGGCAACAGCGCAAAAGCGCACAAAGTCGGTAGCAACAGCACGGTTCGACGCATGGGGAAATGATAGACCGGCCCGCCAGCCGCACCAACTTTTGCGCATTTGTGCGCCATGGGGCGACTCGACGCGCGGCGCGGCGCGGCACTGTTGGGCCCTGGATCACTTCCTGGTTGATCTTTGCGATTCGTGCTACCGTCGAGCCAATCTAGTAGGAGTCCGCCATGTTTGGTTTGGGTATGGGTGAATTACTCATCATCCTCGCGATCGTTCTCGTCATCTTTGGTGCCAGCAAACTGCCAGGCATCGGTGATGCGTTTGGGCGAAGCATTCGCAACTTCAAGCGCGCTTCGTCTGGTGACGACGAGATCGAAGTCAAAAAAGGCGCCGCTGCGCTTGATGGCAAAGCCGCTAAGGAACTGCAACAAGCCGATGACGACGGTGACTTCGAAGAAGTCGTCGTTCGCCGTCGCATCAAAAAAGACGCATCGTAAGGGTAGCGGCATCGCCGCCGGCTGTCCGGCTGGGCTTGGCATTCCCGCGATTACCGAAGACACCTCGCAAGGCCGCTTGCGCTCGCACTACGTTTAGCTGATGACGTATGACGCTGGCGATCGGTTGTTGACGAAAACGCTGGCGCCGCGCGCGTTGTCGGCCGCCGACCAGACGCTGTTTGGCGCGTCGACGGTGAAATACACCTGGGACTACGGTGGCAATCGCATGGGCCGGCTGCGTTATACGCAAAGCTACGGTCCGAGCACCACGGTGCCGACGGTGGTAACCGATTATCAATACGATGCGATGGGGCACACGACGTTTGTGAACCACACGTTCAAAGGTGCAGGTTACAACTTCACGCGGCAATTCGGCGCCAACTACACGCCGTGGGGCGGGGTGCGTTACACGTACTATCGCGACTACGTCGGCGGTGCCAACGAAACCAAGAGCCGCACGTACTACGACGCGCGGGCGATGCCGTCGCGCATCGACTTGGAACGCACCGGCGCGACGACGCAAGTGATGGCGCAGCAGACGCGCAACGTCGCCGGCTTGGTGACGAAGCGGCGCACGGATCAGGTCGCTGCGACGGGCCCGATGCCGTGGATCGAAAGCAACTGGGCGTATGATACGCTGGGCCGGGTGACGTCGCAGACGGTGCAAAAGGGCGCGAACGTTGGCGGCGCGCCGGAGCAAGTGGCGCAGCAAGTGCTGAGCTATCTGGGCAACGACGACCCAGCGTCGCTGGTGCACACGCTGGGGCCGGCGACGGGGGTGGTGAATACCAAGACGTTTACGTTTGGCTATGACTTGCGGCATCAGCTGACGAGCGCGGTGGCGGCGCAGAGTGCGCTCGGTGGCACGGGGCCGTTTGCGGGCGGTGCTAATGCATTCCTCGGCACGTATGACTACGGCAACGCAGGGCGGTTGACGAAAGCGGATGTCGGCGTTGGCGCTGCTGCGCTGACGGGCAGCGACGTTAAGACGCGCAAAGTCGACTACTGCTACCACAACACCGACAAAGAACAGGTGAGTGCGTTGCGACTGATCACCACGAGCACGACGGAGCATTGTGATCCGGCGATTCGCGACCCGCACGATGCGGTGGAACCCGGCGAACTGCCGCCGAATCAAACGGCCGCGAGTCCGACATATGCGAGCTATCGCTATGATGCCGCCGGCAATCAGACCGAGCGGTTCTATCCGGGTGGCTCACCAGCGTCGGGCAGCGGTGCTAGCAGCGAAACGTTTTTGTATGTGTACGACGGCGAAGACCGCTTGCGCCGCGTGACCAAGAAGGTCGCGGGCGTCGTGACGGGCAGCGAAGAATATTGGTACGACGAACAAGGCGCGCGCGTCGGTGTGTTGAAGCGCGACGGCGCAGGCACCAAGCAAGAGCTGCGCTGGTTTATCGGCGACACCCAAGCCCACTACGATGGTGCGGGTGTGGTGACCAAAGTGTATTCACACTTGTCCCTCGGCACCCCGATCGCGCGCGTTGAACGCACGGGTAACGCGAACACCGCAACCAACGTCGAATATCAATTCCACGGCTTGGCCAGCAACACGTTGGCGGCCGTCGGTGCCGACGGCACGGTGAACGCCAACATGGCGTATGCGCCGTA
>JAKQOD010000412.1 GCA_029565465.1 Deltaproteobacteria bacterium
GCTCATATGCACCGGCTTCGTCACTGATGCCGATATCAGTACCAAACGCCGGACGCAACGCGATGCCACGTTCGCCGTCGCTGGCGAGGCTGTGCACCGTCGCGCCAACGATCGGCCGGCCGGTGGCATCAAGCACATGTCCGGTGATCTTGGCAATCTCCGTCACAGTTACGTCAACGCCTGCAACATCGTCGGCGACGATGAGCGCCGGTGCGTAGGCAGCGGCAGCGGCCACGTCGGCCCAGCCTGGCATCCACGTGCCATCACGCTCGGCAAGCACCGTGGTCATGACGTGCTCACCGCGTGCCATCACATGATATGCGCCCGGCGCCAACTCAATTTCAAAGCTGCCGTCTGCATTGGCCATCGTGCTGGTTTCGCCAAGCGGATTGTTGAACACCACTTCAATGTCGTCGAAAGCCGTGGCGTGGGTTGCTATCGTCGTATTCGCTAGCCGTACATGGCCACTGACCAACGCACCCGCAAACGAGCGACGTGGCCGGGCTGAAATGTTGCTTCGGCGCTCAAACGGCTTGGCGGCCGGCCCGATGTTGCCTGACCGCGGTGCGTTCGCCGTCGCTACGCGGTCATGAGCTGCGCTATCGCCACCCGAACGCCACAGCCACACACCACCAAGTGTGAGGGCCGCAACCACAATCAGCCCACGCGAACTGAACTTCATAAGCGGGTTCCTGCATTCCTCGTGCCGATGGCCACGACTCGGGGTTCCGACGGTCTACTCACGTTCTAAGCAACAGACACAACGCACCAGCTTTGGTTTCGCGTTTTTTGTGTGCGCCGAACGACGCAATCTTGTGGCCACGCGGACACGAGGCCGGTCAGCCTGCCGGCCCGCGCTACGCGATGCGCCAGCTTTTTTTGAGCAGCCCCATCACCCGCGCTTGATTCGTCGCAGTGATCACCCGAATCGACCGCGTTTGCCAGGGGCCGTGATCAGGGGATGTGTCGTTTTCCAGCAGTATGCAGGCGACCCGATCGCCAATTTTGGGAGTAGGCCGCGTTGTACTGAACAAGCCGGCCAACGGCGTGCTTGCGCCGCCGCATCTGGGCCCACCCAGGTAGTACGGTGCAACGAAACCAGCGTTGCATCATGATTCGCTTGGTACACACAACGATTGCTGAAGTTGCGCTTGATCCAACGTACCAGCTGATTGTGCCAGGCCAATACGCTGCGCTGCGCCTCGCTAGTACTGGGCATGCTAGCGCCGCCAGCACCCAATGCGATGCGCCCTTCGCCTAAGGTTTGCTCTTGGCGTCGCGATCGCAAAAACTGAATGAGGAGTCCATCAGAGCGCAAATAGTAGTCGTTGCAAGGTGCGATGTAATCGGCATCAGGCTCCGCAAGTAGCGCTTGGTCCCAAAGTGCACAGTGGTAGCTGGTGAGCGCGCGTTGCTCGCGCACGCGGGGGGCTTGTAGCTGGATCCGCCGCACCGCCGCAACGCATAGGCTGTTGATGAACGGGCGCCTCCCAGCAGCTAACGAGGGCGCAAAGTGACGCTTCGTACGCGCGCTCTGCCAAGAAGCAAAGTACCGCAGCGCAGCCGCGGACGCCCTGCCGGGCAAGAGTCTGCTGCGCCGCCCGCCGATTCATCTGATTCCATTGTCGGCGCGCTCCATTGCTATGGGTGGGGACGATCTATCGAAGCGGGCTAGGTTCTGTGGCGAGGGTAGGTCGCCGTGTCGAGGGTTGGTTGTCGTGGCGTGGGTGGGTTGCCGTGGCGTGGGTGGGTGGCCGAGTTGAGGCTTTGAATCGTGAAACCGCGGCGGTCATCCAAAGGTTCATCCATTTCTTATAAAAGAGGTTGACGATGTCCTCGCGAGTCTATATATTAGCCAAATCAAAATGGGCACGGCTAAGAAAAAGCGGGGGATGGTGCAGCTAAGGTTGGTGCTGCCGCCACCAGCGATGACACATGGCGGTGCGCGGGTTGGCGCAGGGCGCAAGCGGCGCACCACGGAACAGCCGCATTGCCAACGCGAGAAGTTTACGAAGCGCTGTCCCGTGCAGGTCACGTTGAAGATGAAGCCGGATATCAAGAATCTGCGTCGGCGCGATGTGTATCGAAAGATTGAGGATTGTTTACGCCAAGCAGCAACGCGCGCCGATGCGCCGATTTGCGATTTTTCGGTGCAAGGTGATCACGTGCACATGCTGGTCGACGCTGCGAACAACAAAGCGCTCACCAGCGCGGTCCGCGGCGTATCGATTCGCGTGGCACGCGCGATTAACAAATTCTGGGGCCGCAAAGGCCGCGTATTCAACGACCGCTATCACGCTCGGCTGCTGCGTTCTCCGACGGAAGTACTGGTGTCGCGCCGCTACATTTTGAACAACTATCGCAAGCATTTGCCAGAGCGGTTAGAAACCGAACGCACCCAGCCACAAGCTGCGTGGATCGCCGTGACGCCGAAACATCTCGACGTCGCGCGGCAGATCCTCGAAGCCAAGCACTGGATCGATCCGTATTCGTCGGCGTGGCTGCGGCGCAAAGGCATCGCGTGGCCAACCGGCCG
>JAKQOD010000482.1 GCA_029565465.1 Deltaproteobacteria bacterium
CAGTGATCGCGCCACCGCCCAGCATCCAAGGTAGCCGACTCATGCGCCCTGCTCCTTTTGCGATGATGACCGGGCTAGCAAAAAGAGTCCCAGCACGCCACCGCCGATGATGAGCGGCGTTTTGATCGTGGCGTAGATGCCTGTGCCAATCTTGTTCGCGACGGCCGACACACCGGCCGAAACGCCCGAGGCTACCGTTGTAGCTGCATGGGTGATGGTGCTGGGTAGTTGGATGGCGGAATCGTGGAGCGCTTCGAGCGCGAGATCCCATTGCGTGGGCGCTTCGTCGGCAACGGCAACGTGCACCGCGAGGTCTTGCAGCGTGCTCCAAAAATTGATGTTGTGCGGATAGGTTGTATCAGGCGCGCCGGGGCGCGCGACGCGATCGACTTGCTCGCGCGTTGTTTGCCAACGCGCGGCGACGGTGCGGCGGCCTGAAATAACTTTAACCTTCGCGAGTTGTTGGCCCCAATAGTCGGCCAGCGTGATGACTTCGCGATTGGTGGTGCGCGGAATGTTTTTTTGCTGCGGCGTGCGATCGACGCCGTGCAGTTCGCGAAAGTGTTTGAATTGCGCCACCCACAGATCATCAAACGTGGCGATGCCCGCTGGCGCAAACGGCGGCGTGCCCGACGGGCCAACGTTGCGATGCTGATCAAAGACACCGAAGAGTGCAGTCACGGGCGCTGCTGGTGGTGCTGGAATCTGGTTCGCATCAAGCAGCACGGCACTGCGCGCGAGACAATCCCAGAGTGCGCGATTGCCCGCGAACGTGTGCTGCGGTGCGGCGTGCAAAAGTTCGTGCACGACAGCATCAACGCAGGCATGCCACTGGCGCCACACGCCCGCGTGGGTGTGCAGCGTGCGAAAAAAACCATCGAAGAATGCAACGAGGGCCGCAGCATCGGCGCCCGTTGTGCGCGGCCAGCGGATTTCGTCGTCGGTATCCGGATACAAAATGAGCGTGCCGCGCGCCGCGACGGCATGGCGATACAGCGCGGCATAGATGTGGGCCCAAGGCCCCGCGGCAAACGGCATGTGAAACTCCTGGAATCAATGAGCAGCAGCAGATCGTAACTCGGTGGCGCACGCACGCCGCGACCACGGGTGCGGGTTGCGTTGTGTGGCTGATGTTGAAGAAAGGGCGTTACATGCCCGATTCAGGCAGCGGCCCGTTGATCGGAATCACGATCGCAATCTGACCCGCGGCAAGCGCCTGCGGATCGATCGGGCATTGCGTGTAGTCGACAGGCACAGGTGCCGACGGTGACTTCGGCACAGTGGCCGGATCTGTCGGGCTTGTGGCGATTGGCGCGGTTGCATACGCGGGTGTTACGCCGCCTAATAAACCGCCGCGCACGCTGGCCGGTTGGCCAGCGCCGGCATACGCCGGTGTAGAGCTGCCACCAAACCCAAAGAACGTACTTAACCCGCCGAGTAAGCCGGTGGTCTGCTGCGCAACGGGTTGGCCTGCGCCGCTATAGGTTGGCGTTGCCATGGGCTACCCGACCAACCGCGAGAGCAAATAGCCAGCCGTGCGCACTTGCTCATCTTTCTTGGCGTGTTGCGCGAGCGCACTTTGGTACAGGATCATGTTGTTCAGATCCGTGCTCACGTCTTTGGTTGCAACGGGTGCCGCGGGTAAAGGCTGCAGCGATGCAAAAATCTGCACGACCATTTCAACGACCTGCCCGGTTGTTAGTTTGCCCAACAGCGCGGCGGCGCCATTGGCCGGCGTTGGCGCCGGTGCCGGCGCTGCGACGGGTGCCGGGATAGGTTGATAGTACATCATGCGCTGTGGTGGCGGCGCGGCCGGTTGCATGTACACCGTTTGCGTCGGTGGCATGGGTGCGCGAGGTGGCGGTGGTGGCATCCGACGGTGATCGAGCACCGTCGCGTTGCGTGGGTCTTCGTAATAGATTTGATCTGGATCCATGGGGTATCTCCAAAAGGTGAGGACTGCGTGGCTGCAACACGCGTGCGCCTCCGAGTTGCGATCTGCTGTGGAATTGGTTGGCGTGGTGGTGTCGGTGGCGACGCGCTAGCCCATGACGGGTTGCATGGTTTGTTCGTCGGTTGCCATCGCGAGGCGCGCGCGGGCGCGCTCGAACGCGGCTTCTAGCGCGCCCGGCGGCAATGCTTCGGCTTGGCGCTTGGGTGGCAGCGCTGCCTGTGGCGTAGGGGCGCGTGGCTTGGTGTCGCGATCGTTGATTAACATCAACGCAAGCTGACTGCCGGCCGCTGCCATCGTGCCCGCACCGACGCTGCGCACCATGGGGTCATCGCCGCGCCATGCAAGCGCGGCCCCGACGGCAGTGAGTGCGCCTGCGATAGTTTTCGGCGCCCAGCCTTCATGCGCGAGCAATGAACCGGCGAGCGCCGTGGCGGCTGCGCCGGCGGCCGTATAGCCGAGGCGATGGAGCGTTGTCTCCGCTTCGTTGCGCTTGGCGCGTGGTGCGGGTGGACCGCCGGCGTTGCGATGGCCACTGCGGCGCGCGGGATGTTTCGATTTCCTTTTTGACATAGAACTCCTAAGTGCGTGAGAGATGAAAGTGAACGCGCTAGGCGGCGCGTGGTTTGATAAAGGCTGCCAGCGAACTAAACCCTGGGCTTGGTCGCGCGACGGCGCCCATCGTGAGTCCTTCGCGATTGAGTTCGTGTTCGACAGCGTCGAGCACCGGCGCATCAATGCCCAGGCTCGCGAGTTTTGCGCGCAGCGCAACGGCGCCAACCTGTGCACCGATGCGTGCCGTGGTGGTTGCGAGTGCGGAGGCCCAAGGTGTCGGCATGATGCGCTTGCCGCCAATTTCAAGCGCGAGATTGCGCGGCGCACGGCGCGCGGCGATGTCATCCACGAGATCCGCAATCGCTTGTGCAGTAGAGCGCACGATGGACAGTGCACGCGCGCCGTAGCGGCGTGATTCCTGACTGGCTAGCGCGAATAGCCATGCCATATCCTCGACGGTATCCGGATCTGGTACGTGGCCTTCGGCGGCTTGCATGAGTGCATTGCGTGCGCGGTGGAAGCGCGCGGGGCCATTGCGCACGGGTGTCGCGCCTACGGCCGCGAGTTGCGCAACCCATCCAATAGCATCTTGCGGCGCGACAGCGACGGGGCCCGTGGATGCTGCGGCCAGGCCACACGTGAGGCAGTTGCGCGGCATTTGAGGATCGAGAATGATCGGTTGCCCGTTCTCAACGGGGAACGTGTGCAATCCTAGCGGTGTATCTAGCGTGGCGAGTTGCCGTGCCGGCGTTGGGTCGATCAACTCCGCGACCGCGAGATACAGCGCGGCGCGTTCGACGCAATTCGGATCTTC
>JAKQOD010000489.1 GCA_029565465.1 Deltaproteobacteria bacterium
GCATCTGCTGCCATTGATATGTAGCCTCACCACTTGGGGTCATAGCTCAGCTGGGAGAGCGCTAGAATCGCACTCTAGAGGTCAGGAGTTCGATCCTCCTTGGCTCCACCAAGTAAACGAAACGCCTCGCTTCACCGCGGGGCGCTTTTGTTTTTCGGGCCAGCCAGCCAGCCAGCCGTTGCTGCTGCTTCGCGCGCGGTAACTGACGCCGGCTCGTATCTTTGCGATTCACCGTCGATCACAACATTGCAGTATGCCGGTGCAACCAGTAAGCAAGCGGTCATGCCTAACGCATCCATTCCTTTTCACGTTATCGACTGGTCCGCGGTTGCTCCAACTGAACATCCAGGTGAAACAGGCATGGCCTGGTGGCAAACTGTTCAATACCCGGGGCTACGCATGCGCATCGTCGAATACTCAGCAGGGTATCTTGCTGATCATTGGTGCCGCAAAGGCCACATCGTGCATTGTCTCGTCGGTGAATTTGTCTCGGAGCTCGATGCTGGCCAAGCGTTTACGCTCAAGCAAGGCATGACCTATGTCGTTTCTGACGAGGTTGGTGCGCACCGTTCGTTTACTGAACAAGGTGTAAAACTGATGATCATCGACGGCGCGTTTTTGGCGCCGGCGCCAGCGTAAGCATTTGCGAACGTTTATGCGGAAACGCTGAAAAATTTCGTCAAGCCGCGAGGCTGCTGCGCTACGCTTATGCATGCGTTTGTTTTGGTTGGCATCATTCGTTGGGTCGCTCGTTGCGTTGGTCGCGCCGCGAGCGGTGTCAGTGGCGCAAGCACAACCCCGAGGCTGCGATCCAACATCACCGATGACAAGCTTGGTGCCACCGCCGGATGGTGAGCGAATCAAATGCGGCGACAACGTTCGCGGCCGTTACTCGATCTGCACGGAGACCACCAGTGGTGGTGGTTGTGGCACGCCAGTGCAAAGCTCGCGCGTTTGTCGTCGCGCGATGGAGGTTTGTGATGGTCGCGATCTGGGTGGCAGCTCATGTACGAAGCAAGGCTTCGCTGGCGGCACGCTCGCGTGTGGCGGCGGGTGTGAGAGTTTCGATATCTCATCGTGCGATGCCTGCTTCGCGCGAAGCGGCGTGATCTGTGGCGTTTTGCCCGATGTAAATGTTGCAACCGACACCATCGAACGGATTGCACTGAGCGATCGCGCAGCGTTGGTTGTTACGGCGCAACATCGGGGTAGTACGCATGGATTGCACGTAGCGCTCGTCGGTACCAAAGGCGTGGTTGCAGCCGTGCAGCCGTTGGTGAGTTGGACCGACAAAGCCGCAGCAACGCTATTGGACGTTGCTCCGATGGGCACGGATTGGGTGGTTTGGTACGTGGCCAACGGCCGCACCTGGGAGCAACGCTACAATGCCGCTGGTGTGGCGGCTGGGCCAGCGCGCGACGTTGGCGAAGAAAGCAAGGTTGTGTTTGCCGGGCAAACCACCAGCGGCGCTTGGCGTGTGGTGATCATGGGCATAGCACCAGCGCGCATGTTTGAACTCGGTGCGCAAGGCCTTGGCAAGGAAGTGTCGTTGCAGGCCGAGACGCGACTGCAACGTGGCGATGATCTGGTTTTCATCGTGCCTATTCCCGACGCTAAACCAGGTGACTCGGATCTCGCCGTGTTTGCCACGCTGCGCGGCAGCAGTGGTCTGTGGTTGTGGAGCAAAGGCCGCTCGTTTGGCGGCGGTCTTGGCCAACAGGCCACCATGGATCTCGGCATCAACCCCGGCCACTACACGGTTGCACAAGTCAAAGATGACGTTGTTACGACGTGGACGCCAGTGCGCGGCAAGCCGTGGACGGTCAAGCGCTCGAGCGTCGCGCCAGTGACGCCGAAGGGCGTGTTTGCAAAACATCCGAGCGTGACGGAATTGAAGGTAGTCCGCAGCGCAAAAGTTGGTTTGAGTTTGGCGCGGTTCCCCACCCGTGATGGCACCGGCCGAGTGCTGACTGCGCTCACGACCACGCGCTAACGTCAACTGCCAACGTGCCATGCTTAGGTTGGGCAGATGCGGCCGTCATGATGCGTGCGGCGGCTTCGCGTGCGCCGGCGATGTTGCGGCTGGTGGGCCCGAGTTGCAGCTCGGCGAGGCCGCCCATAACAAACAAGCCAGGGTGCCACTGCAGGTTGGGTTGCACGATTGGAAACCCGCAGGTAGCGACCGGTAGTTGCAGTTTATTAATGAGATCATCGACGAGCATGCCACCAGGCCGATGCGGGTTCATGCCGGTAGCAAGCACGACGCGGTCGGCCTGCAGCGGTTGGTGGTCTTTGAGGGCAAGCAAGACATCATCGCTTTGCAGGGTGGCCGATTGCACTTCGTCTTCGACGACGCGCAGCACGCCGAGGCGAGTTTTGCAGTGCAATTTGCGCGCAAGCTCGGGTGGCATCGAGCCGCGATGGCGCGCTTGACGAATCATGGTGCGCCGCGCAGCAAGATCGTTGCAGTTGCTAAATCCACGCATGTTGAGTGGCCCGAGCCAGCCAGGGTCGCTGTCAAACATGTGGATGCGTGGCTGGTGCCGCCGGAGCAGCGTCACTTCATGGCGCGCCGCAAGTGTGAGGGCCGCTTGCGCTGCGCTGATGCCGCCACCCACAACAACCAGCCGTTGCGTGTGGGTTGCACGCGCCTGATGCTCGCTGGGTTGTTCGAACAAATGGGCAATGCGGTCGGATTGGATGCCATGGGCCCATGCTGGCCGATTCAATTCGGAGCTGCTACCGACGGCAAGCACCACATGGTCAGCGCTGACCTCGCTGCGATTGGTGGTGATTTGCCAACGCTGCGCATCGGCCGAGAGCGCTTCGACCGACGCTTGCACATGGCACTGACCAAGCTCGTATTGTTCGATCAACGCTTCACAGTGCGCTTGAAATAGCTGCAAACCCGGGCGGCGGTAAGGCGGCATGAACATCGCAAAGCTGCGGCCCGCGCGCGACTTTGCAAAGTTGGCCAAGGCATATGGATCAATATCGAGGTGGTGCACGACGGGGGAGCGTAGATACTTCATGCCTGTGGCTTGAGTGCAACGCTGCCAGTGAGCCAGCAGCCTC
>JAKQOD010000505.1 GCA_029565465.1 Deltaproteobacteria bacterium
TATCGGACAGCGAGCCACTCGCGTCATTTTCACTTGCGGTTGGCATCTCCACCTTGGGGCGAGCGCCTGGAACTTCTTCACGACGGTCGACCTTGTTGTCGAAGTCATCATCGTACAAAATTGCCAGCAACAGGCCGTCTTTGTACTGCTCCCACATGTCCGGCGCGCCATCGCCATTGCGATCACGCTTCACTGACACCAGCTGGCCACCAGTGTCGTAGGTTTCTTTGAGGTCAAACTTGCCGTCGAAGTCACTGTCGCGTTCGACTTCGGCCACGGTCGAGGTCTTGGTATCGTATACCGCTGACATGTCGAACTTGCCGTCGTAGTCGAAGTCGGCGCGTTCAAACGTCACGGCGCCTTTGCGATTGTAACCAACGACCCAGTCCTTGCGACCATCGTGGTCAAAGTCGACTTGCTTGCACGTCATGAATTCGACTTTGGTGCCACCTTCGTCTTCGGTGCGCAGCATGCGCCACACATCGGGGCGGCCGTCTTTGTTTAAGTCCGCTGTGATGATGTTTTTGCCTTCGGTTTCGCACAATGTTGGGTCCACTTTGGGTACCGCGGCATCGATGGTGGTGTCCTTAGGCGTCGTCGCCGCCTTCTTTTTGTCACCACAGCCAGCCAATGCTGCAACACAACACAGGCTGACGCCTAGTAGGCTGCTTTCAACATTACGAAAAATCCGGGTCTTCAACATACTTAGCTAAGGTAATCGGCAATGCCACCCGGCGCAAGCAAACCGCTTTCGTTTGTCGGACTGGGTGTGACATTGCTTGCCTTTGGGGCCGTGGGATCGGCATTTTTCGCCTTGCTGCCCTGCATATGGTCACGTATCGTCATTTCATGGCCCGGCGCAAACTATCCACCACGGTGTACATCACGCCGGAACAGGATGCAGCGCTGAAGCTGTTGCATGCCCGCACCAAGGTGCCGGTTGCTGAATACATTCGGCAGGGTATCGATTTGGCGCTAGCTAAGTACCGGGATCACCTACCTGGGCAGGTCGATCTCGAACTCGTCGAGCAGCCGCTGCCAGCAGTGGCGCCGCCACGTGTAGCCGGCCGCGGTCGCCGCCGCTGATAGCGAACGAGCGAACGCTCGCAGCGGGGCCAATGTCGTTTGTTGTGCAATCAATTCGATTGCACCGCCGCTTTAGTGCTACATCGTGCCGCCATGTCGTTTCCCGCCGAGAGAATTCGGAATTTCTCGATCATTGCCCACATTGATCACGGCAAAACCACGCTTGCTGATCGCATTCTTGAACACTGCGGTGCTGTTTCAGCCCGTGAGGCGCAGGCCCAGTTCCTCGATTCGATGGATTTGGAACGTGAGCGCGGCATCACCATCAAGGCCCAAGCGGTGCAACTGCACTACAAAGCCAATGATGGCGTGCTGTATCAGTTCAACTTGATCGACACACCCGGGCACGTCGACTTTCACTACGAAGTATCGCGCTCGTTGGCAGCTTGCGAAGGCGCCTTGTTGGTCGTCGACGCAGCTCAAGGCGTCGAAGCCCAAACGCTGGCCAACGTATATGTTGCGCTCGACAACAACTTGGCGATCATTCCGGTGCTCAACAAGATCGACTTGCCAGTTGCGCGCCCCGACGAAATCAAAAAACAAATCGAAGACACCATCGGGCTCGATGCGTCCGATGCGTGTTTGGTTTCAGCCAAATCTGGTATCGGAATTCCCGAAATGCTCGAAGCGGTGGTGCACCGCATTCCGCCACCGGTGTGCGACCGCGAAGCGCCGATGTCAGCGCTGATTTTTGATAGCTGGTACGACTCTTTTCGCGGGGTGGTCGTCTTGGTTCGGGTGATGGCGGGTCGTGTGAAGAAGGGCCAAAAGCTGCGCTTTTGGGCGACCAACCAGGTGTACGAATGCACGATGACGGCGATTCGCCGCCCAGGCGCCGTCGAAGTTGATGCGATCGAAGCGGGCCAAGTCGGTATCGTAGCTGCAGCGATCAAAGACATCGCGCACGCGCGCGTCGGTGACACGATGACGGACAATGAGCGGCCATGCGCTGCGCCGTTGGCCGGCTTTAAGCAAGTGCAACCGATGGTGTTCGCCGGGCTATTCCCCGTCGACGCTGCGGATTATCAAAACCTACGCGATGCATTGGGTCGCTTGGTGCTCAATGACGCTTCGGTAACGTTTGAGCCGGAAACGTCGGTCGCTTTGGGCTTCGGATTCCGTACTGGCTTTTTGGGTTTGCTGCACATGGAAATCATCCAAGAGCGGCTTGAACGCGAGTTCAACCTCAACCTGATCACCACCGCACCAAGCGCACAGTATCGCATTGGCTTGGAAAACGGCGACGTTATCGTCGTTGATAACCCCGCCAAAATTCCTGATATCGGCAAGTTCAAAACGATCGAAGAACCCGTGATCACGGCGACCATTCACCTGCCGCAAGAATACGTCGGCGCCATCATGCAGTTGTGCCAAGAGCGGCGCGGCATTCAACAGGGCCTGCACTACGATTCCGGCGGCCGCGTTCGTGTCGTCTACGAAATGCCACTGGCTGAAGTGGTGTTCGGTTTCTACGACCGCCTCAAAACAATGTCGCGTGGATACGCCTCGCTCGACTACGAACCCGCTGGTTATCGTGAAAGCGACTTGGTGCGTCTGGACGTCATCATCAACGGCGAACGGCTTGACGCCCTTTCAATCGTTGCCCACCGCGACAACGCGTATCATCGTGGTGTTGAGCTGTGCACGAAGATGAAAGACGTTGTGCCGCGCCAGATGTTTGACGTGGCGATTCAAGCCGCGATCGGCAGCCGCATCATCTCGCGCTCGACGGTGAAAGCGATTCGCAAAGACGTTACTGCCAAATGTTACGGCGGCGACATCAGCCGGAAACGCAAATTGCTGGAGAAGCAAAAAGAAGGCAAAAAACGCATGAAGTCGGTCGGCTCAGTCGAATTGCCGCAAGAAGCGTTCTTGACTGTGCTCAAGGTCGACTAGCGGGATCCGCTGCGGCCGCGCCTTGGCTGTGGTACTACCTTCAGGGTCGTTATGCCAAAAGCAGCTGCTCTAGATCGCCGCGTCCGTAAAGAAGTTACGGTGTTGGTAGCACAAGCCAAATCCTTGCTTGCTGCCAAAGGCCGCAACGAAAGCCACGTGCAACTAGCTGGCGCAATGGAGCGAGCGCAGCAGGCTGTGACCGCCAACGATGTTGGGCAAATGCGGGCAGCGCTGCCCAAACTCGATGCGCTGGTCGACGAACTCGCACCGGTAAATAGCAAATCGGCTAGCTTGGAATACTTTGAGTCAATTGCGGTGGCAGTTGTCATTGCGTTGCTGCTGCGTGCGTTTGTTGTCGAAGCTTTCAAGATTCCGTCGAGCTCGATGTATCCGACGCTCGAAATTGGCGACCACATTTTTGTGAACAAGTTGGTGTACGGCATGCGCATGCCAGTAACTGGCAAAAGCCTGTTCACGACGCGTTCGCCACATCGTGGCGAGGTCGGCGTGTTTATTCAGCCGTGCAAAGAAAACAAAGACTACATCAAGCGTATCGTCGCAGTGGCAGGCGATACCGTCGAAGTCCGGTGCGATGTTTTGTACATCAATGGGCGCGCAGTGCCGCATGTGGCGCAGCCGGGCCAATGCAGCTACGAAGATTTTGTGGGTTCGCAATGGCGGGTGCAGGCTTGCACCAAGTTCGCCAGCCAAATCGGTGGCTTCAACTTCAACGTCTATCAACAAGGCGACGTTGGCGACCATGATTTTCCGGATCGCGACAGTCAGCCGCCGAGCTGCGGTAATCAGGGTGGGGTTGGGCCTGATTCGGCGCCGCAAGCCCAAGGCAAAATCGTGGTGACCGACGAACATGCGCAGCAGTGTGCGCAACAAGCTCACTT
>JAKQOD010000517.1 GCA_029565465.1 Deltaproteobacteria bacterium
TCGACGGCCTCGATTTGCATTCGCAGATCAAGCTCGCGCACTGGAACGTTCGTGGCCCTCAATTCGCGGGGCTCCACCCCTTGTTTGAGCAATTCGCGATTCAGCTCGCCACCCACACCGACGCGATCGCCGAACGCGCGGTCACGTTGGGCGCACGCGCGGTAGGCACCGCACGCCAGGTTGCGGCAGCTTCGACGTTGCCGGAATACGCAACCGAAACCACCCGCGATATCGAACATGTCAAATTGCTTGCTGAGCGGTTCGATATGTTTTTGGCTGGCGTCCGGGCGTCGCGTGCCGCCATCGAAGAACACCGCGACACCGACTCAGTCGACTTGCTGACCACGGTCATCTCTGACTTTGAGAAGAATGCCTGGTTCTTGCGTGCAACGTTAGCGTAGGCGCCCGCGCGGCAACACGCCGTTCGTGCTAGTCTCGGCCACGATATGACCCGTGAGCGCAGCGACTTTATCCGCGATATTATCGACGCCGATCTTAAAGCCGGCATCCATCAAAAAGTAGCCACTCGATTTCCACCGGAGCCCAATGGCTACTTGCATATTGGCCACGCGAAATCGATTTGCTTAAATTTCGGACTGGCCGCGGAATACCAGGGTACTTGCAACCTACGTTACGACGACACCAATCCAACCAAAGAAGACGTTGAATACGTCGATTCGATCGAAGCAGACGTGCGCTGGCTGGGCTTTGCGCCAAGCGCCGTGCTGTTTTCGGCTGACTATTTTGGCCGCATGTACGCCTGGGCCGAAGCGCTGATTAGCGCTGGCAAAGCGTATGTATGCGACCTCAACGACGAAGAAATTCGTGCGTACCGCGGCACGTTGTCCGAGCCCGGCAAACCCAGCCCGTGGCGCGACCGCAGCGTGGCCGAGAACCTCGACCTGTTTCGGCGCATGAAGGCCGGCGAATTCCCCGATGGTGCACGCACCTTGCGTGGCAAAATCGATATGGCATCGGCCAACATGAAGATGCGCGACCCACTGTTGTATCGCATCCGCCACGCCCACCATCATCGCAGCGGCGACGAGTGGTGCATCTATCCGATGTACGACTACGCCCACCCGCTCGAAGATGCGATCGAAGGCATCACCCATTCGATCTGCACCCTTGAGTTTGAAAACAATCGCGACTTGTACGATTGGGTGATGGAAGCCACCGGCGCCGCGGCCGCATCGGGCCACGCGCGTTCGCCACGGCAATACGAGTTCGCTCGCCTCGCACTCGACTACACCGTGATGTCGAAACGCAAGTTGTTACAACTAGTCACAGGCAAACATGTGTTGGGCTGGGACGACCCGCGCATGCCGACGATTGCAGGCATGCGTCGCCGCGGCTACTCGCCGGAAGCCATTCGCGCCTTCTGCGATCTGATCGGCGTGGCCAAAGCCAACTCCAGCGTCGACATCGGCAAGCTGGAATATTGCGTGCGCGATGATCTCAATCAAACCGCGCCTCGGGTGTTGGCGGTAGCCGCACCTCTGCCGTTTGAAATCACCAACTGGGCCGAACTCGCGAACGTCGAAGGCATTGGCAGCAATTCCCAGGTAGTGCTCGATGCGCCATATTGGCCGGCCGATGTTGGCAAGCCAGGCAGCCGCAACGTCGCCTTTGGCGCGACGGTGTTGGTCGATCACGACGACTTCCAAGAATCTCCCGACAGCGACTTTCTGCGCTTAGCGCCCGGTCGCACCATTCGATTGCGTTATGCGTACTGCGTAACCTGCGACGAAGTTGTCAAAAACGCCGACGGTAGCATCGCCAAGCTGCGCGGCCGAGTGCACCCAGAAAGCAAAGCGGGTGGCAAAGTTGCGGGTGGTCAGAAGGTGTGGGGCGTCATCCACTGGGTCGACGCTGCGACATCGCTACCGGCCGAACTGCGGGTGTACGATCGCTTGTTCAGCGTTGCCAAGCCGGAAGAAGGCGGCGGCGATTTCCTCGCCAACATGAATCCGAATTCGCTGACAACGTTGCGCAGCGCACGAGTGGAAGCCAGCCTGGCAACCGCCGCAGCTGGTTCGCGTTGGCAATTTGAACGCACGGGCTATTTCGTCGTCGATATCGTCGACAGCAAAGCCAATGAATTAGTGTTCAATCGCATCATCGACCTTGGTCAACGCACGACAAAAGTGGCAACTGCCGATGCCGCTGCACCGACGGCGCCGACCGCGCCAACCAAGAACGCCAAAGCTGCCACTCGACCGAAAAGCAAATCGCCACAAGAGTTCCGCGAAGAAGCACGCAAACGCGACCCTGGCTTGTTGGCCGAATTTGATCGCATCGCTGCGCTGCTCGGCAACAATACGCACGATGCAGACTTGCTGGCGGGCGACACTGCAACGGCAGCGTTCTTCGCGGCGTGCACCGCCGGTGGCGCGGCGCCTGCGACAACCGCAAAATGGATGATCAACGAACTGCCGCGCGTGTTGGGCGACGCCGAACTGGCTAGCACGCCGATCGACGCTGCGCGATTCACCGCGTTGCTGCAAGCCATCGAGCGCAACGAACTCACAGCGTCGGCCGGCAAACAAGTGCTGGCCGAATTAGCCCGAGCTGAAAACCAAAGCACTGCGTTTGCCGAACTAGCAGCGCGGTTTCGCACCAGCAACGATGCCGGTGCGCTCGACGCATCGATTGCCGCAGTGTTGGCAGCCAACAGCGACAAAGTTGCGCAATACAAAGCCGGGAAGACAGGGCTGATCGGCTTTTTTGTTGGCAATGTAATGAAAGCCAACCCTGGCGCCGACGCTGGTGCCGTCAACAAAGCCGTTGCGAGCGCGCTGGCAAAATAGTCAACGCAGCCACCATAAAAGCACGTACAATCAATCTATGCGTGCACTACTCATATTGGGTTTCAGCGTGCAGCTTGCGTGTGGCGTCAACCAAACGCCGTTAATCGCACAGCAAGATGCGCAGGCCCCCACGGTTGACAGTGCTAGCATCATCGACGCGGCGCCGATCGTTGACGCTGCCCCCGACGCTAAAGTGTGTGCCAACGGCCGCGTCCTGTTTCTCAATTTCGACGGCGTGACACTGACCACGGCAGCGACCAGCGACGCACGCGTCAATCAAATCAATTGGAACGCCACCAACGTTGTTGTGCCGCCGTATCTGGCTGGCCAGGCCAACCGGGCCACGATGATTACCGACGTCACCACAAAGACCCGCGCGATTCTCGCGATGTTCCCAGTGACGGTTGTCACCACCCGCCCCACCAGCGGCGAATACATCATGATTGCGTTCGGCGGCAACGGTTCGCTATTTGGCTTTCCAAGCAACACCCCCGCCGTCACTGGCTACAACTGTGGTGGCACGATGCGCAACGGTGTTGGTTGGGTGGCTGACGGCAATACCGCCCAACAAGCCGCCAACGTCGTGGTTGGCGCCACCGGGATTTCGCTGGGCCTAACCGGCGTCGTGGAAAACCTAGCCACCGATTGTTTATGTGGCTGGGGCGGCGCAGCTTGTACGCCCAACATTGCCCAGGCCTGCACGCTTGCCACCGCCGTGATGCGCAATACAGCGGTCTGCCCAGGGGATCCCGCAATGCAAAATGAGGTCGCAGCCTTCGAAAATGGCTTCTGCAAGCCCTGAAATCACGCCGATGCACCCGCCAGCGTCCCGCTGCGGCCTTTTGGCGAATCCGATTTGACTTAGCGGGTTTCACCCTGGATCATTAACAAGTTATGATTGGGACCATCGTCGGCAGCTACCAGATCACCAGCGTGTTAAGCGCCGGTGGCATGGGCACCGTCTATGGCGCCACCCACTCGTTGATTGGGCGCCCGGCGGCGGTCAAAATTCTGCATCCCGAATATTCGACCAATCGCGAGATCGTCAATCGCTTCTTCAACGAAGCCCGGGCAACAAGTTCGATTGCGCATCCCGGCATCGTTGAAATCTTCGACTTCGGCTACCTGCCTGATGGCTTGGCCTACCTTGTGATGGAATTTCTAGATGGCGAGCCACTGTCGTACCGCATTCGCCGCGGCCGCATGGAAGAGCCGCGGTTAGCGTTCTTGTTACGCAGCGCCTGTGGCGCCTTGGCGGCGGCCCATGCCAAAGGCATCGTGCATCGCGACCTCAAGCCCGACAATATTTACATCGTCCGAGATCCGGACAATCCGTACGGCGAACGCACCAAGTTGCTCGACTTCGGCATCGCCAAACTAACCGACATTGGGCTCGCCGGTACTGCAACCAAAACCGGCGCGGTCATGGGCACCCCAACGTATATGTCGCCGGAACAGTGTCGCGGCACGGGCGATGTTGATGCCCGGGCCGATATCTATTCGATGGGTTGCGTATTGTACGAGTTGGTTACGGGCCGGCCGCCATTTACCCAGCAAGGTGCAGGCGAACTGATCGGTGCTCACTTGTACGCAACACCAGCGTCGCCGCGCACGATCGCCCCTGTCAGCGAAGGCCTCGAAGCGCTGATCATGAGTTGCTTGGCCAAAGATCCAAGCGCACGGCCACAAACCGCCAATGAGCTAGGTAGTGAACTGGCGCGCCTCACGGGCATCCTGAGTTCACCGAACTTGATCGGCGCCGGCATTGCGCCAACGCCCGCGCCGTATGTCTACGCGAACCACAATACGCCGACGACGTTTACGCCATCGGGCCAGGCGCCAGCGAATCCCGCCACCGGCCCGGGGCCGGCATCGCGGCCTGGGCAACGCGGCCCAGCTTCGCAACCGGGCGCACAAGCTACCGCTGGTGTAACGTCTACGACGCTTGGTGGCACGGCCAGCCAGATTACTGCGCCTGCCGCAGCTTCGCGTTCACCGCTACCGTGGGTTGCGGTGGGCGTAATGGTCGCGATTGCAGCAGGTGTCGGCATTTTTTTCGTGACGCAAAAGCCAAGCGCGAAGCCAGCCGAAACCCCGGCGGCGGTAGCGCCGCCACCACCGCCGGCTGTGGTCGACGCTGCAATGCCCGATGCGCCATCTGATGCCGCGCTGCCACCTGATGCTGCGCCACCTGACGCCGCGCCACCTGACGCCGCGCCAGCAGCCGTGCCACACAAAGTTCCGCCGAAGCCGCCGGTCAAAGATCCCAAAAAAGATCCTAAGAAAGACCCTCCCAAAGATCCTAAGAAAGACCCTCCCAAGGATCCCAAAGCCGGCAACGGCAGCGGTCAGCTCATCGAGACGGACATAGATTAATGCGCAGCAAAGTTTGGATACACTCCTGGGCCGGTCGCGGCCTTATCGTCACGGGCCTGCTAACCGCATTTGCGTATACACCAGTTGCAAACGCCGACGACGGCAAAGACAAAGATGAAGCGCGCTCTCTGATGCAAAGTGGGCTCAAGCTATTTAACGACAAAGATTATTTGGGCGCGTTGGCCACGTTCAAAAGCGCATACAAACAGTTCGCGAGCACGAAAATCTTGCTCAACATCGGCACGACGTTGCGGCAACTCAATCGCAATGCCGAAGCCGCAAATACATACTTCAAATATCTGCAGGCCGCGGATTCGGACCCGGCCAAACGTGCCGACGTCGAAAAAGTGCTCGCCGAGCTCGACGCCAAAGTCGCCGTGGTGACTTTCACGGCGGAGCCCGATGGTGCCACGGTTGTTGTGAACAATGATGATCCGATCTTCGTACAAGGTGAAACGCAATGGCGCGTGGCGCCCGGCACGTTTAAGCTGACGGCAAAACTCGAAGGCTATGAGCCGTACAGCAGCAGCGGGACGGTACTTGCTGGACAAACCAAAACGGTCGAGATTGAAATGGTCGCGCTGCCCGAAGCACCTACCCCAGGTGAACCGCGCGTCATCGTGGTTGGACCTGGTGCCCCCACTCGCTTTGGTGCTGTGGTGCGGACTCATATCGATGTCAAGAACCGTGGCGCTGCGGTGTTGGTCGGTGGTTTCTATGATGTGCATAAGCGCGTCGCCGTGCAGGCGGCAGGCATCATCGGCCCAACCTATGGCGCGTATCTTGGCGCTACGTTTTCTTTATTAACCGGCAAAGTGCGGCCACAGGTCAGCGTCGGTGCGCCGGTGTTTTTTTCCAATGGAGCACGCTGGGGCGCGCGCGCTGGCGTCGGCGTCGACGTTGCGCTGGGTCAACACCTGTCGCTGTTCGCCGAAGTTGGCGGCGAGCACCAATTCAACCCCGAAACTGACATTACCAAGACCATTTTCATCCCAGCACTCGGCATTTTGGGCCGCCTGTAGACGCGGCGCTCACTCGTTCGAAGTAACGACTGGCAGCCGAACTTTGCCGCCGCTGAGGATCGGTTGCGCTGCAGCATGCGCGGCCCGCGGCGTCGTAATTTCTTTCGGTCGAATCGATTGATCCCGTTGTGCCCAGGCTTTAGCGACATCACGATCGAGCAAGTGAGTTGGCCGCACATTGCGCAACGCATTGGCCATCACGGCACGCACGTTTGGATTGTCTTTTTCTAAGCTTGCCAGCAGCGCCGTCATCGCATCGCGCTTAAGCCCATCTTGCGAGCCACACAGATTGCAAGGAATGATCGGAAAGCCAATCGCGGTTGCCAGTTCAGCGATATTCGACTCGGCACATTCAATCAACGGACGAATCACGTCGAACCGATTATCATCGGTACGATAGCTCGCAGGCATTGCTTGCATTTTGCCGCTGTAAAAAAGATTCATCAGAAACGTTTCGAGCGCATCGTCGCGATGCTGGCCCAGCGCGATCTTATTGCAGCCCAAACGCTCCGCAGCGGTATACAAGATACCGCGCCGCAGACGTGAACACATTGAGCAATAGGTCTGCGCGCTGTCGAGGTGCGTGGTGACTACCGAATAGGTGTCTTCCGACAATATCTCGAAGCGGTGGCCGCTGGCTTGCAGCCAGCGCGCAAGGCCGGTGCCGTCATAACCTGGCTGTTGTTGATCGAGATGCACCGCGATCAACTCGATCGAAAACGGCAAGCGCGGCAACAGCTGATGCAAAATGTGAAACAGCAAATAGCTGTCTTTGCCACCCGACATCGCAACCATGATGCGGTCACCGGGAGCTAACAGTTGGTAGTCCTCGCAGGTGTCTTTGACCTGACGGTACAGGTTCTTTTCTAACCGGCGCGCTGCCTCATTCATGGCAGCGGTCTACTACGATTTGTAGCGCAGGGTCTAGCGCGATTCCGTGCTACCCGCCGACCAGGCGTCCGGGCTTAGTCACCCAAGAGGCCGGGAAAAACCGTGATCTAACGTTAGATGCGAGGTACTAGGCCAGCAGCTTGAGCGTCGAGCGCAGCGCGAGCACGGTGCTGGCAACCAACAACAACCACCACACCATGCGCGCAAAGCGTTTGGGGTCGAGGCGACGATGCAGTTGTTCACCTAGCCACGCCCCCGGCAGCAGTGATGCCGCCAACACCGCGGCTAACCGCCAGGTCTGGCCGGTGAATTTGTCAGCACTGATGTAGTTGCCAACTAACGCACAATTAAGCGTCAGCCAAAGCACGGCTAAACTTGCGCGAAATGCGCGTTTGTCGACGATCAAGCGGCCAACCACGTACACGATCATCGGGCCACCGGTAGCAAATAAGCCATGGATGACTCCGCCGGTAAGCAAAAAGCCCCAACGCGTAGGCTGGCCAAGTGGGCCTTCCGCGACGGTGGTGGCCGCCAAGCGCCGCAATTGCACCACCGCAAGCACCGCGACAAACACGGCAAAGCCCAACTGCAGCCAGACCGAAGCTGCAACATGAAACAACGCGAGCCCGCCGCCAACACCGAGGACCACCGGCGGCGCCACAGCGCGGGCCAAGGTGCGCCACGCAATATCGCGCCACGCCGACAGCAACAGATAAGCCGATAGCGCCATGTTGATCGGCACAAACGCCGGCAACAACGCATCAATGGCGAACAGCTGCGCGCCCAAGCTCACCGCGATAACGGTGCCGCCAAAGCCCATCGCGCCTTCGGTGGTAAACGCCACCAGGCCAATGATGAACAGCAGGCTAAGCGCAAGCGGCTCGACCATCGTTACGCCGCCGACGAACCTGCCGCGTCGGCAGGGCCAACGATGCCGCGTCGGAGCCGATCGCGGCTGCGCCATTCGGAGATGGGGTCACGCGGATGCACTGGACCGTCGAAGGTAAGCGCAAACGAAGCATCAAAATCGGTGGTGCCTTGCGTCCGCACGAACACCGTCTTGCGATTGTACGGCAAAAAGAACAACAAAAACGGAAAGAAGTTCTTCACCACCACGATGTCAGCTTTCCAAATATCAAGGCCAACATCTTTGTAGAACGAGGGCCGCATCACCATCGCGGGACCTTCGGTGATTACCAAGCGCAGGTGGTCCACTGCCAATACGATGACCTTAAGGAACCCGGGGCGCTGATGGTGAGCCACGATTTTTCCGGTCACCGGCAGTGGCGAACTGCGCGATGGATCGAGCTTACCACCGACGGTCAGCGACACTTGTTCACCATCGGCGCGCGACCACAGTTGTTCAATAGCGTCCGGGTCCCGGACAGCTGCATAGGTTAACAAGCCTTGCCCCTTAGCCAGCAACGCTTTGAGCAAGTGGGTCGAATCACCCGGTGCGCCAGCTGTCACGACATCGGAGGCATCCGACATCGTGACGACGCCAAGTTTGCGCCGCCAGCTGGCTGAGCGAGCGGTAGCAATCGCGTCATCGGCGTTGGCAAACGCAGGCGGCTGTTCATGCCGACGCTGCCAGTTCATCTCGGCCAGTTCGTCGGCGAGCCGCTCGGCCAAATCGCGATCGCGATTGGTCACTGCGACGGTGGCCCAGCCCAACGCTGGGTCGTCGTTCCACGGATGCACCATGAACGTAGAGGTCGCGAGCACATCGCGCATCTTCTCCATCTTCTTCATGCGTTGAAACACCGCACGCATCGGCGACATAAAGTCGAGCGTTTTGCCGCCACCGAGGATCACCGGCAGCGTGCGCCACGCTTGCACTGGCTTGATTTCGCCGCGCAGCATGCCGATCAAAATGTCGCCGGCTTTGCGGCCACAGCGTGCATGGTCGCGATGCGGATTGGTGTGATAGCCAACGATCGCATCGGCTGCTTCGATCCGCGCCTTGGTGATATTGCCGTGCAAATCGTGGGTGGTCACTACCGGCCCGCCTCCAATGGCTTGCCGCGCCGAGCGCAACAAGCGGGATTCCGGATCGCCGATATTCACCACCCCCATGGCACCGTGCAAACAAACATAGACACCGTCAAGTGGCCCGGCTGCACGCAAGCCATCGATCATCCGTTGCTCGAGCGTTTCGAATACGTTGGTCGAAAGCGGCCCGCCCGACGACGCCCACGCTGAAAAAATCGGCACTGGCACAAACTCGCCGTTGCTATGGCGCGCTGCATCGACGAAGCCTGCCAACTCGGCCTTTTTGAAAAACCCTTGTAGCTCGTGACCGCCTGGGCTCACCGAGCGCAACAGCGCATCACCCGTAACGTAATGCGCTTCTTCAAAATCGCGCAGCGTGGTTTCCACCGGCGACAGCGCATTGCTTTCTTGCATGATGCGCACAAAAGCGATGCGCTTGCTCATTGGCCGCTCCGGGTGGCGCGGCGCTGGCGCGAGAACGCTTCGACTTTGGCACGCACTGCTTCGACTTTGTCCAACGCACTCTGGATTTGGTCACCGTATTTGCCGAGCACTTTGTCGACGATGCCGTCGCCGCCTTCGGTGACGTCCGGCATCACCACGCCTGGCGCATACATGTTGGCCAGCACGCCGCGAATAGTGCCAGCAACCATGCCGGCCATCGGAATCTTGGCAGCCATGCCGTACATCGGCGCTGTGCCACTTTTGGCAAGATTCGGATTTTGCCGCACTTCGTCGACGGCGGTGCGCAAGTCCGTTAAGTAGTCGTTGACGATCGCAAGGTGATTCGCGGTACACGTCAGATGCACTGCGGTTGGCTTGTGCATGCGATCGACCGACCAGCCTTTGGCTTCGAGCCGGTCGGCAATCGCGAACGTATCGAGGCCGGTGGCCTGCCAGGACACGATCGGCGCGTCGTGATCAGTGACCAGCTTGAGGCCTTCTATCGTGGAGATGCCTTTGGCGAGTTGGTCCGCCGCTTGCGCGGCTTTGCCAGCGAGCTCGCAATACCCTGCTTCGCCCATGCTTTGCAGCGCGGCCCATGCTGCAGCGATTGGGCCGCCGGGCCGGGTGCCAATGAGCGTTGGCGATGCGTAGATGCCACCAGGAAAACTGGTCTCGACGAAGAATTGAAACTTCATCGCATCCATCGAACGCCAGGTCAGCGTCGAAGCGCCTTTGCTGGCGTACGCATACTTGTGTAGGTCTGCGGATATCGACGTAACGCCGGGCACGCGGAAATCCCACAACGGAATCGGCCGGCCGAGCTTTTCGAGCCACGGCAACACGAAGCCGCCAACGCATGCGTCGACGTGAAACGGAATGCCATGCTCCATCGCAAGCGCGCCAATTGCTTCGATCGGATCGATTACGCCGTGGGGGTATTGCGGCGCTGAAGCAACCAAGCCAATCGTATTGCGGCCAATCTTGCGTTTAAACTCGGCGACGTCTGCGCGCATATTGTCGTCGAGCGCGACTTTGCGCAGCTTGATACCGAAGTAGTGAGCGGCTTTATCAAACGCTGGGTGAATCGAGCGAGGCACCACAATTTCCGGGGAGCGAATCCAAGGCTTCTGCTTGCGTGCGCGGTCGCGATACGCAGCCATCGCAACCAAGATCGACTCAGTCCCACCACTGGTTACCGAACCGACGGTGGTGTCGGGCCCGTGAAACAGCGACGCCGTCATTTGGATGATTTCGCTCTCCATCCGCTTGAGGCTTTGAAACGCCAACGGATTGAGCAAGTTGGCACTAGCAAACATCGCATGGGCGCGTTGCAACAACTGCTCGTGCGCTTCGCCTGCGTGATACACCAACGAGAACACTCGGCCTTGGCGCCAATCAGTATCGCGCCCTTTCATGTCGCTCATGCTGGCCAATACCGTTTCGGCTGCGACACCAACGGCTGGAATGCGCGCGCGGCTGCTCATTGCGCACCGCCAAACGTGCCTTCGAACTGCAACGAAAAGGTGTCGTTGACGCCGTCACCTTTGATATTCGATGGCGGCGCCGTGACGCTGTCCGTGATCGTCGGAACATCGTAGAAGTAGCGCAGGTAACTAGCCCCAAGGCGGTACCGTCCAATCGTGTACCGCACGCCCGTGTGCAGCCCGATGTGTGAAAACGTTGGCTGATCGAGCGTCACGGTTTGGGCTGGCGCCGGTGTGCGGTCGTAGTGGGTACCAGCCATCAGTTCCAACTGCGGCGCTTGTGGCAAGTCGTGCACGCGGATACCGCCGGAGATTTGATACGAGTCGTGGTAATTTTTGACCGTTACCAGCTCACGCAACAACACGATGCCTTTGATCTCGGTGCGTTGCTCTTTGTATTGCCGATACAGCCAGTAACGAAAATCAGCGCCGATTTCGATATTGGGATGCACATCGACGTTGCCACCGAGATTCAGCGTCCAAGGCACGATCTGCGAGGTACGTTGCAATCCTTCGAGTTCGTCGTTCGGCACAAAAGCATCGTCGCTGTATTGCACGTTGACATCGCCTTCGAGCGTCGCGTCGATGCGGCCAATGACGGCGGCCCCAAGCGAAATTTTCGGCGTCGGTTGATACAACGTACCAACGCTCCACACCGGCGCCCAGCCACTGCCTTCGAGTTTCAACAAGGCACGACTCCCGATGGTTGTGTGAACGTCGGTGCCGTCTGGCAAGATCGGATAAAACAGCCGCTCGCCTTTGATTTGAAAATTGATGACACCAAGCGTGGCCGCAAGCGTGAGATCATGGCGAGGTTTGTAGGCCACTGCGCCTGAAAGCTGCGGCGCAACGATATAACCGTTGATCAAGTGATAGCGCGTAACCGCCGCTCGATCGAATTTCGCACCGGTGGCATTGCCAACGAAGGCACCTATGCCAAGCCACAGCTTTTTGGGTTTAACTTCAAACGTTGCGGCCAACATGGGCAACACCGCCATCGCCCGCGTTGGTTTGACACCTGCGTAATAACCGTCGGCGCCGGGTTGCACGTTGTCGATGTAGGTGGTGCTTTGGTCCCATGGCAATAAACTGAACTCGGTGTTGATCATGGCCAAGCCACCGGAGACGTACACGTGGTTGCCCGACAACAACGACATGCCAGCCGGGTTGTGCAAAATGGCGCTCGGCTCGTCGGGGCGGCCGATCACCGCCGTCATCCCTGTGCGACGAGTGCCAAATTCAATAATACTAAAGCCGCCGGCAGTTGAGGTTGCGGGCGCTGCCACCAGCGCCGCTGCACACATGCCCAACGTAAGCGTTTGCACCACACCGAAACGAATTGCCATGGTCCCGAGAGTGGCCCAAAACGGCGGGCTTTGGGAAGCCAACAATGATGAAAGACCGAACGTATCGGCAATGTTATCGGCCTCCGTCGCTCGCCGATAACTTTTGCCATTCGGTGTACGCTACGGTTCGTTATGCCACCAGCTTCCGCATCCGCTTCCGACCATGACCTGCGCTGGCCAATCCAACAGCGTATCCCCGGCGCCGAGTACCGTGTATTCCGAACAGAGTTCGTGGATTGTCGGCATCCGCGCACGGGGGCAACCAAACGATTCTCAACACTGCAATGCAGCGATTGGGTCAACGTGATCGCAATTACCCCCGAACGCCACGTCGTCACGTTGCGGCAATATCGGCCCGGCACCAACACGGTCTGCCTCGAAATTCCTGGCGGCATGATCGACCCCGGTGAGGCGCCTGACGTTGCAGCCGCCCGCGAGCTCGAAGAAGAAACTGGGTTTGTCGCAAGCCAGTGGCTGCCGCTGGGCCGTTGTTCGCCTAATCCCGCGCTGCAAAACAATACGCTGCACAGCTACCTTGCCCTCGACGCGGTGCTCACTG
>JAKQOD010000554.1 GCA_029565465.1 Deltaproteobacteria bacterium
CACGGCCAACGCCGATGGCAGCAGCACTGATGCATGGGAAGGCCAAGGTCGTTTGGGGCCTAAGCTGTCGGGCGACTATTCGCAATCGCGCAACGTTACCGCCGGCGGCGATGTTACGGTTGCTCATGCTGGTGGCTTGCAGTACGGCAACGGCAAAAATACGCGGGCATTACACGCCGGCCACGAAACTACCGCGTACGCCGACGGTGGGCAAAGCGAAACCTGGAAGGGCGACGGCCAGTTTGGCCGGTTGAATGCATCGTACGAAGGCACCCACGGCGTCGATGGCGTTGGCACAGTCACGGATAGTCATAGTGCCACCTTGGGGCATGGCGCCGGTGACAAAGCTCGCTCGATCTCGGCCGGGCAAACCAACAGTCGCGGCCCAGATGGCGTTTCGAGCAGCGAAACCACGTTGGGCATCAACAATCGCGGCCAAGAAGGTTCGTACCGTGGCACCTCGTCAGTGGACGCCGAAGGCACCCGTAGCGAGGGATTGTCGCTTGGGTATACCCGTGGTGATCAAAATCTAACCATCAACCGGGACGTAAGCACCAATGCAACCACCGGCGCTTCAAGTGACGATTTCAGCGTTGCTGGTGCCAACGGCGATTTGCGGGCCTCGGTTGGGCGGACGACCGAACGTGATGCTGACGGCAATGTTTCGTCTCAAAATAGCGGCAGCTTCGGCGTCGCGCAGCGGCAAATTCAGACGTCATACAACACGACTGCGAATGCCGACGGCAGTTCGAGCGAAGAGGCCTCGGCAGGGCTATCCGCCGGTAAAAAATCAATCGCGCTTAGCAGCGCATCGACAACAAGTGCCAGCGGCGATCGGCACCAAGAACGCACATTTACCGGTGGTGATGCAGCGATTGGCCGCCGCTTGTCACTAAGCGAAACTTCGGATTATGGCGCCGATGGTAGCGAATCGACCAAACGGTCGTTTGCTGGCACCGACGAAAAGGGCAAGTTGAAGGTGGCCCACACCACTGGCCGCGCCGCCGACGGCAGTACCTCACAAAGCTTGGTAACCAATGGGTCGGTGGGCGCTAACACTGCCGGCTACGAGTTGAATTCGTTGGTTGCCACCGACGGCACCAGCTCGTTGACTCACAAGGGCAATGTCAGCGCGCGCGGCGTCACGGCCGAAGGCGAAAGCAGCGCGACCACCGACGCTGCTGGCCATACCTCGCGTCGGCACTCAGCACATGGCTCGGCACAGGGCCATACTGCCAAGCTCCAAGGCGACGACGAAAACGGCATGGAGTTCTTGTTGGATCCGGAGACTGCGCCGAGCGCAGGCGCTCCCGTTCAGATGAAGCGTGACGACGGTTCATCGGAGGGGCTTTGACAACGCTCACGTACATCGGGCAGCAGCGGTAGGTACTAGCGGCAGCAGTCATGCGGTGCCGTTCGCAGCGGATATTCAACGTTCGTTTGGCGAACACGACATCAGCCACATCGAAGCGTATAGCGACGCATCGGCAATGGCGGGCACCAAAGCCATGGGCGCTGGCGCATTTGCCTCGGGCAACAAGATCGTGCTCGGCGACAAACAAGACAAACACACCGTAGCTCACGAAGTTGCACATGTGATGCAGCAGCGCGCCGGCGTACAATTGCTTGGCGGCGTTGGGGCTGCGGGCGATGACTACGAGCGCAACGCCGATGCCATCGCCGATCGTGTCGTGGCTGGCCAGTCCGCCGTCGATTTGTTGCCGGCCAAAGGCCAAACTACCACGTCGGTTCACAGCCAAGGGGCTGTGCAACGCGCCCCAGCCGCGAATCCGACCCCAAACGCAACCATCGCGCAACCGGTTGCTGGAATTAACGCTAGCGGGTTCATTGACACCAGCAACGGCGCCAACCTTCGAACCGGGCCTAAAGAAGCCGGCGGGGTTCCGGTTATCGCAACCAAGTTGCCGGCGACTACGCGTGTGTTCGTCAGTGGCACACATCCTGGTGCCAAAGAATGGTTGTACGTTACCGCGTTCTTGCCGAATCAAATAGCACGCGGTTACGTGCAACATTTTCGCGTCAACACCGCACTGCCGGAGCCAATGGCCCGGCTGTATCAAGTGAAGTCCGGTGACACGGCACAAAAGCTTGTAGCTCGCGAATTTGCTGGCAATGGGCGCGATGGCCACGATCTGCGCTATTTCGAAAATGTGTTGCTCCACACGAATCGTGGACGCGCTGGCATCAAAGGGTCAATGAATGATCCTGGCGTGTTCTCGGCGATAAACATGGAAGCGGCAAAGAAAGGCCGCGCGAGTGATATCGAATTGGTGGCTGGACATCGCATCTGGATTGTCAGCCCAGGGTTCGCGCAATCGCTCGAAGGCGTGGTGCCTGATGCGTCGTTGAGTAATGGCCTATATGCCAAGGCCAAACGGTTTGTCGGCCACATTGCCGACTTGATCGCCAGCGTAACCGAGTCGCGTAACCACCTTGGCGAAGTTGCAGGCCAATATGCGCAAGCGATTCGCGATCACATGCCAGAAATCATCGGCATTATCGCTGGCTTCATTGCGGCCGAGGCAGTCTCTGCGTTTTTGGCAGCAACTCCGACGGGGGTTGGCCAAATTGCTGCGGTAGTGATTCAGTTGGCGCTTAGTGCATTTGGCGCTGCAGGCATGCTGCAAGCCGGCGTCTATCGACGCCACGGGCTG
>JAKQOD010000559.1 GCA_029565465.1 Deltaproteobacteria bacterium
CTTTGGCCATTGGCGCCAACAACGTCGAAGCGCGCTCCGCGATCGGCAATAAGGCTTGCAACGATTTCTGCGGCGGCCGCGGCCGTGCAAAATCAAGCAGTTGCCGAATCAACTTGGTCATGCGCTCGGTTTGGTCGAGGACCACACGTGCGCTGGATTTCGCGTCTTCACCTTCGACATCGCCGCTGGCCACCAAGCGCGCGCGCCCGGCCACCACGTTGAGCGGCGTGCCTAATTCATGCGCTAACCCGGATGCAAGTTTGCCGACGGTAGTGAGCCGTTCAGCATGGCGCAATTGCGCTTCCATCGTGGTCCGCGTTTGTTCTTCAGCCGACAAGCGGTCGCACATGCGATTCATTTCCAACGCCAGCTCGCCGAGCTCATCGCGCTGCGCCAACACCAATGGGCCGGTAAGGTCGCCAGCACCAACGCGGCGCGCTTTATCGACCAGCTTGGCCACTGGCCGCCCAACAAACAGCACGCCCAACAAGAACACCAAGCCCGCCGAGGCAAGCGCGAGCACCAACGCTTCAATGATGTTGTTGCGCAGTGATTCGTTGATGTAGGCCGTCTGCTCGGCCAAACTTTGGCGGAGTTCCAACGCGCCACGACGCGGGCCCGGTACCGTCACCGGTACAAACGTGTACAACACCGCTTCGCCACCACTGCGTTTGATCAAAATGCGATCACGCAACTCAGGAATCGGCAGCGATGGCATATGCAGGCCGCCAGCCGGCTCATCAACCCACACCCACCGCACGGACACGTGGGCACGCGAATCGGACGATTCGCCAAGAAAGCGAAAGGCAGCGTCTTCCCCGTTTTTCTCCCATACATCAGCCATCCCGCGCGCGAGCGCACTGCCCAACACAAATGCTTCGGCGCGCTGGGCGCGTTCAAACTGCGCCGATTCACGTTGGTAGCCAACCGCGGCCCCGATGCCAAACACGGCAACGACCACAACAATAATCGCGAGCGCGAATTTGCGAGTCAGGCGAGCCGAAGGATGCGCAGCCATAGGATCGCGGCCACTTTGCACGAAGTTGCTCAGGTTGCAAAGCGCCTGTTTGGTATGGGGCACGTTGCCCCGCGTGGCGATTTGCCCCGGCTGCGCCGCTCGCATAACCGCCGGTCGGACCTGTAATCAAGCAGTTACCGTGCCCCCTTGGAGCTAGCGAACGGCACACCAGGTGCATAGTGGCGTCCCACTATGAAAAACATTACCTCGGCTCTCGTTGTCGCTCTCGGTTTGTCGTTCGCAGCTCCAGCGTTTGCTGGCGTTGCCGCTCCTGCAAAAGAAGGCGCTGGCGCAGCTTCGGCAGCGCCTGCTAAAGCAGCACCTGCTCCAGCCGCTGCACCAACCGCAGCACCAGGCAAAGCAGCCCCAGCTCCTGCTGCAGCACCAACCGCGGCACCTGCCAAAGCAGCACCTGCTGCAACCGCCAAGGACGCCAAAGCAGCACCAGCGCCAGCCGCTGCCCCAACCGCAGCTCCTGCTAAGGCAGTGCCAGCTCCAGTCGCTGCCCCAACCGCTGCGCCTGCAACGCCAGCGAAAGACGCTGCACCAGCTCCTACCACCAAAAAGGTGAAGGGTGCGAAGGTAGCGAAGGACGCTGCAGCTCCAGCTGCTCCAGCGCCAGCAACGAAATAATTCGCTGCGCCGTTTGAATCAGCAACAAAAACGCCGGGCCCAGCTCGGCGTTTTTGCGTTTCGGGCCCGATGCTAGAAGTGGCAATCGCCAGGGCAGCTGGTCGCCGACTCGCTGCTGGCGCAGACGGCGTCGCCGCACACGGCGGCACACACTCCGCAGTCGAGCGCGCACGAGCCGCAGGTCTCAAGCGGATTGCAGGTGCCGTCGCCGCAGCTTGGCCCAGCACTGCACGATGTTTCCGGCGTGCACAACGGCGCACACTGCGCCCAGCAATCACCGTCAGTGCAACCAATGGCACCATCACCATCGTAGTCGGTTGCAGCATCACAAACTTCGGCGACACCGGACAGCGCAAAACTCAGCACGCTCGTCGTTGGCAACGTGGTGGACGGGCCAGTAATACTGCCGTAGCTGTAACCGCCACCGGTGGCGGTGGAGCCGCCTTGCATGATGAAACCACCCGTAGTTGCGACGTAACCTGCCACGGCGTTGCGCCGACCGGCGAACTCAGGCCCTGCAATGGGCGTCCAGTGACCGTCAACGAATTCCCACGCATCACCACGCAACGGACCATGGCCGTCGCCGCTCGCCATGACAATGGTACGCCGCCACGGATCAAAAGCCATGACATGGCCCCACCGGCGTGGTGGGCGTTCGCCGGTGGGTACGGTGACCTCCCGCCAGCCGTTGCCGGTCCATTCCCAGGTGTCGTCGAAGCGACCGGTGGTGCCATTGGGAGCGTACCCTTGCGCACCAGAGCCGCCAAACAGCAATGCCGTTTGGCTTGCTACGTTGTAGGCCATCGCTGCGCTGGCACGGGCGGGTGGCGCAGTGCCACTGAGTTGTTGCCATGTGCCATTGGTGGCTACCCAGGTGTCGCCCAGCGCCGAGTAGTCGTAACCAGCAAACGATTCGCGGCCAACTTCGGTGCTGCCACCGAACACCACGTACTGTTTGCGAGCGCTGTCGAAGATCATCACATGGCCTTGGCGCACCGACGGCGCGTTGCTGAATTGGTTGCTGATGTTGGTCCACGTTGTGCCGTTGTATGACCAAAAATCATTGCGTACTTGGCTGTCGTAGCCACCGAACAACACCACTGCACGCCGCTCGCTGTCATACACCATCGTATGCCCAGCGCGTGCCGACGGCGATTGCGCCGACGTGCGCTGCGTCCACCCTGCGCCGTCCCATTCGTAGGTGGCGTTGCTAAGCGCACCATTGGCCAACACGCCACCAAATACAACGAAGCGACCACGGATCGGGTCGTAGGCGGCAGCGGCGCGTTGCACGCTTGGGCCGAGCGTCGCTGCCACGTTGCTGGACCAGGTGTTGTTGCGCAACAACAGGGTATCGCCGGCAACGCCACCTGCGATCGCACCACCAAAGACGGTGAGCTGATTGCGCCGTTGGTCATATGCCGCAACGCCAACGAACCGCGGCGTGGGTGGCGGGCCAGCCACCACCCGCTGAGTCCAGTTGTTGCCGTCCCACTCGAAGATGTCGTTGTGCCGACTCACCGTGCTAAAGCCTTCGATCACAGCGCCGCCAAACGCATTGAGCTTGCCACGCTGGCTGTCGAAGTACATCGCGAGGTCAGCATTGGCAACGGGATGTTGGCTCGGCGATTTCGCAGTCCAATCGACGCCGTTCCAGATCCACGTATCGAAATAACCCATGCCGCCATACAGCACCGTTACACCACGCGCAGGATCGTAGCCAAGCGACGTGTGCCAGCGCGCCGGTGGCGTGTTGACACTAACCATTTGATGCCAATCGCCATCGCCAAACTCCCACGTATCGTTGAGCAGAAATTGTGATGAAGAATTCGCACCACCAAAGACGACCAAACGATCGCGCTTAGAATCATAGACAAAGCCGTGGGTATAACGTCCCGGAGGCACGTGTGCCGACGGCCGCTGGTGCCAATCGGCGCCATCCCACTCCCACAGATCGTTGTAAAATGTGCCATCGCCGTTGCCGGAAAACATCTGCACCCGTTTGCGCTTGGAATCATACGTCATCGCGTGCGCCGACCGGCGCTGCGGCTTATGAACCGGAAAGCGCTGCGTCCAACGCACACCGTCCCATTCCCAGGTTTGGTCAAGCGCAACGGTTTGATCGGCACCACCAAACATCACGACTACGCCACGCGCGGCATCGTAGGCACTCGCGGTGATGCGTGCCGACGGTGCAGTGTCGGCCACGTCCGCCCAACCGCGGGTTTCAAGTTGACACGAAGTGCCGCAACCGTCGCGCCCGCGGGTGTTGTGATCATCGCATTGTTCGCCACTGAAGAAATCGAGTTCGCCATTGCCACACGTTTCATCCGACTGACAGTCGGGTCGGCAGCCGTCGCCAGGCGTAAGATTGCCATCGTCGCAAACTTCGCCGTGCGCACCGTCGGTGACGCCGTCGCCGCAGTGGGGTAGCTGACAGGTGATCGGTCGGCACGGTGCATCTGGTGCAAGTGAATTGGCCACGCCGGCGTCGCACTGTTCGCCCAGGTCGGCATCAATGATGCCGTTGCCACAATGCGGAATCGTGCAGTCATTGCGACAACCGTCGCCATTGTTGCGGTTGCCGTCGTCGCACTGTTCATTGAAGTCGACATAACCATTGCCGCAGGTTTCGTTCGACCGACAGTCAGGCGTGCAGCCGTCGGCGATGGCGCTGTTACCGTCGTCGCATTTTTCGCCGAGCGCACCATCGACCACGCGGTCGCCACAGTGTGGCAGTCGGCACGTCGGGCGACAGAGCGCGTCGGGCGCCAACGAATTGGCGGCGCCTTCGTCACACGCTTCATTCAACGCCGCATCGACGATATGATCACCACAGCGCGGCAACTGACAGTTGCCTTGGCAGCCGTCGCCATCGACGAGATTTCGATCGTCGCACTGCTCGCCAACGGATGGATCGAGCACCCCGTTGCCGCAGGTTTCGATCGATTTACAATCTGCGCTGCAACCGTCGCCATTGTTTTGATTGCCATCGTCGCAAAGCTCGTGCAAATCAACCCGGTGATTACCGCATGCAATGGCCAAGCACGTGCCACCACTGCAGTAACCGGCTGCGTTTTCGGACGTCGTGCAGGCGGCTTGCGACGCTAGGCCTGCACACGCGGCAACGTCGCTGGGAGCAGCGCAGCCTTGCACTGTACACACCGAGCCACCAGCGCAAAAGCGACCGTCGTCGCATGGCACCAAGTCGCTTTGGATGCAGCCGCTCATGGTGAAAACTACGACTGCCGCAACTAGCAGCCACGTCGCACGACGTCGAATTTGCCCCATCACCCTTCATCGTCGTCGCAGCGCAGGTTTTCTTCAAGGCCCGAGCGAGTTAGCCACAACAATGGCAGAAACTATTCGACCTGTAAGCACGCATGCCCACACCGGCCGATACCGGCCGATACCGGCCGATACCCACCGACACTCACAAACGATGAAACGAGTGTGCAAGCAGCCACGTTTTTTCGTTCGGTTCAACATGGTGGGTTTCAATGCGATAGCGGCCAGACAAGACGCCTACTGCATGCGGCTGCTTTGGGCAGCCACGAAGATAACGAGCCGTGAGCGCGGTATCGACCAGCACGTAGTCTTCACCAGTTGTGGCCCACTCCACTGAACAGATTGACGGCCCAACGTTGAACGCCAAAAGTTCGTTGAGTGCGTCCGCGTCACTTTCCGCCCAAAACCAACGGCCAATCCAAAGCTGTTCATTTTTGCGGAAGGCAAGAACCGGTCGAGGATCCCCACCTAGCACCAGGATCGAATGCTCACGAACAGCCAAAACGCCCAGGTAGTCGGCAACTTCACCAGCCGCATCGTAGTCGATACTTTCGTACGTGTTCCAAGTCGCCCACGCGCGTTGCGACATGATCGCACTGTAACCACCTACGGTAACTAGCCATTCATTCGTCATCGGGGGCAGCATCCGCTATTCGCCTTGAAATCGAAGATACCTGTGCACCTCGTCTTTGAGTCGTACGATCAGCGCCCGTATAGCCAACAAGACTGCTGTTAAGACCGGATTGTTCATGCTGACGGCGGCGGAGAATTGATCCCATTCAACCAGCAAGCGAGGCGCTTGCTTTTGATTGAACACAGTGAACCCGTATGGATCGATCCGATTCACATACCAATAGCCGGAATTTTCGATGGCCGGTAGCAAGTGCGCAAATGGCGCCCGAAAATCATTCACGACCACTATGTCGCGACGAAGTTCGTCCTCGAAGATTATCTGCATTATTCACCTTCTACGGTTTGTGAGAATCATCCAAGCCTTTCGACCTTACGACTGCGACGGCGTCTCCAGCGCGTACGTCCACTCCAAGCTGTCGAGCCTAGCAGGAAGCCGGTCGAGTAGTTTACGCGCAGCACCGGAGTGCACGGCCGGACCGGAAATCCCCAGCGGACCGGTACCGGGTTCACCTAGCTTCAATTGCCGAACATGCACGCCGCGAGGCCCCGCTTCGAGCGTGCGCTCGTGCGCTCCACGTTCGGGCCCCGCGAGTTCGAGTTCGACAAAAAACGGCGTGACCCGCTGGTCGCGCATCAGTATGCACAGGCCCAAAAACTCAGCTGTGCCGGGGCCGGTTTTCGTAGCACTGGCCATGAAGAAACCGTCAAGGGCCTGCCCTCGCCACTCTGGGTATTGAGCAACCAGCTCGCGCGGGAGAAATCGCTCAAGGGTAAAGCAGAGATCCGCAGCAAGCGGCACATCGAATTGCGCGCCAATCGACAAACCATCGAGCAACCGCGTCAGCTCCGCTGCGAGTTGCAATTCAAGGGTAATCAATGTCCGGCTCTGGTCCAAGCATCCTCCCAAAATAGTACGCGTCATGGTCGTTTTCACAAATCACCCAATCGTGGTCTAGAGCCAACAGCCTAGGTTTGTAGTCCTGGCTAGTTGGCTGGTCGGAGACTACGATTCTCGGGGTGCGGCCCCCTTACTCGAAGCGCCACATGGCTAAAACTATCGGCTGGCAAAGGAGTTAGCCAGGTCCGTGAGATCTGCAACGTTCTGTGTGCACTTGGCACCACAAGTGCAAATAACTGTGGGCATGTCGTCGTCATCATTCCGGTCATACCGCTTCCTCGCTGCTTTCCTCCTTGCCAGCGGTTCCCTGATTTCTGGCTGCACCACCGAAGATGGCGACACGCTGAGCGTGTCGTGTGACGGCAAATGCGATGGCCTCGACTCGGTCCGATCGTTGGTGTCGGATTGGAAGAAGCTCGACCTTGGCGATATCATGTCAGTCGGCGCCGGCTTCGCAAGCGACGCCTTAAATGATCAATTAACGGCCGCCAACTACGGCAGCCTCAAGTTGAACGCGACGTCCTTGTATTCAACCCCCGATGTCGCTGCCAACGACCTGACCATTGGTGACCTCAACGAATTGGTCGCTGGTCTCGCATCGCGCTACGGCGAAACTTCGCTGACCACCGAAAGCAATCGGGTCCGCGCCGCAGCGTTGACCAGTGGCACTGGCAAGATCTACGCGGAAAGCGCTTTCAAAATCGCTGCGTCGTACAATCCTCAATGGAATCTGGCAACCCGTGGCTTTGGCTCGGACGGCACGCTTGCCACAACGCTCGGCTTCACGGTCGGCGGCGAACTCGAAGCGCGCGTTGTATCACTGCATCAAACTGAGATTCGAGCGCAACTCAACAGCCCGTTGGCAGCCATTCGCGCAGCGCGGGGCTTCTTGTTTCCACGTTCGACCGCCGATCTCAAAGCCATGAAGGCTGGTGAGTCGTTTTCGCTGAGCGGCCAAGGTCGGCTCGGCATCAACCTTGGTGCAGGCGTACCGATTTTGCTAGCGAACCCAGGCCGCGTGATTGGCTATGAATTGGTTCTGTCGGCGGCGCTGCGCGCGCAAATCGAAGGTCAGCTCGACGTTTCCGCAATCAAGCTCGACGGCGACCAACTAGTCATTGATGTTGGCGTACTCAAATCCAAAGTCGCGTCGGCTTCGGTTGCCCTCACCGGCGGCTTTGGGGTGCATGGCCTGGTGCAAAAAACCGCTTCGATCGGCGGTTCGAGCCTCGACTTAGGCAAGCTGCTCGACAAAGCGCTGACCGCGCAACTCAACAGCAAGTTCAAGTTGCTCGAAGCTTCGGCCGGTATCGCTAAATCGGCGATGCGCATGAGCGTTGCCCGGGTGCGTTTCGCCCTCAATGGCCCCGATGCTACCGGTGCTCGTGAACAAGCCATTGCGCAAGCGCTCCGCGGCGACATTCGGCTAGCGCAAGCCTTGGCGGCCCGCGGCGACGCCGGTGTCATCGCCGATTTTGACCTGCTGCGCTCGGGCGTTGCAACCACGTCGAACGCTGGCATCGAAATGCTGGGCATGAAGTTCTTCACCGAGAAATCGCAACAAGAAGGCGAAGCTGTGCTGCAAACCCCGGGTGGCGTACTCG
>JAKQOD010000560.1 GCA_029565465.1 Deltaproteobacteria bacterium
GACCGTGCACGGAACGGCCACGCACGGCTCGATGCCCGAGACCGGCCACGACGCTCTCCAAGCCGCCAACGCAATTCTCAACGCGATTTACGGCAAGCTGCCCGACCTCGGCAAGATCAAATCTAAGGTCGCGGGCATCAATACGCCGACGATGTTGGTCGGCCAAATCAGCGGCGGCACCAACACCAACGTTGTGCCCGGCAAGGTCGTGTTGAAGATGGATCGACGCATGATTCCCGAAGAGAATCCAGCAGAAGTGGAGGCGCAAGTTCGCGCGATGATCGAAGGCGCAGTCGCCGGCCGCAGCGGCATTCGCGTGGAGATCAAGCGCTTGCTGTTAGCCAACGCGCTCAAACCGTTGCCCGGCCAAGAAAAGCTCGTGGGCGCGCTACAAAAACATGGCGAGCGCGTGTTCGGCGAGACGATCCCCGCGCTTGGCGTGCCGCTCTACACCGATGCACGCTTGTACGGCGAAGCTGGCATTCCGGTCGTACTCTACGGCGCAGGGCCGCGCACAGTGCCCGAGTCAAACGCAAAGCGTGCCGATGAAAATCTATTGCTCGAAGACCTGCGCAAAGCCACGCAAGTGGTGGCGTGTGCTGTGGCGGAGTTGCTTTCGGCGTAGGGGCAACCATGCCCCGTACCCCGTAGGGTGCAATCTTATTGCACGGCAAATTGATACACGGCAACGTGTTTTGTATCGCCAAAAGTAACCAAAAGAAGGCGACCCGATCTTCGCCCTGATGCTGCGGTGCCCGCAACAGGCGGGTCCAAAACAAATCTCCCGATGGCGCGCTACCGCGCGCGGTGGGCTCGTGGTTTTGGTCTTGGACCGGCTGTTGCTCCGCTCCTCGGGGACTCCCTTCGAACAAGTTCCTGACCGCTTCGCGATGGGGTTACGGGATCCCTCATACGGTCATCTGGAACTCCACCCGTTACTCGTCGCACGTATATCGCTTGCTTCTCTGAAATGGCAAAGAATCGGGTGGACTCAACTCTGCTGGTGCCTATGCCAAAAGCTGCCCCGACCTATGACTGGCGTTGCAGACGGTGCAACTGCGTAAATGCGGCTCATATGAACGTATGTAAGACGTGCGCCTCCTACGCTCAGTATCAAGGGCCGCCGTCCATGTGGCGCCAACTGGCCGCAGCAGGCGTGCCAGCATGGCGCCGATTTCTGATTTACGCATTCGGAATTGTCGGCGCCGTACTTGCGATTGGCGGTCTTGCGCTACTTACGAGAGTATTTTTTCTTACCAATGCGTTGGGTATGGCGTGGAGTGCGGGCGCGGTTGTCGTCGGAGGGGCGCTACTCTGGGTCGCATACATGTTGCACCCAAAGCTGGCGGCGTAGTCCGCGCCATAGGGTGTGTTGGTGGCCACGTAAAACGCGTGAGTTCATATCAACTTGTCGAACAATCTAATTGCGCCTTACAGGTTTGCGAATCCTGCGCGAAGCGCAGGTGCCGCTTCCACCGCTACATCGAACGATAAAAAATGTAGTCGGCTTGATACGTGACTTGCGCTTCTTTGTAGTTGTCGGCTTGCGTGCACGGGAGCGCGGGTGCGACGCCGCCCTTTGTCGCGACGCGTTGGATGTAGGTGATGCCGCTCATTGCGCCGCTGCCTTTGATTTGGTCGACCTTTACCAATTGCAGCGGGATGTTGCCTGCACCGCCGGGCGCAATGGCGAGCTGGGTGCCGCGCGCGGTTGAACCGTCGTTGTGTGTCCAGACAGCCGGCGGACCAGCGTATTTGCCGACTTGCTTGCCGCTGCGATCGTTCAACGCGGCGACCGGACCGATGAGCGTCCACGCGAACTGTCCGGCAGCATCAATTTTTTCGCGGCATTCGTAGGTGAG
>JAKQOD010000587.1 GCA_029565465.1 Deltaproteobacteria bacterium
AATTGTTAAGACGCTAGGCCGCGAACTCGCCGAGCGCGCCATGCTTGAGTCGTTGGTTACCGAGCTGGTTACCCGCGCTCAACGCTAGCCTACAGGTAGACAATCGACACGATCGCTGCGCCCCATGCCAGGATGTTCGCGATGAACAACGGATCGCGCAACATCGCTTCGGTTGGGCTTTCTTGTTTTGGCTGCCACAGGGTCAGGCCCAAAAAACGCGCAATGCCAATCACAGGAAACGGAGCGGTATAGATCAACTGCTCGGTACCAAAAAACGCAATCGTATGGGCCGAGCGCGCATAGCCAACATAGGCAACACAGGTCGCCACGCCCAAGCCCAGCATGAGTGGCCGCAAGGTGGCGAGGCTGTACCCGGCAAGCGCTGCACGTGTCGACGCTTTTTCCGGTTGCTGCTGCGCCCATGCCAGTTCGTGCGCGCGTTTACCGAGCCCCAAAAACAATGCTAGGCAACCAGTGCAGATCAATAACCAGCTCGATGCTGGCACGTTAATCGCGACCGCACCGGCGTACACCCGCAACAAGAATCCAGCCGCAATCATGGCGACGTCGAGGAACGCCACTTGTTTTAAGCGCAGCGTATAGGCCAGGTTGTTGGCAAGATAACCACCGGCGACCACGCCCAGCATCGGCGTCAATGCAAACGCGGCTGCTAACGCGGCACTGCCCAGCACTGCCGACGCAATGAGCGCTGCGCGGGTCGACAAGGCGCCGGATGCGATCGGGCGATTGCGTTTGGTTGGATGGGCACGATCGGCTTCAACGTCACGCACATCATTGAAAGTGTAAACCGCACCCGACAGTGCACAGAAGATGGCAACTGCCGCCGCCGCCCGCCACCCATACGCGCTATCGAGCAAGTGCCGCGAAAATACCAACGGCGCCGCCACAAATAGGTTTTTCACCCATTGATGCGGCCGCAGCGAACGCAGCAGCGCAGTTGCCGACGACATACTCAAGGCGTTTCAGTGTTGTCGGTAACCCACGTGCCGATTTTCTCTTTGCGGCAATCCTCTTCGGATTGGCCTTCCGGTGGGTTGAGTTTGCATCGCGTCACGTTGATGAATAGGTCGCGGCAGCCTTCTTGGGCGAGGCCGGAGAGCTTGTCGCACTCGCTGAGTTTCTTGGTGACCGGGCCACTGGCGTTGGTGACTGGCTCGCCTTCAGCATTGACCAACTCGACGCTATCGATCAGCTGAATGTCGAGAGTCTCCAAGTTGGTATCAACCCAGGCCGCAATCGCTTTGCGTTCGCAGGCGAGCACGGGGCTTACTGCAGCAGGTGGCACTTCGACCACAGCGCTGCCTGAACCGGCACTGCCGCTGCCGGCGGCCTCGCCCACAGCGCTGCCGGAACCGGCACTGCCTGAACCGGCACTGCCGCTGCCGGCGGCCTCGCCCACGGCGCTGCCTGAACCGGCGCTGCCTGAACCGGCACTGCCGCTGCCTGCGGCCTCGCCCACGGTGCTGTCTGAACCGGCACTGCCGGTCGCATCAGCCGGTGGTGCAGCGGCGGCCGCAGGGGCACTGCGACACGAGCTGACATCAAAGAATAGTTGTTTGCACTTCTCTTTGTCGCCTTCGTTGGCAATCGCATCACAATCCGCAAGCAACCGTTTGGCTGGCTGGCCGGCTTTGTTCAGCAGCGGCGTGCCATCGGCAGCTACCAAGTCCACGCTCTTAACGCTGCGTGCTGACTCGGCCGCTTCGTGCATCATCGCAACCAAGTTGCTCGCGTTGCCACGGCGCTCGGCTTCGGGAACCACCGTCAACGACGGTACGTACGTGATAATCATCAACGACACCAACATGGTGACGAGGAACGGCACGGTCGCCCACATGACCTCGACGATCGGCTTGTTGAACTTCACGCTGGTGATGAACAAGTTCAAGCCAACCGGTGGATGCAGGTAGCCAACTTCGAGGTTGAGCAAAAAGATGACGCCGAGGTGGTAAGGGCTTACGCCATAACGCATCGCAATCGGTGCGATCAACGGCACAATGATCACGATGGCCGAGAAGACATCCATGATGGTGCCAACGATGAGCAGAATAACGTTGAGCGCCAACAGGAATACCCATTTCGAATGCACGTGGGCTTGGGTCCATGCCACCAAGTGCTCCGGCACTTTGGCCGTGGTGAGATAATTGGTCATCACGGTTGAAGCGAAGATGATGATGAAGATGGCGCCAACCATCGCCATGGCTTCCCGGCTGATGGTCCACAGTTGTATTGCTTTGAGTTGGCGCAGAATCCCAACTTCGAGAATGACGACGTAAAGCACGGTGAGCGCGGCAACTTCCGAGAGCGCAAACCCTTGCGCTAACCCGACGATAACGGCGAACGGAATAGCCAGTTCGGGCAGCGCCTTGATGAAGCTAACCCAAAGCTCTTTGATGCTGAATTTGGTGCGAGGCAGCTTCTTTTGAATCGCAACCGCAACTGCAACAATCGACAACATCGTGAGCACCACCAAGCCAGGCACGATGCCAGCGAAGATGAAGCGCGCCGAGCTGAAGTTTTCAGGATCGAGGTTGGTTAAACCAAAGATCGTGCCGAAAATGAAAAGCGGCACGGCCGGTGGGAACAACAAGCCGACGGCCCCCGTGCCTGCAATCAAGCCCAACGAAAACCGTTCAGGGTAACCTTGTTTCACCAAGCCCGGCAGCAACACACCGCCAAGCGCAATAATGGTAACGCCGGAGCCGCCGGTGAAGACGGTGTACAACGCACTGGTAAGAATCGCCACGATTGCCAAGCCGCCTGGCATCCAGCCCAAGGCTGCATTGCCGACCCGTACCAAGCGGTCGCCCGATTTGGACTCGGCAAGCAAATAGCCAGCGTAAATAAACAACGGCAAGGTCGAAAGCACGGCGGCTTGTTCACCCGTGCCAACGCCGAACATCGACGCCACCATGCCGTCGAAGTTGCCATCAAAACCACGTTGGCCATCGACCAGCGACAGTGCGCCCAGCGACGCGCCGCCGAGCATGACAGTAAAAAGCGGTGCGCCGCTGACGAACGCAAGGAGAAGCAGAATTACGAGTAGAGTTTGCATAGTGCTCGCTTGGGGCGAAGAAGGTAAAAGGGAAGGGACCTGACGTGACGGTTAGCGCTAGTGGCTCAACTTCAAGCGTTCAGGCGGCAACTTCTTGCGCACCAAATAATCAACATCGATCAACATGTGGATCGCGACATGGACGATCACGAGGCCCGCGCCCAGTGGCACTAACGCCGCGATCTTGCCCATCGAGATGAGATGGTTGCCACCTTCTTTGGCGGCTTGCTCCTGCAAGTGCATGCCAGCACGTACGAAGATCAGCACCACGGCGATGGTGAACAGCGAGATCAATACGCGCAACACCAAGCGTCCACGCGGCGACAAGCGCTTCGACAACAGGTCCATAGCAAGGTGGCGTTGTTGATGGCTTGCAAATGCAGCCCCCAACATCGCAATCGCAAATACGCCGTCGCGCACAACATCGAACGACCACTCAAATGCGTGGTGAAAGAGCTTGGTGCCGATTGCTTGCGCCGATGCACTTAACACGACCGCAGCCAAGAACACGAACAGCAAGGCTTGTTCGATCATGCCAAGCGTTCGGTCGGTCTTGCGTAGCGCAGATGACACCACGCCATCATCTGGAAAGACCTGCTCGGCGTTAAACGGATCATCGACCGCAGCCGCTGGTGCAACGGCTGCGTTGGTTGGTTCAGAACTGGCTTTTTTCCCCACGGCGCGAGCGTACCGGATGATCCCAATTGATCTGCGGCAGTAGCTGGCAAAAATGCACCGAAAATGCGAACGGCCCGTCTGGGACAGGCCGTGAACCGATTGGCAGTAGTTGCGTTGCCGGTTACTTCGCTGGCGCTGGCGCCGGCGCGGCGGCAGGTGCCGCAGCCTTTGGCGGGTGCTTGGCGCGATACGCATCACGGTACTTCAACATCAACGCGAGGTCTTCTTTCGAATACATTTTGCCTGCGAGCGACGTCCACACTTCTTGTGCGTTCTTGCGGAATTCATCGACCATGGCAGTCGGTGTTTCAACGATGGTGACGCCTTTGCGGACCATGGTTTTTTTCGCTGATTCGTTTTCGGAGCGAATGGCAGTGCGCAGCTTTTTGCCGAGGCCTTTAGCGACCTTGGTCAACGCTTTTTGGTCGTCGGCGCCGATCTTTTCGAGCGATTTGATCGAAACCACGGTAGCGCCGATCGCGTAGCTCATTGGCATCGACGTCATGAACTTAACCTTGGCGTACCATTGCAACGCCACCGACGCCAACGGTGAACCGTAAGCAGCGTTAACACGGCCCGAGGTAAGCGCGGGATCCACTTCCGGCACACCCAGCGGTACGCCCGAAACGCCTAGTTTGGCGTACATGGCTTTCACCAAGTTATCGTCGCCCCACAACCAGGCTTTTTGGTTCTTCAAGTCAGCAATCGAGCTGATCTTGTTTTTCGAAATGAAGTAGATCCAACCCACTTCGCCGCGATCATTGAGCTTGAAGCCCTTCTTTTCAAAGCGGGATTGGAAGGTTGGCCACATCTGATCCGCAACCGCGTCGAACTCGGCGACGTTGTCGAACATCATCGGCAACTCAAGCACCCGGATGCTTTCGTCGATCAACGACAAGCCGGTTGCGGTGATCGCCGCACCGTCGAGCTGGCCGAGATTGATTTTGCGGATGAAATCTTTTTCATCGCCTTGTTCGCCACCTGGGTAGTACTTCAAGGTGACGCGTGGCACCGCGCCAGCTTTCGGCGTGCCGTCGGGATTTTTGTCGGTGGTTTCTTTGGCGATTTCGGCTGCACCCTTGTCGAGCACTTGCATCCATTTGGAGCCGGCTGGTGCAAGCGTGGCAATCCGCAGTTCAACATTGTCCGCGTGAGCTTGGCTGGCAGCCAACGTACCGGAGATCAGGGTTGCAGCGACCACAAACGTTGAGCGCTTGGCCAAATTGACGGGCAGTTTATTATTATAATTCATCGGAACAGCTCCTTTTCCTGTGCGAGATAGCGGCGTGCCCGGCGGTGGGCGACTTCATTGGCGAGACGTTGCTCCGGCCATATGGACGGTGCAGTTTCTAAAACCTTCACAAGTTTTTCATGAAAAAATGCTTGGTCGCGCGTCATACGACCCACGCGGTAGCCCCACATTGCGTATGGTAACAGGTACTTACCTTCGGTAATGTCGATCGCTTTTTGGAAGTGCTCGCCAGCTTTGACGGCATCGCCACCAAACTGCGCACTCCCAGCCGACAGCAGCATGCCCATGGCAACGTGTGGCAGCGCTGCCAACGTTTTATCGCTTGGCAGGCGCTTGGCGTCGAGCTCAAGCACACGTGCGAACATTGCCTTAACCGTCGTGAGGTGAGCGATTACTTCGATGTCATCAAGGTTGTGATTGATGATTGAGCCGAGGGCCAACGCAGCCCACATCATCGGCGTACGTTTGTCGCCGCCGGTTTCGGCGATCAATTTGGCAACCTTTTCAGGTTCGCCGAAGATCTCGTTTTGCCAACGCGAGCCCAGTGACTTGAGCGCGTAATTCAAGCAGCGGGTAAACATCTTGTTCGCGCGGCTATTTTGGTATTCAGCCGCTTCGAGGTTCTTTGCGAATTTGGCAATTTCCCACTCGTCTTCGACGAAGGCGGTGCCGTATTGGCAATATCCTTCGGTGAGGACGGCGATCAAGTTAGGATTTTCTGGGTCGACCACCCAAAAGCCTTCAACGGTTTTAAGCGACGCTGGGATTGCGCGCGCCGCCATCTCATAGTCGGCTTCCATTTTTAGGCTGGGCTGGGCGCGCTTGAGCACTTTCGCCGTCGTACCAGCCGTAAACTGACCCAGATCGCAACCGCCGACGAGTAACCCCATCGCTGCGGTGGCAGTGAGCAATCCACCTTCCAAAATTCGTTTCCATGGTTTCATTTGCGTTAATCCTCTGCGAGGCAAAACCTGGCGCTAGACCCCGCACCCAAGGCCGTCATTCCAGTGAGGTCGGTAGGCTAGCCCTTGCACGCTATGAGAGTCAACCGCCGCCGAGCGGTGGTTTTGAGGCTACGCCCATGGTCGACACCGATGAACGGCAGGGTTAGGCTGCATAGGTGTGCAACCGCCTGCTGCTCCTAGCGTTGCTCGCGTTGCTGGCTGGCTGTCGCAACCGCGATGACGCGATGCAACGCGATACTCAAGCGTTGCTGGTTGCCCGTGCACTTGATGCACGTTCA
>JAKQOD010000625.1 GCA_029565465.1 Deltaproteobacteria bacterium
GGCGACTTGCGCATTTCGCCCAAAGGGCAATTGCTCAAACGCCGCAATTTCGGGGTCGCGTTGACGGTGGAGCTGACGGTGCCAACCGCGTCGGCTGAAAACTATCGCGGTGAAGCGGGTGCTACTGTGTTTCCGTTTCTATCAGCGTCGAGCCGTGTGGGCAAAGTCCGGTGGGCGTTGAACCTCGGCTACCTGGCCCGCTCGCCGAAACAAGTTGCCGACCTTAAAGTCGACGACGAACTGCGCGCGCGTGCCGGTGTCTCGTATGCGATCACAAAGCAACTTGAGGCTGGCCTCAACGCGTCGCTTGCTACCGCCGCGAACGATCCGTTTGGTAGCTTTGGGCGCAATTATTCCGAAGTGCTGCTGGGGCCTACGTATACGCTGGCAAGCAAGTGGGTCTTGTTTGCCGCCGCCGGTGCCGGCTTACAATCTGGTTTCGGTTCGCCGGACTGGCGCGCCTTGGCTGGCTTGCGGATCGGCCGCTTCAGTCAAGACGGCGGTGGCAGCCTCGATCCAGATGGTGATGGTGTGCTGGGGGCAGCGGATCAATGTCCGACCGTGGCGGAAGATCGCGACGGCTTTAAGGATGCCGATGGCTGTCCAGACGTGGACAATGACGAAGACCAAATCGCCGATGCTGCCGACAAGTGTCCAAGCGATGCGGAAGATCGCGATGCGTTCGAAGACGATGACGGCTGTCCCGATCCAGACAACGACAAGGACGGCATTGCCGATGCAGCGGACAAGTGTCCAAGCGAAGCCGAGACCGTCAATGGCTTCCAAGATGATGATGGCTGCGCTGATCTAGCGGATCGTGACAACGATCGCATCAGTGACGCCACCGACAAATGCCCCGACGAGCCCGAGGACGCCGATGGCGTTGAAGACAGCGATGGCTGCCCTGAAGACAATGACAAAGACGGCGTTGCCGACAGCGCTGACAAGTGTCCGTTGGTCGCAGGTGCCGTTGCCAACGCCGGCTGCCCAGATCAAGATCGCGACAATGACACGGTCGTCGACCGGCTCGATACGTGCCCTGATGAAGCTGGCGATCCGGCACTTGGCGGCTGCAAGCGCAAGCAAAGTGCAACCATCACCAGCACCGGCATTCAAATCGTCGATGTTGTGTACTTCCAAACCGACAAGGCGATCATCTTGGCCAAATCTTTCAAGTTGCTTGATAACGTGGCAGCGGTGATCGCGTCTCACCCGGATTTGCCAACTATCGTGATCGAAGGCCACACCGATGATCGAGGCGACGATGCCCACAATCTTGATCTGTCGCAACGCCGTGCCGAAGCGGTAAAGACCTACCTTGCCCAACATGGAGTTGCCACCGAGCGTTTGACTGCGAAGGGCTTCGGCGAAACCCAGCCGATCGCGAGCAACAAGACCAACAAAGGTCGCTCGACCAATCGTCGCGTTGAATTCAAGATCGCAGGCGTCGAATCGCTGCGTACGGGTCCAAGCGATACGCTCGACAAGACCAAGTAGTACCGCCAACGCGTGGCGCGCGGTGGCCGGGTTCGGCCACTGCGCAAAATGCAGGCGCAGAATTCACGCTCGAATTCGAGCCGGAGGCCGGCTTTTTTCATGTTACTTGCGAGCACATGGACGAGCAAATCAAGAACGCTAGCGCCCTGCTTGGTCGTTATGACGCGCCGTTATCGGATATCGAAACGCTGTACTCGTTCTTGTTGCGCCATCAAGTGGCCCCCGGCGAAGGCGATCCACAATTCGCGCAAGACTTCATCGACGGGCACGATGTCTGCGAGATCGAAATTTACGACCAAACCGTAGAACTGCCGTCAAGCATCGGCCTGTTGCGCGAGCTGACGAAGCTGGAGTGCGCTCACACCGGCCTCGTCACGTTGCCCAAAACTCTGGGTGATTTGTCATCGCTGCGTGAGCTCAATTTACGTGGCAACAAGATCACTCAGCTGCCAGTTGAGATTGCGCGTCTACATCAGCTCGAAACGCTCAATCTTGATTTCAACAAGCTGTCGAGCTTGCCGACCGAGATCGGTCAACTGCAAGCGCTTCGTGAGCTGCGCCTGCTCACCAATGAGCTCACCTCGTTACCGAAAGAAATTGGGTTGCTGCAGAAGCTCGAATGGCTCGACCTCACCAACTCGCCGCTGGAGTCGCTTGCGGAGGAGGTATGGCAGCTGCGCTCGCTCAGGGTTCTCTGCCTCACGGGCGTAAGCCTCCACGAACTACCCAAATCAGTCTCGCAACTCTCGCAGCTTACGCATCTTGAGCTCGACGACAATCAGCTGCGCGAAGTACCGCCCGAGCTTTGCGAGTTGCCACTGCTCAAAACGCTCAACCTACACAAGAACCAACTGTGCAAACTACCCACGTCAATCGGCAAACTTGCGGCGCTCGACTGGCTGCGGCTTTCGAACAACCAGCTCATGACACTGCCCGCTCAACTCTGCGACTGCAGCAAGCTCGTGACACTCTGGCTCGATCACAATCACTTACGTGCGTTACCGACTGACATCGGCCGGTTGGCGTCATTGTATTTTCTCGACCTCGGTTCCAATCAACTGACCAGCCTACCTGCGTCCATCGCGCAGCTGCGGCAATTACACACGCTCTACCTTGATGGAAATCCACTCACCGCGTTTCCGCCTGAGCTCACATCGTTGCCCCTGCTGCATCAGCTCTACTTCGACAACATGCAGGGCGCACGCTTCGCTACCGAGATCGCAACTCTGCGACGTGACCGACCGACGCTGCGCATCTACGACCACACGGACCGTGGTGGGTCGACATGAAGCGCCTACTGGAAAGCTAGCCGCCAACGAACGGGCCAGCGATGCAGCAGGGGCAAGTTTCCGGTGTGATGTCAGCGGTCTGCGATGCAGGGTGTGAACCAACCACGAGATGGGACGCTCCCGAAGACATGCTTGTGCGGATGGCGCTTGATCAAAGGGCTCCGCCCAGCCCGTTCATTAACTGCCCGCACGTTCATTAACCGCATGTTCATTTACCGCCGTTCATCAACAGCTCGTTCATTAACAGCCTGGCACGACCGCGCAGGTGAGTGAATGCCTCGGCTGCGCCGAGGCAGAGGTTGAATTCGGAGACGAAGGCGACGAGAAGGCGAAGGTCCGCTTTATAGATATCTCAATACCCGGACATCTCAATCAGCCAGCGACCGTCGACGCGTACCAGATCGACGCGCGAGCGCCCTTGTGCACTCACGACTTCAACCACAGCGCGATCGTTGCGCTCGTCGAGCACGGTAATGTCTGTCGGTGGCGCAATGTTTTCCGACGAGCCGATGCTGATCAAGTCCATCGCTGTGAAGCGCAAGCTTGCGCCAGCTTTTTCGGTCGCTTCGCGCGCGCGCTCGGCCAAGCGCACTTGCGTGCCTGGGCTCAACAGATCGTAGACCAACTGCCGCTCGCCGGCTTTGGCCGCACGAATCATGTCACGCACCGCTTCGTCAGGGCCCGGGTCGGTCACGCGACAACTGCGCCCTGCCACCGCGGCAGCAAGCGCAAGTGCAGCCAGCGCGCTCACGGCTGCTGCTGCACCAACTCGCCGCGATGAAAGTGCTAGCGCCATAAGCCCAGCTTAGCGCGAACTTCGTCCATCGTCTTTTGCGCCATGCCACGCGCTTTGGCAGCACCCGCGTGCAAAATCTCTTTCACGCGCTCAGGATGCG
>JAKQOD010000628.1 GCA_029565465.1 Deltaproteobacteria bacterium
GTGTTAGGCATTCCGTACACCGGCTCCGACGTTTTGGCGTCGGCCACCGCCATGCACAAAGTGCGCGCCAAAGAACTGTTTCGGCTGCACAACCTGCCCACCCCAGCGTACTACGCGTCGACCGCCGAAGATGCGCTGCACGCCCACGGCGAATTCGGTTACCCGTGCGTGGTGAAGCCGATGCGCGAAGGCTCATCGATCGGGGTTGCCATCTGCGAAAATGCAGCAAGCTTGCAGCATGCGTGGGAAGCCGCGCGTTGCTTCGACGATGAATTGGTGGTCGAACGCTACATCGCAGGCATGGAAGTTTCGGTTGCGATTGTGGGCGATCGGGCGCTCGGCGCCATCGAAGTCGTGCGCCACGGTGTGTATGACTACGGCGCTAAATGCCATTTGCCCAATGAACGCTACTTCACGCCGCCACGCTTAACCCCCGATCGCTATCGAGCCGTACTTGCCACTGCGCTGCGTGCCCACCGCGCGCTCGGCTGCCAAGGCGCTACGCGAGTCGATCTCGTCGTGACCGCGAGTGGCAACGAATTCGTTCTCGAAGTGAACACGGTGCCTGGCCTCGCACCGGGCGCCCTGCTGCCTCGCATCGCGGCTGCGGCGGGCATTGGTTTTGCCGAGCTGTGCGAAATGATGGTGGCTGGTGCAGGCCTCGGCGCCGGCCGCCGCCGTGGCGAACGCCGCATCTTGCAACGCGAGTTTGCCGGCCTCGATCGCCGTGCGGAGGCGATCAGTGCGCATTAGGCCCACCCAACGCACGGCTGCAATTGCCAGCGCTGCCGTGTTATCGGTTGGCGTCTCGGTCGGTGTCTACGCCTACGTGCAAGCGCAAACCCAGCAGCTCAACGCAGCCCTCTCCGCACGTGGCGGCATGCCCATTTCGATCGGCAGCGTCGATGCCGGCCTGACTGCAACCGTCCGGCTTTCGGACATCAAGATCGGCGAGTTATTCGCCGCCGATGCGTTTGAAGCCCGGGTCGCGTTCAGCTCGCTGCTCAGCGGTGATTTTGGCGCCGACGAAATTTTGGTCGAAGCGCCGCGCCTCAACGCCCGTGTGCACGCCAACGGCAATTCCGAACTCAAAGACTTGGTGCGTCGCTTTGCGCCGCAACGGACCGCCAGCGCGGCAACGACGCCCAAAGCCGCGCGCTTGCGCCGCATCGTGGTATCGCGTGGTGAACTGACGATCGGCCTCGACAACGGTGGCCAGTTGATCGCGCGCGACGTCGAACTGTCGCCGCATCCTGGTGGCGTACGCGTCGTCACCGGCCACGTCGACGCTAGCATCGGTGGCAGCGACCATGGCGGTTACCAAGGCGCCGCGCGCTTTGCTCGCACCGCACTCGACCTCGCTTTGCCATCGGTGAGCATCACGCGCGGCATCGCGGTGGGCGGCAGCGGGTCCGTCACCGTTGCTGGCACCACCCTCGCGCTGTCCACCATCGCAATCTCGCGACAAGCGCCTGACCAACCACTTAAAGCCTTTGCCCGGCTCGACGATCGTGGCGTGCCACGCCCGGTGCAGGTGTGGTTACAAACGGCAACGCCCGTGGGCTTGCGTATCGAAGGCAACAATCTGCCGTTAGCGATGTTCTCAGCCCTCATGCCAAGCGCGATCGATCTCCGCGATGCCCACGCAAGTGGCACGGCATTGGTCGCGATGCAAGGTCGGCACTTGCACGTCGATGCCAACGGCACCATCGCGCAAGCCTCGCTCCGCAGCGCTCGCATTGACGATTCGGAAATTACCATCTCCCCGACGGTAGCGGTGCAAGCCAACCTCACGCTTGGCAGCGCTGGCAGCACGTTGCCAATCGAAAAAATTGAAATCCAACAATTGCGCGCCTACGTCGCCCCTGCCGTCGTTAACGTACAGGGTGTGCTCGCGAAATCCGCCACGACGCCGCTGCACGGCAAGCTTGCCGTCACGCTCGATCGCCTTGACTGCGCCGCTGCGCTTGCAGCCGTGCCACCGTCGATTCGTGGCCCGCTCGATGGCTTGACGATGCAGGGCTCATTCGCTGGCGGCATCACGGCAGCGATCGACCTAGGCCGCCCCGCTGGCGGTGGCGTTACGCTAACTAGCTCTATTGATCCAAGCGGGTGCACGGTGACGGCGGATCCGCCGATGGCCGATGTCACGAGCCTCAAAGGCACGCTACGCCATACCTACCCAACCGGGACCGTCCGCATGGTTGGCCCCGATGCCGACGGCTGGGCCGCCATCGAGCGGATTTCCCCGATGGTGTTTGGGGCCTTCACAGCAGCTGAAGATGGCCGATTCTTCCAACATCATGGCTTCGACTTGGAACAAATTGCGCGCAGCCTTGAGGTCGATTTGCGCGACGGCAAGTTGCTGCGCGGCGGCTCGACGATCAGCCAGCAGCTGATCAAAAATAGCTTTTTGAATCAGCGCCGCAGTTTTGGCCGCAAGCTGCAAGAAGCCGTGTTGACCTGGCGCCTCGAAACCACGTTGACCAAGCGGCAAATTCTTGAGCGTTATCTCAACATCATCGAACTTGGGCCTGAAATCTTTGGCATTGCGGCAGCGGCCAACTATTGGTTTGACTTGCCACTGCGCGATCTTGAACCACGCCAAGCTGCGTTCCTCGCTGCGCTGACCTCGGAGCCCAAAAGCATGACGCGGCGAATCCGCAACGCTGGCGCACTCGACGCGACCAGCGCGGCCCGCGTTGACGTCATCTTGCGTGCCATGCGCCGCGACGATGTGATCACCGACGACGCGTACTACATGGCCAAAGAAGCACCGCTTGGCCTCAAGCTCGACCGCAATCGCTAACCAGCGGCCGTGCTACAGCGGCGGCGGTATCGAAAACTTGCCCGTCAAGCGGCCAACTGCTGTCGCATGCGCATTGATCGCAGCTTGCAACGCCGTGCGATTTGACTGCGCGGTTACGCCCGGCAGAGGCAATGCATCGACGGCGTAGATGGCAAACGCATACATGTGTTCGGTAGGTGGACACGGGCCAAGATAACCATACGTTTGGTTGTCGTACGCAAGCGGCTGTTGGGCGCCCGCAGGCACCGCGGGCATCGCGACCTTTTGGATATTCTCGGGCAACGTTAACGTGGTCGCCGGAATGTCCCATAACACCGAATGAATCAACCCATTGGTTTTATCGGTCATGACCAGTGCGTAACCTTGGTGCGCGGCGGACGGCGCCGTCCACGCCAACGGTGGCGACACGTTGGTGCCTTTGCAGGTGTACATGCCAGGAATCAACTCCCCTTCAAGCCAGGCGGTGCTGGTGACGGTGAGCGTTGAGATCGCGGCATCAGGTATGCCGGCGTCAATCGGCCGGCTGTCAACGATACTGCTCGCATCGCGGCGGTTGGCGTCAACCTGCGGTGTCGACGACGAATTGCCACACGCAGCAAGCCACAATAATGCAATCCAAGCTTTCATTAGGCGCCTCCCATATCAACTGGCCCAGTTGCGGTATTTTTGAGTTCGATCACGGGCACAGAGGTAAATGGTACATTAAATACTTCGAACAAGCCGTGGGTAATCTTGCGGGTTACCCGAGCCGCGCGCGATTTGCGGCCTTCGAACAGCCAATCAAAGAGGCCTTGCGCGTTGAGCGAAACGCCAAAGCTCAGCAGTTGCTCGCGCGGATACGTCACGCCTGGATTCGTTGGTTTGTAGCCACGGGTGCCAAACCCGACGGTAAGGTCGACGAACCGCGACCACGTGCCCCAACGATGATCGCGCAATTGATGGATGGCGCCCAAATGCAGCGCGGCCAAATAGGTTTCGCCGCTGTAATCCTCGGCAATGTTGATGTTGCCGTTTTTAAACTGCCGACGGTATTGCGTGCTTGGCCAGTATTCGACGCGCAAGTCGAAAAGCTCGTCGAACCGCGGCCATTGCGACATCGCAAACGCCAACGCGGCGCCTGCGGTGTCACCGATCAAGTCGCCCATCGACATTTCGTAATAGAAGCCATCTTTGACTTCGATCAAAATGAACAGCGCTTCCGACAGCGCAGTGCCGATGATGTTTGACGTCAAGCGATCGTAGCCGCCCCATTGATTGAGCAGCTCTGTACCTGCCCGGGCCAGCCCCATCGTCGCCCACATGTGGCCCAGTTTGTCGGCGCCGCCAGCGTAGGAGCGCTCGCTGAACAGCCCATCGCCGCCCCAGCGAAACTGCGACAGCGGCTTATGCTTGCGATACCACGCAAAATACGTCCACGTCGTAAAGCCCGCGTAGATGCCACCCAGCGTGAGCGCCGCTGCAAGCTTGTTATTCGGGTTCGGCTTTTGCCACATGTGATCCATCACATGATTCGGCGCTAGATCGAGCCACGGCGATGCACTGTGGTTTTGCGCAGCTTCGCTTGGCGACGGCGCCGTCGGCGCGGTAGGCACGGTCGACGGATCCGCGTCGATTGCACCGGCTGTATTTGGCGCAGCTTGCGCCCCAGTTGCATGTACTGAATCTGGCGAATCTGCTGAATCCGCAGCGCTCGGCGCCGTCGGTTGCGCATGCGCCAACTGGCTTGCCAGCAGCGTCGTTATCAAACCCATCCCGCCAAGTCGTTTCGCGGGCGATACAAAAGCCATGGCCGCAGCATCGACGAGCTTGCGGTAGCAGTCAACCCGCCGGCCGGCGCCGAGGCTGAAACGTCACATTTCTCCCACCACTGCCTCCGCATTGCACTGCAACAGCAATACGCTGGATTTCACCTGAGGGTTCGCGGTTGTGGAGTTGGCGACGAGCTTGCACCGAGCACGAGGCCCAGGGTGATGCATCGAACGCTTTCGCGCACCTCCGACGCGCTTCCGCTCACTTACATTGGAGTGTATCAAGCGTTCTCGTGCAGCGAGTCAGTGCTTGATTTTAATATCGTTTGGAATCAAACTATTCCTGCCATGAAGATTACGGACCGCGGAATGACGGTAGAGCTTGACGATGGAGACCCTCGCGCCAAGCAGATTCGCACGTTGCTCTTTACCAACGCCGGTGACAAAGACCCAATTGTTGCACTATGGAGCGAATGCAGCGACGACCAGCGAGAGGTCCTCGTGTCGATAGCAACGCCTGGTGAGATCACGCAGGGCGGCCTCGAAATCGCACTTGGAGGCATCTCCGGCATTGACCTTCGCGGCCGGACGATCGCGCTAGCAAAGATCTCGAAACGGCTGGGCATTGCATACCCGATCCGATCCGCCGGTGGCCGTCGTGAAACCAGACGATTTAGCTTGGCGGCGGAAGTCGCGCGTCAAGTACTCAAGCTCCACAGCCGAACCAAACGCGAAAGGAAGACGCCATGAAGGACTACGCCGTTACCCAAGAGATGATCAGCGCACTGATTGAACAATTCCCCTTCAACGAGGATTTCGATAGCCATGCCGTGATTCAACAGATCATGCATCGGCACCCACAGCAGTACACGACGGATTTGTACTCGTTCATTAAAAGCGACGATCCAATCCGGAGCCTGCACGCATCAATCGGTCAGCGGCTGCTGAGTATGCCTGAGATCGAAAAGTCGGACGCTGGCAAGGCGCCAACCGCGAATGTCCGTGGCAACGACACCGCCAACCAGCAGTGGCGTCGCAAGATCAGCTAGATCTTACTTCGCCAGGCGCAGCGGAGGTTACACCAAATGCGAATGAGCGGCTTATTGCCGACAACGGACCATGAGGCCGGCGCCCGAAAACTCAAAACCCCCAGAGTTTCCTCTGAGGGTCTTTCGTTTTTTTGTAGCGGGGGCTGGATTTGAACCAACGACCTTCGGGTTATGAGCCCGACGAGCTACCAGGCTGCTCCACCCCGCACCGACGTCTTGCGACTCAGGCTATTTGCCATAGCGCGCAGACCGCGTCAAGCACCTTACGCACGGAACACGCAGATCGCGGTCAAATGCGAATTTCTGGTACCGGCCAGCCCGCCTCGCCCACGTCGATTGCGATTCGCACGAGTTACCTAGACTTGCTGGCCGAGCGGGTGCTACCAACCTCGTCCCATGGCAGTTTTGGTCTTGGATTTCGACGGCACGATGACCGACGCTGAGCAAGAAGGCGCCGCCTTCGTTGCAGGCTATCTCGATGATCTTTGCACGCTTGTAGGCAGGCCGTTGGGCGACCCACAAGTGCAACAAATCGCGGCCACCACGGCCCAAGCGATCACCGATCGCCCCGGCGACTTTCCGTTCCTCTGGATGGGCCGCGCGGTTGCCCCAGCCACGGTTGATCCGTACCTGCGCATGGTGCCGATCGCCCACGCCATCTTTGACCACTTCGGCGTGTTTCGCGACGCGACCGACCGTGGCCGCCTGCTTGGCGCGATCTTATACAAGTACAACTACGCCAAAACCTCGCCGCACTTTCGCGCTGGCGCTGGCGAGTTGCTCGCTGCACTGGCGACGCAAAAGCATCCGGTCTGGATTGTCACCAACTCCGATACCGAAGCGGTCGCCAAAAAAGTGGAACTGCTATCGCACCAATTCCCAGCGGTCGCAGCGTTGGCGTCGCGGGTGCGCGGCTTTGCACGCAAGTTCGATATCGACGACAACTGGCAAGGCGTGCCAGCCGAACTTACCCTGCCCGGCCTTGCGCGCCCGGTGCTGCTGCGGCGCCACACCTACTTCGACATCTTGGCGAACTTGCTCGAAGCCGAAGGTGCAACCTTTGCCGACCTGGTTGTCGTCGGCGACATCTTCGAACTTGATTTGGCAATGCCGCTAACCGCTGGTGCACGCGTTGGCTTGGTGCACAGCACTCACACGCCCGGCTACGAACGCGCTTTTGTCGAACAACATCCACGCGCGAAATTACTCAGCGGCCTGCACGAAGTGTTGCCGTACGCATTCGGCTAAACATACTTAAAAATCGTCGGGGTTGATGGTCACCACCGGCGTTGGGTGGGTACCGTCACGCGTCACCAAATATACCGTCGCCGCACTCGCAAGCACCGCAGCGCCAACACCCGTCCATACCCACGGATTGCGGCACCACTGGCAGCGCGTTGGCGTCGAGCTCGTCGGTGGCCGAGCGCTTGGCTCGGTCAAAATCGCAATTGGCGCACTCGTTGGCTGCACTGGCAGCGTTGGTAGCGGCCCCAACAATTGCACCAATTCGTGTGCTGCGCCATCGAGCTTGCCTGCTGTGCCATCCCACCCTACTTCAACCGGCGAACTACAAACCACGGCAACGTCACTGTTGGCTGCAAACATACAGCGCTGCGCAACCAGCGCCGGCGCACCACGCTTCCAGGTTGCCACCACAACCACCGCAGCCTCAGCGGCCCCGATCATCGCAAGCGCTTGCAGCAAATCATCGGCATCACGGCCCGTGGTGTACCGGGTTGCATCGCGCCGCAACGTTTCCGCAACAGCGTCGGGCTCAGGCACAAGATCGATTGCAGCGCCGTTGAGGCCAACTTCGATTAAGCGCGGCTGTGGGCGCCGCACACCATCGCTAACCAGCAAAAGATGTACGCCCCGCGAAACCGGCCAGGTGCGCGAACTATTCGCGGCTAGCGCGCCGAATTCAACGCCGTCGAGATTGAGCTGCACGGCCGTCGCACTGCGCACGCGCAACTCAACTTGCTCAACCGGTGCTTTGCGAATGGCTTCGACCAAGTCGACGACGTCAGGCGAAAATTCCGACAGCGACAAGGTGCGATTTGGCTCCAAGCGCAGCGCCAGCGCGATGCCATCTTGCGCAGCTTGTTTGGCTGCCGCGGATGCGTCGGGCCGCTGCACATTAACAATGCCCAACCGCAACAAAGCGTCGACGAACAACGCACGGCCATCGTGGGTCACCGTCAACGGCAACGCGGCTCGAATCACCGTGGTCAACCCGGTAGCCGCGGTATCCAACGACACCGATAAATACGCACGCCAACTCTGCGCCAGCTCCTGCTGTAACGCTGCGACTTGCGCACGCGATCGCTGCGTTGGCGCACCATCGATCCAACTCCGCAATGATGTTCGAACGGCGGTCGGTTCAACATTGGGGTTCAGCTTGCGTTGCAACGCTGCAACCACTTGCTCGCGGCTAACGCTTGGCACTTCCGACGGCAACGCGACAATACCCAACCGCAACGCAGGTGCGGGCGCCGGCTCAACAACCGGCACTGGCGTTGGCACGGTCACCACCGGGCCAGCCCCCGCCGTTGGTGGCGCGACGGGCGTCGCAGGCTGCGCTGCAACGGATGCGGCGGCCAAACAAGCAAGCACCAGCCCACTCAAGCCAGCAAAGCGATTTCGCCATGCTGGACTGGAAGGTTGCCGTCGGGCGCGGAGCAAGCGATAGTACAGCACGTCGTGACAGCTATAGTACCTCGAATCTGTGTGCTGTCGTTGCTTGCTGGGTGTGTCGATCCAGCAACGGTGCCTCCAAGCGATCTAATGCGCCGCGGCGCTGCCACCCACGCGCTGGGCAACTGGCAAACCATCACGCGTTCCGACCAAGGCAACGCGCGCATTATCGAATCCGAAGCGTGGCACATCGAACAACATCCCACCGATGCCAATCTTCTGCGTGGTGGCTATCGCCGGGTGGTCACCGTCACCAGCCACGCTTCGGATTCGATA
>JAKQOD010000647.1 GCA_029565465.1 Deltaproteobacteria bacterium
CAGTCTGCTCCCTTTGGCCACTCGGGCATTCCTCCGTAATCAAGATTCGCCGTGGTACTCGAGCTGGCGGCGAGAATCGAACTCGCGACCTTCTGATTACAAATCAGGTGCTCTACCAACTGAGCTACACCAGCGTCATTATCTCCATCTCAAATGCTCGCGCTGAACTAGCGCGCGCCAGTTAGTAGACGAGCAGGAAAACGAAGTCAAGATGGAAACGGGAATTTCCCGCGATTCTGGTTTTGGATTTTCGTCGACAACCCAGTGAAAGCAGCAATCAATGGCCGGGATCGTCTTCCCTACTTTGCTGGCTGAACGAAAGTGCCACGGTCTTCGCCACCCAAAATGGCAAGAATCTCGGCTGCACGGTCCTTGCTGGCTTTGGACCAAAGCGTTTCGACTCCATACGCCGCCGCCAGTTCCACATTCATCTGATGGCCATCAAGCGCTTTTTCCAAATGCTCACGCACCCGCGCATGGACTTCTTTGACATATGCTTCGCGGGCAGCCGTGCTCATTGCACTGGGGAATGGCGCAGTCACCGTTGCCTTCCAAAATTCGACGAAGATTTGCGACATTTGGTAGCCCGACGCGGTGGCCCAATAGGCTTGGCGGAACCCTAGCGCTTGTTTCCAACGATCGTAAGCTTCTGATGCCAATGCTTCTTTGGCGTCGAGGTCCTTGCGGAGTTGGCTGTCGGGCAACCGGACTGGCAGCGCTGCAAATTTGCGATGCAAAATGTCGGCCCGATAATAAAATGCCATCGCGATAAAATATGGATCGTCTAGCTTCGGAATCTGCTTCCAAGCGGTGATGGCTTGCAGCAAGGTCACATCCGCTGCCTCGAGCTGATTGAGTTCGATCTGAATGTAGCCTTTACGCGCGTAGCCTTCGACTTGATCGGTGTAGCTCAGATTCTTACGTACCAACAAGTTGTCAACGGCGGCCAGCGCTTCGACATATCGATCACGCTCGGTGAGCAACGCCACGATATAAAGATGGCCTTCGACTGATTTGCGCGACTCTGGATATTTCTCGTTGAGTTCATTAAGGGTCGCTAGCGTGGCATCAAGGTCACTGCGCGCATCGTGAATCGCAGCGATATTGAACAATGCTAGCGCTGCAAACTGCGATTCCGGGAATTCGGTAACCAACTGCCGAAACAGGCCGATCGCCCGATTTCCATCGCCATTTTTGTTGGCGTCGACAGCTTGATTGAATAAGTCGGTCGTCGCAACCGACGTCATTTCGGTTTCGCCACCGGGGCCTTTGCGCACTACTTGGATTCGAATCGTATCGAGATCGACGACGGTTGGCCCAGCATCGGTGCTGTTCGCAAGCGTGCCGGTGCGCGGTGTTGGCGCGACCGTTTCGCTTGGGTTGGCAGGTTTAGCCGACGACAAATCCTTGCTTGGTGTAACAACTTGTTTTGCTGTGCCGCCACACGCGAGCAGCAGACTAAGACAACCAGCCACAAGCAATTGGAAACGCGTAAGCATACTGGATTAGACGTAGCACACGGTAATTCGGTCTGAGCTACTGGAACGCGTTTTAATCAACAAAGCTAGTGCGTTACGTGAGATGGTGAAGTTGGGCACGCGTTTACGAGGCGCGGCTTGACGAATTTTCAAACCGTGAATGTCACACGGTTCTGGTATGCAAGGGATCACTCCATGAAGGTCGCGTTTACCCACAATCTCCGCCTCACTGATGTTCGCGACTCCGAAAAGGAGGCCGAGTTCGACAGCGCGGAAACCGTCAATGCGATTGCCGCAGCTATCGAAGCCGCTGGCCATGAATGCGAAAAGGTCGAAGTTTCAGGGCCCGCTTCCAACTTGCTCGAACGGCTCGAAGCCATCGACCCCGACATTATTTTCAATACCGCCGAAGGCGGCAACGGCCGGATGCGCGAAGCGTTCTACCCTGCCCTGTTCGAGGAACTCGGCATTCCGTACACAGGGTCCGACGCATACACCAACACGATCACGCTCGATAAATGGTTGACCAAGCTCATCATGGGTCGTGCGGGCATTGATACGCCGCGTGCGACGTTGGTCACAATGCGCAACTACGAAGCAGCGGTTGAACGTGGTGTCGGCTTAGCGTTTCCGGTCATTGTCAAACCGAATCACGAAGGCTCGTCGAAAGGCATTTCCGGCGCATCGGTTGTGCGTGAGCCCAAAGACCTCGCACCCGTGCTCAAAGCCGAATTGCGTGCGTATCCAGATGGCGTACTCGTCGAAGAATACGTCGAAGGCATCGACGTTACGGTTGGGTACATCGACGGCGTGGGTCACGACAACGGGCTGCTGATGCCAGTCGAAATGTTGGTCGAGCCAACCGCTGATCGGCCGTTCAATATCGTCGACTACAAACTAAAAAACATCGAGCCGGGGCGCGTTCAATATCGCTGTCCTGCCAACTTGCCACGCGATGTCGCAGCTCGGCTCCGGCAAATTTCCAGCGAAGCAATTAAGTGCCTCGGCTTGCGGGACATGGCGCGGCTCGATTTCCGCATCAACAGCGAAGGCCGCATTCACCTATTAGAAATCAACGGGCTGCCGTCGTTGGCATCGAGTTCGCCGCTGTTCGTAGCATCGGCGCAACTCGGCATGTCATTCAACGCAAGCGTTGCAGCTATTTTGAATTCTTGTGCGGTGCGGTCGGGCTTAGCAACCGCAAGCCAACTCGGCGGCCGTGGGCGGAGTCGCTACGGCAAAAATCAACCGATTCGCGTTGGGTTTACCTACAACGTTAAGCGCAGCCACGACGGAGACGATGAAGCCGAATGGGATCCACCGGAGACCATTATTTCGATTGCCAATGCCTTGGCACGTCAAGGCCACATCGTGGTTCACCTCGAAGCCACCCCTGACCTGCCGCGGGTCCTGGCCGAAGCCGATGTCGATTTGATTTTCAATATTGCTGAAGGCGTTGAAGGCCGGAATCGCGAAGCGCAAGTGCCAGCATTGTGCGAGCTGCTAGGCATTCCGTACACCGGTTCGGACAGCGCAACGCTGGCAATTGCGCTCGACAAGGCGCTTGGTAAAAAGGTGCTGCTGCAGCATGATATTTTGACGCCTAACTTCCAATTGATGGAGTCGGCGCGCGAACGGCTTTCGCCAGACATGAAGTTCCCGTTAATTGTGAAGCCGAACGCCGAAGGCTCATCAAAAGGCATCGGATCGACCAGTGTGGTAGATACCGAGGAAGAACTGCGCGCTGCAGTGAAGAATTGTGTGGAGCGCTACCGCCAACCCGCGCTGGTGGAAGAGTACATCGCGGGCCGTGAATTCACGGTCGGGTTGCTTGGCGACAAACGGCCACGCGTGCTGCCGCCGATGGAAATTCGCTTCAAAAAAGATCCAGCTCGCCCAGTCTACGATTTTGCAGTGAAGCAAGAATGGGAAGAGCATGTGTATTACGAGTGTCCTGCGAAGGTCACCGAAGCCGAGCTCAAGGCGATCGAAAAAATCGCGCGCGCCACGTTCTGGGCGCTTGATTGCCGCGACGTCGCACGCGTTGACTTGCGCATGGACGCCGAAGGCCGCATCTACGTTTTGGAAGTGAATCCGCTGCCAGGCCTGACGCCGGGCTATTCCGACTTGGTGCTGATCGCCCAAGGCATCGGCATGGAATACGACCAACTCATCGCCGAGATCATGGCGGGTGGCCTGCGCCGTATGCGAGAAAAACGCCGCGAAGAGCGCGAAATGGAACGCGAACGTGAAGCCCAAGCCAAGAGCGGCGAAGGCAAAGAGCGCAGCGACAAAGAAAAGCCAGAGCGTAACAAGGAAGATAAGAGCAAGCGGCCGATCGTTAAGCCGGGTGGATCAAACCCAGCATCGACGTCGGCACCGACGCCAGCAACAGCAGCACAAGGCTCGGTGCGGACCCCGATTCGTACGGCCAACGGCTCTGACCGCGTGGCAACCCAAGCGGTTGATGGTGTGGTAGACGCTGCGGTGGTGCAAGCTACAGTTACTAGCTCGTCAACACATTGACAGCGGCGTGGTGACGGGCACGGGCATGGGCATGGGCCTGGGCACGGGCCTGGGCACGGACACGGCTGCCGATTCATCACAAGTTCAGTCGTGATGTCTGCGATTTGTGGCACAAGCGTCGCGGCACCCGTTCATCAATAGCCTGGCGCGATTGCTGAGGAGGCATCCGCCGTGCTCGTGCCCATGCGTTGCGGCCGTTCCAACGCGCGTCGCGCCCAACGCAAGCACGGCCATGCCCGCCCACGCGCCATGACGCGTGAGATTCGCAACCACCGCGCCATCGCGCCACGAGATTGCTTCGGAACTTGCGATGAATCGTCAAACGGGCACCGGGCATGGGCAAGCCAACGGATCACAAGCACGGGGCACGGCTAGAGTGCAGCGAATTTCTGCCTCACTGTAGACTATGTGGCGCTACGGGCGCGCTGCCGAACCAAGTCTAGGCACTTGCGGCAAGTCACTGCATTGGCGTCCAGCGTCGCGATGCCTTCAACCTCGGCACGATGCGCCGCTTCTTTGTCACGCGGATTGCACATCACCATGCCGTCTTCATTGAGCGCGTGCAAATCACGTTTGGTGCGCGTTTCCCGCATCAGCCGACCTGCCGCTCAGCGTCCAACAGGCGCGGCCACAGGCCCGCGCAGACTTCATCAAAGCGTGCGGCTGCGCGCGCTAAGCTGGCGCGTTCCCGCAGCGTCTCGGCGATGCGCGCACCAGCGATACGGCCGTCGCCGCTTTTGCGAGCACGAGCATTACCTAGCAGCGCGGCGCCAACATCAAGTTTGGCAATGGTGGCGCGCAACGCAACGGTTCGAGCTTGCGCTGCCAGCAATGCCTGCAACGCATCGTCGGCGTAGCTGGCAAGGATATCGCGCGCACTGGCACTATCAAGCCCGTGCTGTAAAACCGCAAAATCAACGATGGCCAAATCTCGCACCCGTGCCAACAACCACTCGTCGTCGGCGACTACTGGCGATGACATCGCGCCAACGTTGCTAATCATCGTCATTTGTCGGCCTTCCCTTTTTCGTCGGTCGCAGCGGTATCCGCAAGCAACTTCTGCTTCGCAGCTTTTTCAGCCGCGACCTTCGCTTTGAGTGCTTCAAGTGGGTCATCAGCTAGTGCCAACGTCGATGGCTTGCCTTCCAACGCGTTAATTTTGGCTTCGGTTGCCAGCGCCGCCGTATCTTCGCCACGCATCGCTGCGTCGATTTCCGTCGCGATCGCTTCGTCATCGATCCGATCTTCCGCCGACTTAAAACGGTCCCACACCGCAGCGTCGTTGCCGAACACATCGCTATTCGCGGACCGTGCCGCTTGCAGCTGCGTTGCAAGCGTACCTTTGCGCATCTTGAGCATCGTTAGCTTGGTTTCAAACTCTTTGCGGCTCTTGTTGAGCTGCACGGCGTACCCGGTTGCTTCGGCTTTATCGAGCTCGATTTTCTTGATCTCCGTCTCGCAGTTTTTCTTTTCGCGCAACGCGGTTTTCGCCGCTTCGTCGTCACCGGCTTTTACCGCGACCATCGCGCGCCGTTCCCACTCGCCGGATTTGGCGCGGAACTTCTCAAGCTCTTGGTCCATTTGCTTCGCGGTTGCCTTGTAACTAATCAATTCCGCGACGGCTTTTTTGCGCCCATCTTCGAGTTCCATAATCGCCATTTCCAGTTCTTTTTCTGGGTCAATAGCTTTATCCAGTGCAGCATTGGCACGACTCGAAACACCTTGCTTTAAGCGCGAAAAGAATCCCATGGGCTAGCTCTCTCGTTGCATGTCTTTGACTGAGTCACGGCCCAGTCCAAATTTTTTGAAGCGCTGGCGGAACTGATCGTAGGTTAGCCCAAGCAGCTGAGCCGCTTCTTTTTGTCGAAAGCGCGTGCGTTCGAGCGCGTCTTGGCACAACCAGGCCTCAAACGCATCCACTCGATCTGGCAACGGCAACGTTGCATCGTCAACAAACCCCGGCGTTGCTTGTAGCGCACCGCGCTCAAACGCTTCGGGCGGCAAAGCGCCATCGATATCGGCAGCTACCAGCCGCTCGCCCTGCGCCATATAAATTGCGCGCTCGACGACGTTTTTTAGTTCACGAATATTCCCGGGGAAGTCATAGGCACAAAGCCGGTCGAGTGCTTCAGCGGAAATTTCACGAACCGCGATGCCTGCAACTTCGTGGCGAAACTTCGCCAAAAAATACGCTGCAAGCATTGGCACATCTTCCATCCGCTGCGCCAAGCGAGGCAGTGCGATAACTTCGAACGCCAAGCGATCATACAAGTCGGCGCGAAACCGGCCTTCGGCGATCGCCGCTTTGAGATCGGCGTTGGTTGCCGCAATCACGCGCACGTTGACTTGGATCGACTCCGAGCCAGCCACGCGTTCAAACCGCTGATACTCCAACACCCGCAGAATCTTCGCTTGAAACTCCAACGACATATTGCCGATTTCGTCGAGGAACAAGGTGCCACCATCAGCCAATTCGAACTTGCCTTCTTTTTGTTTGGTGGCGCCCGTGAACGCGCCTTCTTCGTGGCCAAATAGCTCACTTTCCAGCAAGCTTTCGGCCACCGCAGCACAATTGATCGTAATGAAAGGTTCGCTTGCGCGAGGCGACAGCATGTGAATGGCGCGCGCCACTAACTCTTTGCCGGTGCCACGCGGCCCGAGCACCAGCACCGGGCGCGGCAGCGGCGCGACGCGTTCGATCTTGGTGGTCACGGCTCGAATCATGGCGGAGTCACCGACGATTTCCCACCGCCGCCCCGTCATCTTCCGCAAGCGTTCGTTGGCTACCCGCAACTCTTGGTTTTCGCGTTCCAACCGCTGGCGGTCTTTGGCGTGTTCCAAAATGCGTTCGACTTTTTCGACCGAAATCTCCAGCTTGTCTTCGAGGTATGGATCTTTCGTAATGAAGTCAACCGCGCCCGCTTTGACCGCGGCCACTGCATCGTCGATGGTTCCGTGGCCCGTCAACATAATGATTGGCATTTCCGGCATTGCCGCCCGCAGCGCGCGACACACTTCAATACCCGTCTTTTTGGTTGGGCCGAGATCCAAATCCAAAATCACCAAGTCGGCGTCATTGCTCTGCAGCCACCGGATCGCATCTTCGCCGTCATCGAAGGTAACAACATCACGCCCGCGAGCGCGAAAGACCTCGCCCAACAAGCGACGCACTTCCGCTTGATCATCGACGCAGACAATTGTGCCAATCATCGCAGTTCCTCGCTAGGCAAGGTGATCGTCACCACCGTCCCTACGCCAATATTCGTGTCGAGTGCGATCCGCCCTCGATGTGCGGTAACGACGCGCTCGGCGATAGCCAGCCCAATGCCCGAACCGTTTTCTTTGGTGGTGAACCCCGGCGCGAACAAGCGCGGCAAAAGATTGCGTGGAATGCCTGGCCCAGTATCGCGAATCTCAAGCTGCACCGTCGGGCTGGCCGCAGCGTCGCCAGCCAGCCGTACTTCGATGGCAACGCTCCCACCATTTTGCTGGCAGGCCTCGGCGGCGTTGTTTACGATGTTCAACAACGCTTCGCGTAGCATCGTACGATCGCCAGCGATATCTGGCATCACCGTTGGCGCCACTACGGAAATTGCAACCGTCGGACAGCGCGCATTGCCCGCAGCCACAATGTCCGCAAGCAATGGCGCCACCCCAACCCGCTCGACCGACGGCACCGGCTTCTGCATCGATCGCAGGTATTCGGCCCACTCTTGGTACAGCACGCCAAGTTCCGTTTCGAGATCACGCAACTTCGTTTGCAGGACATCGTCAACCACACCGCTGGCAGCTTTGCGTGCGCTGCGAGCGCGTGCCCCGAGAATACCCAATACGTTTTTCACCCGATGCCCGTGTGCGTGCACACCGGCCAGCACTTCACTGCGTGCAAACTCGGCCGTCGCATGAATTAAGCGTGGCGCTGCTTTGGCGATCAATGCGGCGCCTTGCGCTGCGGCATCCAGCAGACGGCCGATGACCACCGACGATGCGGCGCTGCTGTCAAACATGCGCGCTGCGTGGCGCCAAGCCGATGGCTGTTCCGAATCGATGCGTAACGCACGTTCAATTTCGTTGAGTGCCAATTCAAACTCGCCACGTTCCATTAGCGACAGTGCCAACCGGGCCGCGATATCAGGGTCCGCCGGCCGGCAGGCCAACGCGAAACGCAACGCATCTTCGCTTTCGTTATTGCCATTTCGCTCGGCATGGGCCGCGATCGCTAGCCAGCCTTCGGCCCGTTGCGCTGCGGAAAGCGTGGTGTCGGTTTGTAACAGCTCGCGCAAGCCTGTCACTGACGCTGCCGAAGTAATTCGCTGTTCCATCAAAAGCGCACGCAGCCTTGCCGCTGGCGCGCCACAGGCATCCGCTGCCTCCTGTAGCACCGCTAGCGCTTCCTGGTTGGGCGCTTCAAGCATGGCAAAACGCGCCGACGCCAACGTGCTGCGCACAAGCTGGAGCCTCGCAATTCCTGCAGGCGACAGCGCGCCATCGGTGAGTCGTGCTGTCAAACGCGTCCACCACTCGTCGCCCAAGCCAAGGCCAACACCACGGAGCGCAACATCGTCGAGATCAACGGCGTCAAGCACGTCCGCGGCTGCCGCTGCCTGGAGAATCGCCGCAAACGCTTCGCTAAGCAACGCGCGCTCGCCGTCAGTGTCGCTGGTCGCACTGGCAACCTGGGCGAGCCCGGCTAATGCTGCAGCTCGCTCGGCATCGCAGACACCGCGGCCATCAAGCACCTGTGCAAACAACATCCTTGCAGCCGAGAATTGTTGGCCCAGCAGCCGCGCTTTTGCCATCGCCAGTTTGCCGCCGCGGCTCGCAGCACGCTCGGCTAGGCCAGCGTCACCACGCGCGACAGCCATCTCAAGCAGACGCTGCGCCGCCGCTTGCACCGCAGGTGTATCGTTGGCGACACATGTCTCAAATGATACACCTGCGGTGCAAGCGGCGGCGCAGCGTCTGCTTGAGATGGCTGTCGCGCGTGGTGACGCTGACCTAGCCGAGCG